>CASGAS010000001.1 GCA_949299505.1 uncultured Eubacteriales bacterium
TCCCACTCAATCGTTCCGATGGGCTTGGGGGTGAGGTCGTAGAGGACGCGGTTGATGCCGGGGACCTCTTTTGTGATGCGGTCGGCCAAAAGATGCAAAAGGGGATAGGGGATTTCCTCAATGGTCGCGGTCATGGCGTCGGTCGTGTTGACGGCGCGGATAATTGCCGGCCAGCCCTCATAGCGCTTGCCGTCCTTGACGCCGGTGCTCTTCATGTCGGGCACGGCGACGAAATACTGCCAGACCTTACCGGCCAGACCGTTTTTATCGAATTCTTCGCGCAGAATGGCGTCGGCTTCCCGCAGCGCCTCGAGCCGGTCGCGGGTAATGGCGCCCAGGCACCGCACGCCGAGTCCCGGACCCGGGAACGGCTGGCGGTAGACCATGCTTTTCGGCAGACCCAGCGCATCGCCGACGACGCGGACCTCATCTTTATACAGGAACTTGAGCGGCTCGACGAGCGCGAAGCCCAGCTCGGCGGGCAGGCCGCCGACGTTGTGGTGCGCCTTGACGCCCTTTTCGCTTTCGAGGATGTCGGGGTAAATGGTGCCCTGCGCCAGAAATTCGACGCCGTCGAGCTTCTGCGCCTCCTCCTTAAAGACCTCGATGAATTCCGCGCCGATGATTTTGCGCTTGGTCTCGGGGTCGCAGACGCCCGCAAGCTTGTCTAAAAAGCGGTCCGCCGCGTCAACGTAGATGAGATTTGCGTCCATTTCGTCGCGGAAAACGCGGACGACCTGCTCGGGCTCGCCTTTGCGCAGAAGCCCGTGGTTGACGTGGACGCACACAAGCTGTTTGCCAATGGCCTGGATTAAAAGCGCCGCGACGACGGAGGAGTCGACGCCGCCCGACAGCGCCAAGAGGACCTTTTTGTCCCCGACGGTTTTGCGGACCTCGGCTACCTGTTCGTCAATAAAGGCGCGCGCCGCTTCGGCGGTCGTAATGCGCGCGAGGGATTCGGGACGTTTGTTGTTTTCCATAAGGGTGCAGCCTCCATGTTCGGTTTGTAAAGCAAAAAATTGACCTGCCCATAGTATACCTTTTTTTTCGACAAATGGCAATGTTTTCCCGGGAAAAAGAAAAACGGACGGCGTGCGTCCGTTTTTAGAAGTGCGGCGGCCCAGGACCGCCGGGCCGGATAGGGGCTTCGTCACAGCCATTCCACCGTGCCGGGGGGCTTGGAGGTGATGTCGTAGACGACGCGGTTGACGCCCTCGACCTCGTTTGTGATGCGGTTGGAGACCGCCGCTAAAATGTCGTAGGGGATGCGCGCCCAGTCGGCCGTCATAAAGTCGTCGGTCGTGACGGCGCGGATGGCGATGACATTTTCATAGGTGCGGTGGTCGCCCATAACCCCGACCGACTTTGCGCCCGTGAACACGGTGAAGAACTGCGCCAATTCCTTTTCATAGCCGTTTTTCGCCATTTCGTCGCGCAGCACGGCGTCGGAATCCTGCACGATGCGTATTTTCTCGGCGGTGATTTCGCCGACGATGCGCACGCCGAGACCCGGCCCCGGGAAGGGCTGCCGCCAGACCAGCTCGTGCGGGAGGCCGAGAATTTCGCCGACGGCGCGCACCTCGTCCTTAAACAGGTCGCCGAGCGGCTCGAGAATGCCCAAAAAGTCGACGTCCGCGGGGACGGCGCTCTGGTTGTGGTGCGTTTTGATGACGGCGCTGCCCGCGCCGCCGCCCGTCGCGCCCCTGCCGCTTTCAATGCGGTCGGGGTAGATGGTGCCCTGCGCAAAGTAGGCGTCGCCCTTGGCGCGGGCCTTGATTTCGTCCCAAAACACGCGGTAAAATTCCGCGCCGATGATGCGCCGCTTTTCCTCCGGGTCGGTCACGCCCTTAAGCTTTTCCAAAAACGCGCCGCCGCAGTTGACGCGGACGAACTGCATATCAAACAGCTTGGTAAAGGTGCGCTCGACGAAGTCGCCCTCGTCCTTGCGCATAAGGCCCTGGTCCACAAAGACGCAGGTCAGCTGCTTGCCGACCGCGCGCGACAAAAGCGCCGCCGCGACGGAGGAGTCCACGCCGCCGGAAAGGCCCAAAATGACCTGCTTGCCGCCGATTTGCTCGCGCAGCGCGCGGACGCTGTCCGAAAGGAAGCTGTCCATGACCCAGTCGCCCTTGCAGCCGCAGATTTTATACAGGAAATTGTGCAGCAGCTGCCGGCCGAAGGCGGTGTGCGTCACCTCGGGGTGGAACTGCACGGCATAGAGGTTTTCCCCGGTATTCTGCATCGCGGCGCACGGGCAGTTGGCCGTTCCTGCGACGACCGTAAAGCCCTCGGGCGCTTCGGCGATGTAGTCGGTATGGCTCATCCAGACGGTGCTGTCGGCCGGTATGCCCTCGAAAAGCGGGCTTTCTTTTGTGATGTGCAAATCGATTTTGCCGTATTCCGAGACCGGCGCGGTCTCGACCCTGCCGCCGCGCATCCACGCCATCAGCTGGCAGCCGTAGCAGATGCCGAGCACCGGCACGCCGAGGTCAAGGATGTTTCGCGTATAGTGCGGAGAGGCCGGGTCGTAAACGGAATTCGGCCCGCCCGTAAAGATGATGCCCTTGTAGCCCTGCTCACGGATTTTGGCAAGGTCGGTAGTATAGGGGAGGATTTCCGCATAGATGTGCGCGTCGCGCACGCGCCGGGCGATGAGCTGGTTATACTGCCCGCCGAAATCCAGAACCAGAACCTTTTCCATGCGGCGGCCTCCTTTCGCTTTTTATGCGCTTATCTGTAAATGATGGCTTCGCGCTCGGGTCCGTTCGAGACCATGTCGATTTTCACGCCGAGCTGGGCTTCGATAAATTCCACATAGGCGCGCGCCTTTTCGGGCAGGGCGCTGTAGTCGCGGATGCCGCGGATGTCGCAGTGCCAGCCGGGCAGAACCTTCAAAACGGGCTTGCATTTTTTGAGCAGCGGCGTGGTCGGGAAGTCGGAAATCGTCTTGCCGTCAAGCTCGTAGCCGACGCAGACCGGGATTTCTTCAAGATAGGAAAGGCAGTCGAGCGCGGTCATGACGACCTTCGTCGCGCCCTGGCAGGTGATGCCGTAGCGCGTCGCCACGCAGTCGAACCAGCCCACGCGCCGCGGGCGGCCGGTCGTCGCGCCGAACTCGCCCTTGTCGCCGCCGTGCAGGCGCAGCTCCTGCGCTTTTTCCGCGTCCAGAATTTCAGAGACGAACTCGCCCGCGCCCACCGCCGAGGAATACGCCTTGGTGACGGCGATAATTTCGGAAATGGACTGCGGCGGCAGCCCCGCGCCCACCGCGCCGTAGGCGGCGAGGGTGGAGGAGGAGGTGACCATCGGGTAAATGCCGAAGTCGGGGTCCTTTAAGGTGCCCAGCTGCCCTTCGAGCAGGATTTCCCGGCCCGCTTGCAGCGCGTCGTTGAGAAAGGCGCGCGTGTCGCAGACGTAGGGCGCAATCATTTCGCGGTAACGCAGGCACGTCTCGTAAAGCTCCGATTCGGACAGAAGCGGCTTGTGGTAGACGTGCTGCAAGGTCAGGTTTTTGAGCGTGCAGATGTTATGAAGCTTCGCTTTGAGCGTTTCGTCGTCAAACAGCTCGTTGACCTGCAAGCCGATTTTGGCGTATTTGTCGCTGAAGAAGGGGGCGATGCCGCTTTTCGTCGAGCCGAACGCGTTTTTGCCGAGCCGCTCCTCTTCATAGACGTCGAACAGGATGTGGTACGGCATCAGAATCTGCGCGCGCTCGGAGACCAGCAGCTTCGGGTTAAGGCCGGCCTCGCGGATGCTTTGCAGCTCCTTGCAGAATTTTTCAATGTCGAGCGCCACGCCGTTGCCGATAACGCAGGTGGTGTGGTCGTAGCACACGCCGCTGGGCATTAAGTGAAAGGAGAACCGCCCCTTGTCGTTGATGATGGTGTGTCCCGCATTCGCGCCGCCCTGAAAGCGGACGACGATGTCCGCCTTTTCGGCGAACATATCGGTAATTTTCCCCTTGCCTTCGTCGCCCCAGTTGGCGCCGACGATCGCTTTGACCATAGTGCCGTGACCTCCTCTGAGATCCGCCCGTTTGCCGGGCAGTCCTTACAAAAAAACTAAAAATTATTATACAATATCCCGCGCGGGATGTCAACGGCCGGGACGCGCGTTTTCCCCGCTTGCCGGGGGAGAGAGCAGCCGCACGAACCGGTCGGCGCGTCCGCCGGAAAAACGGGCGTACACCGAGCGGTACGCCTCAAAGGAAACGGGCGCTCCGAAGCAGAGCACCTCCATTTCCACGCCGAAAAGCGACACCAGAAACGGGCAGGGCGAGAACCCGGCGCGCAGGTAAAACGCCTTGCGCCGCACGCGCTGTTCGGCGTTTTGGGCGGGGACGCCGGTGCGCTCGATTTCAAGGAACAGCCGCCGGTCCCGGTAGCGCGCTTTCAAAAGCGCCAGCGCCTCTGACCCCACGCCCTTGCCGCGCGCGTCGGCGGAAACGGCGAAATAGGCGAGCAGGGCAAGGTCTTCGTGCAGCGCGACGGCGGCAAGGCCCAGAAACGCGCCGTCGTCGCCGCGGATGCTTAAAAGCTCCATGTCCCGCGTCCGGCTGCGGCGGCGCATCAGCGAAAAGGGCTTGCGCTCCTGCCGGGGAAAGGCCTGCTTGTATAGCTTGCGCCAGACGCGACGCTGCCGGTGTGTCGAAAGGGTCTCTAACTGCATGGGAAGCTCCTGAACATTCAAAAAACAGACAGAAAAAAGCAACCGCCCGGGTCCCCGGGCGGCTGCGTGGAACGTACCGGTTAGTTCGTCGGCGTGCGGCGGCGTTTGGCGGCGACCAGCGCCACGACAACGGCGACAGCCGCAACAGCCGTTCCGCCAATGGCGGCGTACCGCCCCGCCGTAGAGGGAATGTCCGCGTCGGTGACGGGCTGCTCTTCGGTCAGCGCGTAGGAAAGCGAGCCGTCGTCCCCGACGGTGACGGCCATGGCGCCGCCGTCGGCGTCATGCGCTTTCGTGTCCGTAAAGGAAAGGACGGTCGTGCCCTTGGCGGCCTCGCTGACCTGGAAGGTGACCGTCACAAGCGTCGCGGCCTCTTTTTGCGTTTCGGTCCAGATCATGTAAAGGCCTACGCGCCCGGCCGTTTCGGTGTTGGAGGTGGTCATGCTGCCGGCGCCGTAGGCGACGTCCTGCAGCGTAAGCGCGGCTTCGTCGTAATGCAGCGTGGTCTCAAACGTGGCAAGGCCGCTGTTTTCCGGAACCGAAAGGGTTACGGAAAGCACGCCGTCCTCCGAAAGGGACGCGGCGGCGTCCACCTTGCAGGAGGCTGCAAAGGCGGGCACGCAGAGCGCGCAAAGCAGGCAGACAGTCAAAAGAACGGAGAACCATTTTTTCATTCTGTTTCAGAACCTTTCCGCGGCGACGGGCGCGTGCGCCCGATCCCCCAAATTGCTGCCGAGAAGTTGCTAAAATCATTGTAGCACAACTTAGGCTGCGCTGTCAACGAAAAACCGTTTTTCCGAAAACCTTTTTCCTCCCGGAAAAAGGGACTTGCTTTTTTCTCTCCGGGCGCGTATAATAAACGCTGAAATCATAACGGCTCCGCGCAGGGCTTGCCTTTGCGCCGGGCGCCGTTTGGAACAGCCAAAAAACGTTGACGGAGCCCGACGGCTTACCGCACGCTTTCAAGAGAGCCCCCGCCGCGGCTGGAAGCGCGGGCAAAGCGTGAAGCCCGACACCTCTCCCGAGTGCGCGCCGCAAAGAAGTTTCCAAGGCGCGCCGTATCGCTGCGTTAAAGCGCTTGAGCGGGCGCGCTGCGCCAATTTGGGTGGAACCGTGGAATGTGAGCATTTCATCCCTGTTTTTGGGGTGGGGTGCTTTTTTCAATAATAGACAGGTTTTCCGAATATAAAGGAGGAGTCCATATGTTCAACATTACGCTAAAAGACGGGTCGGTCAAGTCCTACGACGCGCCCGTGACCGCCGCCGGGGTTGCAAAAGACCTTGGCATGGGGCTTTACAAAGCGGCGTGCCTTGCGAAGGTGGACGGCGAGCTTTGCGATTTGCGCACCGAGCTTTCCGGCGACTGCACGCTCGAAATTCTGACCTTTGACGACGAGGACGGCCGCCGCGCGTTTCGCCACACCGCGTCGCACATCTTAGCGCAGGCGGTCAAGCGCCTGTACCCGGAAACGAAGCTGGCGATTGGTCCCGCCATCGACAACGGGTTTTACTATGATTTCGATTCCGAGACGGTCTTTACCCCGGAGACGCTGGAAAAGATTGAAGCGGAAATGAAGAAAATCGTCAAGGAGGACCTGCCGCTGGAGCGGTACACGCTTTCCCCGGCCGAGGCGCTCGAAAAAATGCGCGAAAAGGGCGAGGCCTATAAAGTCGAGCTTATCGAAGAGCACGCCGAGAAAAACGAGCCGATTTCCTTTTACCGCCAGGGCGAATTCGACGAGCTGTGCGCGGGTCCGCACCTGATGTCTACGGGGCCGGTCAAGGCGTTTAAGCTGACCGCCTGCACGGGCGCGTACTGGCGCGGCGACGAGCACAACAAAATGCTGCAGCGCATTTATGCGACCGCTTTCCCGAAGCAGGCGGCGCTCGACGAATATCTGGCGCGCGTGGAAGAGGCGAAAAAGCGCGACCACCGCAAATTGGGGCGCGAGCTCAAGCTGTTTGCGCTCATGGACGAGGGCCCCGGGTTCCCGTTCTTTCTGCCCAACGGCATGATCTTAAAGAATACGCTGGTCGACTACTGGCGTGAAATCCACACGCGCGAGGGGTACGTGGAAATTTCGACCCCGATGATGCTCAACCGCGGGCTTTGGGAGACGTCGGGCCACTGGGACCACTACAAGGAAAACATGTATACGACCGTCATTGACGATACGGATTTTGCGATTAAGCCGATGAACTGCCCCGGCGGGCTGCTTGTCTACAAATCCGAGCCGCACTCCTACCGCGACCTGCCGATTCGCATGGGCGAGCTGGGGCTTGTGCACCGGCACGAAAAATCCGGCGCGCTGCACGGGCTTATGCGCGTGCGCTGCTTTACGCAGGACGACGCGCACATCTTCATGATGCCCGAGCAAATCACCGATGAAATCAAGGGCGTTGTGCGCCTGATTGACGAGGTCTACACGCTGTTCGGCTTCAAGTACCACGTCGAGCTTTCCACGCGGCCCGAGGATTCTATGGGCAGCGACGCGGATTGGGAGATGGCGACAGAGGGGCTTCGAAAGGCGCTTGACGAGCTGCACCTGCCGTATGTCGTCAACGAGGGCGACGGCGCGTTTTACGGGCCGAAGATTGACTTCCACCTGGAGGATTCCCTGGGGCGGACCTGGCAGTGCGGCACGATTCAGCTCGACTTCCAGCTGCCGCAGCGGTTTGAAGCGGAATACACGGGCGCGGACGGCGAAAAGCACCGGCCCATTATGATTCACCGCGTCGTGTTCGGCTCCATTGAGCGGTTCATCGGCATTTTGATTGAGCACTTCGCCGGCGCGTTCCCGCTGTGGCTGTCGCCCGAGCAGGTGCGCGTGCTGCCCATTGCCGACCGCCACGCCGCGCGGGCCGAGGAAATCCGAAAAGCCCTGTGCGACCGCGGCATTCGCGCAAAGGTCGACGACCGTTCGGAAAAAATCGGGTATAAAATTCGCGAGGCGCGCATGCAGCGCCTGCCGTATTGGCTGGTTGTCGGCGACAAGGAGGTCGAGGACGGCACGGTCGCCGTCTCGCACCGCGGCGAGGGCGACATCGGCGCGTTCGAGCTCGATGCGCTCACAGCGCGGCTGACCGAGGAAATTCGGACCAAGGCGAAATAAAAGACGAATTGGACATAAGAGGGAGGACGACCTATGGCAAAGGCACCGCTTACGGTAACGGTCATTACGGATACGCATTATTACGCGAAATCCACGGGTGTCTCCGGCGCGGCATATGCGGCGGCGAACGCCAAAAGCCAAATGCCGCTTGAGCAGTCGGCGGAAATTCTGGATGCGGCGTTCCGGCAAATCAAGGCGGACAAGCGCACCGACATCGTGCTGCTGTCCGGCGATACCACTTCAAACGGCGAGTACGATTCGCACAAAGAGTTTATTGAAATGCTGCGGGACTTGAAAGCCGCGGGCAAGCGCGTGTACGTCATTACCGCGACGCACGACTACCAGGACGACGGGCAGACGAACGCCTACCGCGGCGACGAGAAAATCAAGATTCCGGCCGCCAAGCGCGAAGAGCTGTTCGACATGTACCGCGAATTCGGGCCCGACGAGGCGATTTCCGTTCACCGCGACAGCATGTCCTACGTTGTGCAGCTTGCGGACGGCTACCGGCTGTTCGCCATCAACGACGACCGCAACCTGGCGGGCAAAAGCGGCATTTCGGACGACTGCTACAAATGGCTTTGCGAGCAGGCCGAGGACGCGCGAAAAAACAACCAGTTCATCCTTGCGATGACGCACCACCCGCTCATCGCCCCGTCGCCCGTGTACGCGCTTATCGGCAAAAACGACATGCACGGCGACTTTGACGTGCGCCGCGAGCAGTATGCGGATTTGGGTATCCAGTTCATGCTCACGGGCCACACGCATATCCACCACATCGACAAGCTGCAAACGAAGCGCGGCAACACGTTTTATACGATTTCCACCGCGGCGACCATAGGCTATCCCGCGCCGATTCGCACCGTGGTGGTCGACGAGGCGGCGGGCATTGTTTCGACGACGACCGACCTTGTCAACGAAAAGGTGCATTTTGACCTGCACGGCGCGTCCTTACAGGACTATCTGAAAAACCAGATGGTCGGCATCGTGCGCGACATGGTCAAGGCCGCGGCGGGCGACACGCACAAGTTCGCCGACATGGCGACGTCCATCAGCATCAAAAAGAAGGTCATCTATAAATTCGGCTGGCTCATTAAGCCTGTCGCAAAGTTTTTGAACAAGCTGACCATCGGCCGCGTCGCCAAGTGGACGAAAAAGGAAACGGGACTTTCTCCCGCCGAGTACGCCGACATCGCCGACAAGCCCGTGGTGGATTTCATCGTGGACATGGTCACGAACCTGTACGGCGGCGAGGATTTGTACGGCCCGGACGACCCGGAGTACAAAATCACGATGGGGCTTTTGTCCATCCTCGATTCGGTGTTCGACGCGCTGCACATCAAGGTCAAAAAGCTTTTGAAGGTGTCGGATTCGCTGTGCGATTTCGTCGAGCCGCTGCTGCACAGCACCGGCATTCCCGCCTACAACGCGGTGCTGCCGATTATGCCCTATTATGAAGAGGGTGAGCAGGGCCCCGTTTCGCCCGAACCGGAAAAGCCCGCGCGCAAAAAGAGCCGTAAGGGCGTGCCGATTGTGATTTTCGGGATTCTGGCGCTTATCGTTTTGCTTATCCCGATTCTGCTGGCGTTTTTGATTGGCTTCATTGTCAACCAGGCCCGCTACGGCCGGTTTATGAAATAACCCGATATGGGCAAAACGAACGGGACGCTGTGCAAAACAGCGTCCCGTTTTTTGTCTGGTTTTCTTTCAGAACACAAACTGCACGAGCAGCATATAGCAGACCGTCCCGCCCGCAATGGACAGCAGCATCTGCTTTTTCCAAAGGTGCAGCCCGACGACCACGGCGATGGAGAGAAGCTCCGGAAGCCCGTGCCCGCCCGAAAAAAGGTCGACGTTTCGCAGACAGTAGACGATTAGAAGCCCGAACACCGCCGCGGGCAGGACCTTGGCTAAATATTGCAGGAATTTCGGCGTCGGTTTGCCCGCCGGGAACAGCAGAAACGGCAAAAACCGCGTGAGCGCGGTGCCGAGCACGAATAAGAGAATGGTCGCAAGCTGCTGGGGCAGCGTCATGGCGCTCATACGTCGCCGCCCCCTTTCGTAAGCGGCCGGCGCAGGAGCGCCAGCGCCAACAAAATGCCGAGCATCGCGGGCAGGATGAACGTGTCGCTGCCGAAAATCAGCAGGCAGACCGCCGAAATGCCAAGCCCCGCAAGGGCGCTTATGTGCTGCTTGTCCTTTTGCCACTGCTCAAGGAAGATGACGACGAACATCGCGGTCATCACGAAATCGAGCCCTTCTGTGTTGAAATGCACAAACGCGCCGAACAGCCCGCCGAGCGTCGCGCCCGTCACCCAGTATATATGGTTGAAGAGCGTGACGAAAAAGTAGAACCAGCCGCGGTCCGCGTCGGGCGGGATTTTGGCCGTGCAGTTGATGGAAAAGCTTTCATCGCAAAGCCCGAAAATCAGGTACGGCTTTTTTGCGCCCGTCCCCTTGTATTTGTCGAGCATCGCAAGCCCGTAAAACAGGTGCCGCGCGTTGAGCAGCAGGGTGACGGCCAGCGCCTGCAGCGGTGCGAACGCGCCGCAGAGCATGTCCGCCGCGACAAATTCCGCCGACCCCGCGAAAATGGTCAGGCTCATGAGCAGCGGGTACCAAAACGAAAATCCGTTCGCGCGCATGAGCACCCCGTAGGTAGCCCCCAAAAACAAAAAGCCCGCGCAGATGGGCAGGGTATAGGGAAAAGCGGCCTTTGCCGCCGTGCGTACAGCCTTTGCTTTCGCTTTGCCCAAACGCCGCGCCTCCGTTTCCGCTAAAAATATCCGGCCAGAAGTATACCACACGCCGCGCCGGCGCGCAAGCGTCCCTGTACAGAAAACGCGGAATTTCTGCGGGAATTCCGTTGACTTTTCCCAAAAAACAAGGTATGCTGAGGAAAGACCGAAATGCGGGCGGCGCGCCGCCGGCAAAGGCCGCCGGCAAAGAAGATACGACGGAATTTGAACAGGCTTCGCCGCGGGGCTTTTCGATAGGCTTGCAAAACGGCGAAGCGGAAAAGGGGAACCGTATGGAAATGCTGATTTTGGCGCTTGCCGCCGTGGCGGTGGCGCTGTTGCTTGCCATTTTGGCCGTCAGCCTGCGCACGGCGAAGCAGACGCGGTCCGACGCGGCCGCAGCCGCACAGCAGGCGCTTGCCGCCCGGCTTGAGGAGCTGCGCAAAACCACGGCGGACGCGTTTGCCCAAAACCGGATGGAGCGTGCCGACGAGACGGAGCGGATGCAGAAAAAGCTCGACGACATGACGCGCGCCACGCTCGAGCAGCGCATCACGTTGGGCGAGACGGTCACGAAATCGCTGGGCGATATACGCGACCGCCTGCTTTTGCAGGGGGAAAAGCAGACGAAGTCTGTGGAAGAGGCCGTAACGAAAATGCAGCAGAGCAACGAAAAAAAGCTCGATGCAATGCGCAGCACGGTCGACGAAAAGCTGACCTCCACGCTGACAACGCGCCTGAATTCCTCTTTTAAGACCGTGTCCGAACAGCTGGAAAACCTGTATAAATCCCTGGGCGAGATGAAGGAGCTTTCCGCCGGCGTCACCGACAACGTCGGCGCGCTCAACCGGGTGCTGACGAACGTCAAGGCGCGCGGCACCTGGGCGGAGGTACAGCTTGAAAACATCCTCGACCAGACCATTCCGCATATGTACGACAAAAACGTCGCCACCGGGGAAAAGGACAGCGAGCGCGTGGAGTTTGCGATTCGCATTCCCGCCGCGGACGACCCCTCCCGCATAACATACCTGCCGGTGGACTCGAAGTTCCCCATGGAGGACTACGTCCGGCTGTGCGCGGCCGCGGACGCGGCGGACCAGGAGGCGCTCAAGGCCGCGCGCAAGGCGCTGGAAACGCGGGTGCTGGGCGAAGCGAAGACCATCAAAAAATACATCCGCGTCCCCAACACCACGCCGTTTGCCATTATGTACCTGGCGACCGAGGGCTTGTATGCTGAGATTGCGTCGTCGCAGTCCGGGCTTTTGGAGCGCATCCAGACCGAGTACAACGTCATGGTTGCGGGGCCGTCCACCATCACGGCGCTGCTCAACTCCCTGGCAATGGGCTTTAAGACCGTCGCCATCAACGAAAAGGCAAATGAGGTGCGCGAGCTTTTGGGCGCGGCCAAGACGCAGTACGCCACATTCGGCGCGATGCTGGCAGCCGCGCAGAAAAAGATAGAGGAGGCCGGCAAAACGCTCGGCAAAGCGCAGAGACGCAATGAGATTATCCAAAAACAGCTTAAGAAGGTAGAAGCCGTCGACGCGGCCGTTGCGGACGGGCTGCTGGAGCTTTCCGACGAGGAAATGCCGGAGGAGTAAGACGAAAAACCGGGGCGCAGGAGGGGAAAATACGGAGGGACCCTATGAAAGAAAAGCTTGCGCGCTTCGCCGCCCTTTGTAAGGAAAAGGCCTGCAACCTGCGGCGGTACTGGAAAACGCCGCCGGAAAAAAAGTATGTGTCCTACCGCGAAATCGCCGCGTATTCCGTCGGCGGCGCGGGCGTGTACTTTATTGTGACGATGGTGGGCCTTATCGTCTTAAACGCGGGCAGCATGATTGTCGGCGCGTCCATCGGCATTACGGCGCTCGATTTGCAGACGATGAACGTCGCGGCGACGTTAGTGGGCCTTGTTTTTGCGCCCATGCGCGCCATGCTGTTTGACAACACGCGCAGCTCGATGGGCAAATTTCGGCCGTATCTTTTGTCTATGGGCCTGCCGACGGCGTTTTTGGGCACGCTGCTTGTGTATTTGCCGTACGAGAGCATGAGCTACCGGGACAAGGCGATTTCCGTCTTTGTGGTGTACACGCTGCTGCAGATTTTTTCGCCGTTCTATTCGGCGGCGTACGCGGGGCTTGTGCAGGTTATGTCGCCGAACTCCTCGGAGCGCGCGTGGATTATTGAGGTCAGCTCCATCATTTATTCCGCCGCGCCGACCATTATCAACCCCGTCCTGCCGCTCATCGGCCCGCTCGACGACCTGCGCACCTACCGCATCGCTTTTCCGGTGTTCTGCCTTTTGGGCGTGGCGGTCAGCATGCTGTGTGTGTTCGGCACGCGCGAACGCATTATCGTGCCCAAGCGCTACGTCCCGCGCGTCGGCTTCTGGGAGGGCTTCAAAAAGGTCTCGCACAACAAATATTTCTGGATTATCAACCTGTCGACCTGGCTCAATTTCTTAGCAGGGGGCTACGGGTACTTGTTCCAGTGGATTTTCTACTACGGCATGAACAACGCCGGCCTTTACTCGCTGATGGTCGTCATCCGCGGGGAGGCCGCGACGCCGGGCATGCTTCTCGGCGCGCCGCTTGCAAACAAGCTCGGCAAACGGCGCATCTGCCTTTTGTCCATGGCGGCGCAGGTTGTGTGCCTGGTTTTGATGCTGGTGTGCTACAAGAGCTATATCCTGGTCTTTATCATGATTTACTTAAAGGATATGTTTTCGGCGCTGTCCATCATTTACCTGCCGGCGATGAAGGCCGACGTTATGGAGTACCAGCAGTATAAGACCGGCGACCGGCTCGAGGGCTTTATCGAGCAGAGCGGCGTGCTTTTGGGCAACGCCATTGCCCTGGTCACCGGCTACGCGATTCCACTTATCTTACAGCGCTACGGCCTGACAAACAACTACGAGGACCTGTTCAACGCGGAGTTCCGCAACCCCATCGTTTACGCCATGATTGCCGCGGCGATTGCCGGCACGGTGCTGTCGCTGCTTCCGTTTTTGTTCTACGACCTGTCCGAAGAAAAGCGGCAGAATATGATTCGGGTGTTAAAAATCCGCGCGCTGTTTACGGACGACCGAAACGGCGAGCTGTCCGACGAGGCGCTTTGCGACACGGTTGAGGAGGTCTACGCCGCCTACGCCGCGCAAAAGGAGACGGCGGGCAAGACGGACAAGGCTTCCGCGGCGAAACGCGAAGCGGCTCAGATGACAATTGCGGAGCTCGAAAAATTTTCGACCGACGAAATGCGCGAGCGGGTCGCCCGGGCGCAGCGCCTGGTTGAAGCGGGGCTTGCCGGGCTGCGGCAATTTGACCGCCGGCTTTTGACGGACGCCTGCGCCATGCCGCGGGACACGAAGGAACAGCGCCGCGCGCGCAAGACGGCCGTGCTGGAGGCCCGCGCGCTGCAAAAGAGCGCCGCGCTGCTGCAAAAACGGTTCCCCGAGGGGGCGGTCGTGCCCACCGAGGCGGACGTGGAGAAAGCCTATGCGCTGCCGGAGACCACGCGCGCCGAGCGCCGCGCAAAACGCCGCGCAAGAAGCGCCGCCGAACGCGCGATGCACCGTCTGACGGTCGCCGCGGCGCCGTATATGGCGGCGAAAAAGCTTTTGGAGGAACGCGACGCGTACAGCCGCTGGCCGGAGCTTGAGGCGCGTTACCGGCAGCTGAAAGCGTAACCGCCGCGCGCGGAAAACGCTTGCATATTTTCGGCGTTTGGTTTATGCTATGGATAGCATGCTTTGATATAAGGGAAACGCAAAATCTGCATGGGAGGAAAATCTATGAAGCACCCGGATATTGTATCCAAAATGACGCTGGAGGAAAAGGTCAGCCTTTGCTCCGGCAAGGACTACTGGCACACGGCGGATGTGCCGTCGGCGGGCGTACCGTCTATTATGATGACCGACGGCCCGCACGGAATCCGTAAGCGCGTGGAGGAAAAGACCAGCAAGGAGGAAAAGCTGTCCTTAAAGGGCGTGCCCGCGATTTGCTACCCGACGGCGGCGGCGACCTCCTGCTCGTGGGACACCGACCTTATCTATAAAATGGGCGAGGCTCTGGGCGAGGAATGCTTGAAGGAAAAGGTTTCGGTTCTGCTCGGGCCCGGGACGAACATCAAGCGTTCGCCGCTGTGCGGGCGCAACTTCGAGTATTTCTCGGAGGACCCGGTTTTGGCGGGCGAAATGGCGGCGGCGTTTATTAACGGCGTGCAGAGCAAGGGGATTGGAACCTCCATTAAGCATTTCGCCGCGAACAACCAGGAAACGCGCCGCATGACGGTCAACACCGTCGTCGACGAGCGTACGCTGCGGGAAATTTACTTAGCGCCGTTTGAGACTGCGGTCAAAAAAGCGCAGCCGTGGACCATTATGGCGGCCTACAACCGCTTAAACGGCACCTATTGCGCGGAAAACAAGTGGCTTCTGACGGACGTCCTGCGCGACGAGTGGGGCTTTAAGGGCATTGTGGAAACCGACTGGGGCGCGGAAAACGACCGTGTCGCGGGGCTGCTTGCCGGGCAGGAGCTGGAAATGCCCTCCTCGGACGGCATGGGCAACGCGCGCATTTTGGAGGCGGTCAAGCAGGGCGTCATTGACGAAAGCTTCTTAGACGAGATGGTCGACCGCCTGGTGGACCTTGCGCTCAAATCGCAGGAGGCGCTCGGCGACCATACCTACGACGCAAAAGCGCACCACGCCTTTGCACGCGAGATTGCGGGGCAGTGCATGGTGCTTCTCAAAAACGACAACGACCTGCTGCCGCTTAAAAAGGACGCGAAAATCACCGTTATCGGCGAAATGGCGAAAAAGCCGCGCTACCAGGGCGCCGGTTCGTCGCTTATTAATCCCATTCAGCTCGATTCCGCCTTTGAGACGCTTGTACAGATGGGCGTTTCGTTCCAGTACGCGCCGGGCTATTCAACGGCGAAAAAGAACCGCACCTCCGACGACGATTTCGTCGCCGAAGCGGTTGCAAAGGCCAAGGGCGCGGACACGGTTCTGCTCTTTATCGGCCTGACCGATGAATTCGAGACCGAGGGCTGCGACCGCCGCCACATGCACCTGCCGCCGCTGCACGACCGCCTGGTCAACGAGGTGCTCAAGGTCAACAAGAACGTCGTCGTGGTGCTTGCGGGCGGTTCGGCGGTCGAGCTGCCGTGGGCGGACGACGTCCCGGCGATTCTTCACACGTTCCTGTGCGGCCAGACCACGGGCAGCGCGGTCTGCGACGTGCTGTTCGGCGACGTGAACCCGTCGGGCAAGCTGTCCGAGACCTACCCGTACGCGCTTGCCGACAATTCGAGCGCCAACTACTTCCCCGGCACGCCGGTTTCGGTGGAATACCGTGAAAGCGTCTATGTCGGCTACCGGTATTATGACACCGCCGAAAAGAAGGTCCGCTTCCCGTTCGGCTACGGCCTTTCCTACACGACGTTCGAGTACAGCGATTTGAAGCTGAGCGCCGACAAGATGGACGACACGGACACGCTGACGGTGACCTGCAAGATTAAAAACACCGGCAAGCGCGACGGCGCGGAGGTCGTCGAGCTGTATGTGCGCGACGAGGAAAGCACCATTTTCCGCCCGCAGAAGGAGCTCAAGGCGTTTTGCAAGGTGTTCTTAAAGGCCGGCGAGGAAAAGGAAGTCGCCATGACGCTTGACAAGCGTGCGTTTGCGTACTATAACGTCAACCTCCACGACTGGCACGTCGAGACCGGCGCATTTCAGATTCTCGTCGGCGCTTCGAGCCGCGACATCCGCCTGACCGGCGAGGTGCAGGTGCGCTCGACCGTGGAGGCCGAAATTCCGGATTACCGCGAGAGCGCCCCGCTCTACTATGGCGCGGACATCATGCATGTGCCGGACGAACAGTTTGTTTCGGTGCTTGGGCACGAGCTGCCGCCCAACGCGCGCGACAAATCCAAGCCGCTGACGTTCAGCAACACCATTGAGGACGCGGCGGACGGCAAATGGGGCGGACGCTTCAATCGGCTGTTCAAAAAGATGCTCGGTGAGGACACGCTTGCCGGCGCCATTGCGCTGCAGCTGCCGATGAAGAATCTGGTTTCCATGAGCTTCGGCCTGTTCAGCGAGGATATGGCGGAGGGCCTTTTGGTGATTCTCAATGAGGATAAGTTCGCCAAGGGCATGGGCAAAATTCTCAAGGGCGTGCCGCACACGCTCGCAAACCTCGGCAAGCTCAAGGGCATTTGACGCCGACTGCCGAAACAGGACGCAAAAATCCCCGCGCACCGCATCTTGCGGCGGGCGGGGATTTTCTTTTGTGTTGCGTCCGGCTCTTACATCGTGCTGTGGAACGTGCGCAGAATGACCTCGCGCTGCTGCTCCTTGGAAAGCTTGTGGAAGTTGACCGCATAGCCCGACACGCGGATGGTCAGGTTCGGGTACTTCGTCGGGTCGTTGTACGCCTCCTCCAGCATTTCGCGGTTGAGGACGTTGACGTTGATGTGGTGCGCGCGCTGCTTGAAATAGCCGTCCAGCACGCTGACCAGGTTCGCCGCGCGTTCGCCGTCCGTTTTGCCCAGCGCCTGCGGGATGATGGAAAAGGTGTTGGAAATGCCGTCGCGGCACGCGTCGTAGGGCATTTTCGCCACGGAGTTGAGGGACGCAAGCGCGCCGTTCTTCTCCCGGTTGTGCATCGGGTTCGCGCCCGGCGCAAAGGGCTCGCCCTTTTTGCGGCCGTCGGGCGTCGCGCCGGTCTTTTTGCCGTACACGACGTTCGAGGTAATGGTCAGCGCCGACAGCGTGTGGATGGCGCCGCGGTACGTCGGGGTCTTGCGAAGCTCCCCGATGGTGTCCTCCAGCAGCTTTTTCGCAATGGAATCCACGCGGTCGTCGTCGTTGCCGTAGGTCGGGAAGCCGCCCTCGGTCTCAAAGTCCACGATATAGCCGTTTTCGTCGCGCACCGGGTGGACCTTGGCATAGCGGATGGCCGAAAGGCTGTCCGCCGCGACGGAAAGCCCCGCCACGCCGAACGCCATGAAGCGCGTAACCTCGGTGTCGTGCAGCGCCATCTGAATCTTTTCGTAGGCGTATTTGTCGTGCATGTAGTGGATGACGTTCATCGTGTTGACATACAGCCGGCACAGCCAGGAAAGATAGGCGGAAAACCGCCCCGCGACCTCGCCGAAGTCGAGCGTGTCGCCCGCAAGCGGCGCCATCTGCGGGCCGATTTTCTGGCCGTATACGTTGTCATAGCCGCCGTTGATGGCAATCAGCAGCAGCTTCGCCAGGTTGCAGCGCGCGCCGAAGAACTGCATCTGCTTGCCGACCTGCATGGCGGAAACGCAGCAGGCAATGGCGTAGTCATCGCCGTAAATCGGGCGCATGACGTCGTCGTTTTCGTACTGAATGGCGTCGGTGTCCACCGAAATGCGCGCGCAGAACGTCTTAAAGGCGGCGGGCAGCTTTTCCGACCACAGCACCGTCAGGTTCGGCTCGGGCGCGGGGCCGAGGTTATACAGGGTGTTGAGCACCCGATAGGAATTTTTCGTGACCAGCGTCCGCCCGTCTTCTCCCATGCCGCCGACGCTTTCCGTAATCCACATCGGGTCGCCGCCGAACAGCTCGTTGTATTCGGGTGTGCGCAGGTGCCGCGCCATGCGCAGCTTTAAGACGAAATCGTCCATCAGCTCCTGCGCGCCGCTTTCGGTGAGCGTGCCGTTTTGCAGGTCGCGCTCGATATAAATGTCTAAGAAGGTGGACGTGCGCCCCAGGGACATCGCCGCGCCGTTTTGCTCCTTGATGGCGGCAAGATAGCCGAAGTAGAGCCATTGCACGGCCTCGCGCGCGTTTTGGGCGGGCGCGCTGATGTCGCAGCCGTAGAGCTTGGCCATCTCTTTGAGCAGCTCCAGGAAGTGGATTTGCTGGTAAAGCTCCTCGCTTTGGCGGATGGCGTCGACGTCCATGTTGCCAAAGCCGATTTCGCGCTTGTCCTTTTTCTTCTCTTCAATCAGCACGTCCACGCCGTACAGCGCCACGCGGCGGTAGTCGCCGATGATGCGGCCGCGCCCGTAGGCGTCGGGCAGCCCCGTCAACAGGCCGATGTGCCGCGCCGCGCGCATTTCGTCGGTATACACGCGGAACACGCCGTCGTTGTGGGTGGTTTTGAAGCTGAAAATTTCCTCTAAGTCGTCCGACAGCTTGTAGCCGTAGGCAGCGGCCGCGCTGCGCGCCATGCGCATCCCGCCGAACGGGTTGACCCCGCGGCGCAGCGGCGCGTCAGTCTGCAGGCCGACAATCAGCTCGTTTTCCTTGTCGATATAGCCCGGGCCATAGGTCACAAGCGACGAGACGTGCTCGGTGTCCACGTCCAGCACGCCGCCCTTTTCGCGCTCTTTGCGCTGCAGGTCGGCGCATTTTGCGGCGACGGCCTTTGTGCGCGCGGTCGGGCCCGCCAAAAACGCGCCGTCGCCCGTGTAGGGGGCGTAGTTTTTCTGAATGAAATCGCGCACCGCGATTTTTTCGCTCCATTCGCCGCGAACGAAGCCTTCCCACTGTTTGAAATCCATGCCTGTCACTCCCCGTGAAGATTCCTGCAAAACAAAAGGGCGACCCTGCGTTTTGCAAGATCGCCCAGACGGTCGGCCAATATTCGGCAGCGTGTTCCACCGCAGTTTGTCTGCGCTTTCCCGTCAGTCGCACGCGCCGTTTCCTTTGTGCTTTCAGTATAACGGGTTTCCCGTGAAAATGCAATCGGCAGATTGCACAACATATGGGCGCGGCGCTTTTGTTTTTGTGTCAGGGACTAAATCAGGACCTCCAAAAGATACAGGGTGCTTGCGTCCGCGTCCCAAAGCAGATACAGGTTGTCAAAATAGCGGCCGTCCATGACGGGGCTCGGGCTATCCCCCAAAAACTTCCACACATACGCCCGCTCCAAATCCGGGCGCTGCTCCTGCGGCACTTGCAGCTGATCTAAGCCGCTTGTGAAATTCGACAGAAAGGCCTCGTCGGCCGGCGCGTCGGAAAAGTCCGCAAAAAAGGCGTCGTCCGCCGGCTCGACCGTAAACACGGAATACTGCGTGCCGTCGCCGGTAAAGCCGCGTTCACCGTCGAGCGCATAGATTTCCTCTATGGACTCGGGGAAATCCAGGTCCCAGCGCTCCTCGTAAATGCTTTCGGGCTTTGCTATATGGTGAAGCGTATCCAGATAAATGTCGCCGAGAATCCACCCGGCCGGGACAATCAGAACCAGAAATACGACAACCGCCAAAACGATGCAAACAATTTTCCACTTTTTCATACTCGGCTTCCTCCGAATCCTGCGCGGCGCCGCGTTACACTTCCACGGCAATCAGCACGACGTACGGCGTCAGCACGCCGGCGTCCTGCGCCTTGCACATCATGTCAATGGCGATGCCGGCGACCGTTTCATACGCCTCTTCTTCATGCTTGAAATCATAGGTGTCGGAAATGTATACGACCTTGCTTGTCGGCGACGGTTTGAAGAAGTTAAAGCTGTGAATGGCGTAATACAAATCCATTTCGATTGTGCTGTCGCCCGGCTCAAAGGACGCGTTTCCCTCGTCCACCGTCCCGTTGCCGATTTGCTGTATAACCGCGGAGCTTCCGGTCCTTGCGCCGTAAGTGGGCACATAGAGGATTTCATCCGTGTCTTCCTTGGCGCGCGTGAGAAGCTCGGCGGCCAGAAGATAGCCGCGCAAATTGAAATACGCAATCACGGTGGCGACGGCCGGGCTGTAAATCAAATGGTATTTATAGGTGGAAACGCCGGCGGTATACAGGCTGTATTCCGCAATTAAGTCCTCCAGGGTGGAAATCAGGCCGTCCAGCTTCGCAGTTTCCTGCGCGGTGGCCGCCTCGGCTTTCCGCGCTTCAAACTGGGCGATTAAATCGTTCAGTTCATAGACGACGTCCGTCCCGTTTTCCGACAACGTATTTTCCAAAACGCTTACCGATTCGGAAAGCTGCTGCGTCTCGGCGCCCGCCGCGGACGAAAACGAAAAAACGGTCTGCGACAGCAGCAAGAGAATCACAACACAGCTAATGGCGGACATGAGCTTCTTTTTCATACAATCCACTCCTTTTGCGGGGCGCATGCGCTTAAGAGACGTTCCGGCAGCCCGCCGACCGTTTTCAGAGGCGTCCCGCTGCAAAAAACAACACGGCGCCTGCTTTTGCAGACGCCGTGCGGAACAGCAAGCACGCTATTTTCCCCGCTGGTTTCACACGTCCGCTGCAAAGGCTGCGATACATACGGAAAACCAAAATGCCTCAAGCTAAATGATACCCTCAAAACGCATGATAGCACAAAGCGGGCGGGAAATCCATGTGCAGGTTTACCAAACTTTGGCTCGAAAAACTGTGAACGCGTATGGCTGCATGGGGCGCGTATTTTCCCGGCGGCTTACCGCAGCGCGTTGTAAAGCTGCGGCAGGAAGGCGGCGAGAAGGTACGGGTACAGATAGGCGAACGCCGCGGAGCTCAGCAGCGTGACGCCCCATTTTTGCAGGTAGGACCCGGCGTACAGCACCGCGAAAACGGGGGAGGCCAGAATCCGCAGAAAGAGGTTCGGCCTGGTCTGCTTGCCGTACAGCAGCTCCTTAAGCGTGAGCGCGTCCTCGGTCTGCGGAAAGAGGTTCGTCAGCGCCGAAACGCCCACCCACAAAAACAGGAAGTTGAAAATATGAATCGACCCGCCGGAGGTGAACCATTCGCCAAGGTACAAGACGGGCACGGCACCCGCCGCGGTCAGCACCAGACCGACGATGAGGTTGAACAGAAACGGGAAAAAGCAGATTCCGAACGCGGTCGAGCGCTTGCGCACCAGCTCGTGCTCGATATGCCCGCACATTTCGTTGGCACGCAGGTACCGGCCGTCCTCTATGAGCACCTCATAGGCGCGGCAGGTCAGGTGCTCAAAAAACGCCTGCAAAAACGTGCCGGGCAGCGTCAGGTATTTGACAAGCAGATAGACAATTTTCATGTGACGTCCAAATCCCCTTCCGTAAAGATGCTTTCAATCGTGCATTCGCCCGCGCGGTAGGCGGTCACGTCGGCGGAGACGGTGTAGCCGCTGCTCTCGAGCATCTCGACCGCATCGTTGTAAGCGTCGGTCTCCCCGGCCGCGGCGGCGCACAGCGCGAGGGTGTTGACCATCTGCACCGAGGGGTTGGTCGACTGGAAGCCTTCGTCAAGCTGCGCATAGGCCTGCGCATAGTAGCCCTGCAAAAGGCGGCAGATGCCGATTTGCCGGTACATTTCGCCGGCGTACTCGTTTTCCGCCGCGATGGCCTCTTCGGCCATGGCGACCGCTTCGTCGTAGCTCCCGGCCGTGCGCAGCGCAATGACGCGCAGCAGGGCGGGGGTGCCGTCTTCCGCGTTCGCCTCCTGCAGCAGCGCGCAGACGGGCTCCACGTCGCGGCCGGTCTTGGCGTACAATTCCCCGAGCAGCGTGGCGTACAGCCAGGTCTCCTCCGGCTCAAGCTCCCGAATCTGCTCGACCAGCGCCAGCTGCGCCTCCAGGGACTGGTTCGAAATCAGCGCGAGATAGTATTGGTAGAACGTGACCATGCCGGCGTTGTATTCGGAAAATTGCGGCACATAGCCGTTTTCAAGCGCTTCGGGCGTGTCGGGTGCGGCGGTCTTGAGCGCCTCCAACGCGGCGAAAACGTCGTCGTAGGGGATTTCCTCAGCGGCCATGGACAGGTACGGCGATAAAATCTCCTGCGCCGCGTCGCCGGTCGCAAGGAATTGTTCGGCGCGGTCCACCGCGGTCTTTACCGAGCGGAAGTGCGGCATCTGCAGCTCCCAGCTGCGCAGCTGCCCGGCAAAATCCCGGATGTTGGACATGTAGCCGAGCCGGTAAATCGTCTGGATGGCGCGTTTTGTGACGAGCGCGCCGTCGGTGCGTTCGTCCTCCAGGGTCGTCTGCACCTGGGCGTACGCGTCCGCCGCGGCGTACAGCGTATCCTGCGCCGCGTACCGGTCGGCGGTCGCCGCCTGCACAAAGACCTCGGTCTGCCCGGCGAACCGATAGCCGCCGTAAAAAACGAACGCCACGAGCACCAGTGCGAGCAGGATGTTGAGAAAATCAAACGGATAGTGCCGCAGCCCCTCGTCGCAGGCCGGGCAGTACAGCGAGTCCGGGTTCTTTTTGGTGCCCGCCGGGTGCTCTCCGCAGCAGGCGCAAAGCGGCTTTTCCTCTGTTTCGCCGCCCGCGTCCTCCTCCGGCGCTTCCTGCCGGTTCGGCAGGTCGTCGAGCGACTGAATCAGCATCCCGCCGTTTTCAAAAGACGCCTCCTGCTCGGCCTGCGCCTTTGCGCGGTCCAGCTCCTCCTGAAAGACCCGGGCAAGGTCCTCCATTTCCTCGTGCAGCGCCTGCGCGTCGAGCGCTTCGGCTTTTGGCGCGTCTTCCTGCGGCGCAGGGGCTTTTGCCGGCTCCTCCGGCAGCGGCCCGCCGGTTTTTTTGGTCTCGTCCAAGGCGATCCCTCCTTGCTTCAATACCGTTCTATCATAACACGAAGCGCCGTGCTTTTCAAATAAAATCCGCCGCCAAAGCGAATTGTTTACAAAATCGCCATATTCCGATTTACAAGCCCTGCAAATCATGGTATCGTAAAGAAAAAGAAAAGGAAGGGGACGGTCGGCATGCATCGGCGAACGCAAAAAATACTGGCGGCCCTGCTTTGTACGGCGTTGCTTGCGGGGGCGGCCGCCGGGTGGTATTTTGGGGTGTATACGAAAGATTTTAAGGTGACCTCCGGCGACATTTTTACGGAGGTGTACGAGGGAGATTTTTACCCGAACATTCCCTACGACGACTATTTGAAAACGGAACCGCTGCCGGCGGGCGTTTATACGGTGGATATCCGCGACTGCGGCGCTGTGCCCGACCGGGACGACCGCAACAACCGCGACGCGGTGCAGACGGCCATTGACGAGATCTATGCGCACGGCGGCGGCGTTGTCTATGTGGCGGGCGGCAGCTTCACGACGGGCAGCCTGACGCTCAAAAGCGGCGTGACCTTGTTTGTAGAGCGCGGCAGCGCGCTTGTGGCCTCCCGCAATGCGGCGGATATGGACAAGGGCTGCCTTTTGTACGCCGAAAACGCGCGGGACATCCGCCTTGCCGGCGGCGGCAAGCTCTGCGGCGAGGGGGAGTGGTATTCGCTTGCGCCCGCCGAACCGCCGCAGACCGAGCCGTTCGCCGAAACGCTGGGAGTCTGGGAGCTGCGCCAGGCCTACCGCAGGCGTATTCGGTTTGCACATGAGAGCAAATACGGCAACCTTGTGCGCTTCGTCGGCTGCGAGGGCGTGCGCGTGGAGAATTTTGAGCTGGAAAATTCCGCGCGCTGGACGCTGGAGCTCAACGGCTGCACCGGCGTGGATATTTGCGACCTGGTTATCGACAACAACCGCCACGTCGCCAACACCGACGGGATTGACGTGGCGGGCTCGTCGAACGTGACGATTGCGCACTGTTTTATTTCGACGGGCGACGACGGCATTGTGCTCAAAAACAGCGAAGCGCTCGGACGCGGCGAGGAAATGCGCGACGTTACGGTGCGCGACTGCCGTGTGACGTCGTGTACGAACGCGTTTAAGATTGGCACCGAAACGAGCTATGCCATTGCGGACGTGCTGGTCGAAGACTGCGAGGTTTTCCTTGACGACATCTATCCGGGCGGCGTGTCGGGCGTTTCCATTGAATCCGCCGACGGCGCGCGCGTCGAAAACGTTACGGTGCGCGGCATAGAGATGCGCGGCCTGACCTGCCCGCTGTTTATAAGCTTAAACAACCGCAATTCCGATGGCGGCCGGGACAACGCGGGCGCGATTGCAAACGTGACGGTCGAAAACATCCGCGCTAAAGGTGTGGAGATTCCGGTGATTGTGACCGGCACGAAAAAGCTGACCGTGCAAAACGTAACGCTGCGCGACTTTGCGCTTACCTATGCGCCGGGGGAGGACTACTACGACTACCGCCCGTTTGTGCCCGCCTATGATGACACCTATCCCGAGTGCAACCGGATGCGCAACCTCAACGCCTACGGGCTGTTCGCGCGGCATGCCGACGCGCTTACGGTGGAAAACTTTACGGTCACGCCGCGCGCGGACACCCGCCGCGAGGAGGTGCTGCTGCGGGACGTGACGAATTACACGCGGGTATAAGACAAAAGACGGAACAAAAGCCGAGCGGCCGTTTAAGGCTGCCCGGCTTTTCCAAAGTTTACAGAAAATTCAAATTTTTTCGCGGCCCCGCCCTTGCAAAATGGAAGGAACAGGTATATAGTATAGATTAGCACTCAAAAGCCTTGAGTGCTAAATTGTTCCGGAGGCTTTGCGACATGGCGAAAAAGCAATTCAAGACCGAGTCCAAGCGGATGCTGGACCTCATGATTCATTCCATTTACACGAATCGGGAAATTTTCCTGCGCGAGCTTATCTCCAACGCGAGCGACGCCATAGACAAGCTGTATTTTCGTTCGCTGACGGACGACGGCGTGGCGCTCGGCCGCGATGATTTTCACATCGACCTGTCCGTCGACAAGGAAAAGCGCCTGCTTACGGTGTCCGACAACGGCGTCGGCATGACCGAAGAGGAGCTTGACAAAAACCTCGGCACCATTGCGAAAAGCGGTTCGCGGCAGTTTTCCGAGGAGCACGAGACCGCCGAAAGCGACGTGGACATCATCGGGCAGTTCGGCGTGGGCTTTTATGCGGCGTTCATGGTCGCCGACCGCGTCGAGGTTGTTTCGCGCGCCTACGGCGAAGCGCAGGCGCACCGCTGGCAGTCGGCGGGCGCGGACGGCTATACGATTTCCGACGCTGAACGCGACGCGGCGGGCACGGACGTTATTCTGCACATCCGCGAAAGCACGCCCGAAGCGGATTACGACGAGTTTTTGGAAAGCTACCGCATAGAAGCGCTGGTGAAAAAATATTCCGACTATATCCGCTACCCCATTCGCATGGCGCTCGAGCATTCGCGCAAAAAAGAGGGCAGCGAGGACGAGTATGAGACCTACACCGAGGTCGAGACCGTCAACAGCATGGTCCCGCTTTGGAAAAAGGCGAAAAGCGAGATTGACGAAGCGGATTACGAAAAGTTTTATCAGGAGCGCTTCCACGCCTACGACAAGCCCCTGCGCGTCATCCACCAGAAGGCGGAGGGCACGACGAGCTACCAGGCGCTGCTGTTTATTCCCGAAAAGGCGGATTACAACTATTATTCCAAGACCTATGAAAAGGGTCTGGCGCTGTATTCGAGCGGCGTGAAAATCATGGACAAGTGCGCCGAATTGCTGCCCGACTGCTTCAGCTTTGTCAAGGGCGTCGTCGATTCCGAGGACTTGTCGCTCAATATTTCGCGCGAAACGCTCCAGCAGGACCACCAGCTCAAGGTCATTGCCCGCGCGCTTGAAAAGAAAATCAAAAAAGAGCTTGCCGATATGCTCGAAAAGGACCGCGAAAAGTACGAGCTGTTCTGGAAATCATTTGGCCTACAGCTTAAATACGCGCTGTATTCGACCTTCGGCGGCGAGCGCGAGCTGCTGGAAGATTTGCTTTTGTTTACGCGCGCGTCCGACGGCAAGCTGTGCACGCTGAAGGAATATTGCGACGCGATGCCCGACAGCCAGAAGTATATCTACTACGCCGCGGGCGAAAGCGTCGAAAAGCTCCATATGCTGCCGCAGGCGGAAATGGTGCGCGACCACGGGTACGACATCCTCTTTTTGACCGACGACGTGGACGAATTTTTGATGCAGATTCTCCACGCGCACGGCGAAAAGGAATTCCGTTCAATCTCCGGCAACGACCTGGGGCTTGAAAGCGAAGAAGAGAAAAAAGAACACGAGGAAAAAGCCGAGTCCGGCAAACCCATGTTTGAAGCCATGCAAAAGGCGCTCGACGGCAAGGTCGCCGAGGTGCGCCTTTCCAACCGGCTGAAGAGCCACCCGGTCTGCCTGTCGAGCAAGGGCCCGATGTCCATCGAAATGGAAAAGGTGCTTGCCGCCATGCCCAACGCCGAACATGCGCCGAAGGCCGAGCGCGTGCTCGAGCTCAACGGCGAACACCCCGTGTACGCGGCGCTTACGGCGGCGTTCGAGGCGGGCGACACGGAAAAGGTTGCAGAGTACGCCAAGCTGCTCTATGACCAGGCGTGCTTGCTGGAAGGGCTTTCCGTTGACGACCCCGTCGCCTTCTCCGAAGCGGTCTGCAAGCTGATGCAGTAAAAATCCAAACCCAAACCAAAAGCGCACCGCGTTTTGCGGTGCGCTTTTCTGTGTCTTTCTGCGGCCGCTTACCGGCAGCCGCCCGGTTTGCCGCAGCCGTCCGCAGCAAAGGGGCAGCCCGCGCAGCGCGTTTCTCTGCGCCGCTTTACCACGCGGCGAACGGCCCAGACGGTGTAGGCAAAAAGCGCCGCGCACAGCAGCGCGATAAGGAGAAGTTTCATCGCCGTGCCTCCTTATACGACCAGCAGGCCTACGCGATATACGACAAAGGTGACGACCCACGCCACCGCGAGCTGAAAGAGGGCGGCGAGCCCCATGAAGCCCCAGCTGTTCGATTCCTTGCGGATGGTCGCAAGCGCTGCGGCGCAGGGAATGTACAGCAGGCAGAACACCATCAGGCAGAACGCGTTGAGCGGGCCGAAGCCGATGGCGCCGAGCGCGTCGGAAAACGCCGACATCCCCTCGGGGGAGCTTGCGTTGACAATGCCGAACAGCACCGCGCAGCTTGAGACGACGACCTCTTTCGCCGAGATACCCGCGATGAGCGCCACGGCGATTTGCCAGAAGCCCAGGCCTATCGGCACGAACACGGGCACGAGCCATTTGCCGACCGTTGCGCCGAAGCTCTGCGACATGTCGGTTACAAAGCCCTGCGCGCCGAAATTCAGCAGCGCCCAGACTATGAGCGTCGCAAGGAAAATGGTCGTGCCGGCCTTTTCCAGGTAATCCTTGACCTTTTCCCAGACATAGATGCCGACGGTCCGTCCGTCGGGCGCCTTGTATTCGGGCAGCTCAATGAGCAGGTAGTTGACGCTTTTTTTGCGGTCGAGCAGGTGCAGAACGGCCGACACGAGAATGGCGACGAGGATGCCGATGAGGTACATGGAGTACGCGACGAGCATCGCGTTGTCGCCGAAAAACATTTCCGCGAACAAAATGTAGATGGTCAGCCGCGCGTTGCAGCTCATAAACGGCGTGACGAGCATGACCTTCAGCCGGTCGCGCCGGCTTTCGAGCGCGCGCGACGCCATAATGGCGGGGACGGTGCACCCGAAGCCCAAAAGCATCGGGATAAACGCCTTGCCCGAAAGGCCGAGCCGGCTCATGACGCCCTCCATGACGTAGGCGACGCGCGCCATGTAGCCGCTGTCCTCCAAAAGCGCCAGGCACAAAAACAGAATAAGGATGTTCGGCAAAAAGGTGATAATCGTCCCGACGCCCGCAATGACGCCGTCTACAACAAGCGACGTGAGCATCTCCCCGGCGCCTGCGGCGGCAAGCCCCGTCACGGCCAAATCGGACAGCCAGCCGACGGCGAGCTGAAAATAGCCCTTGACAAAGTCGCCGACGGTAAACGTCAGGAAAAAGACGACCGCCATCACCGCCAGAAATACCGGGATGCCCCAGACCTTGCTGGTCAGCACCCGGTCGGCGCGGTCGGTGCGCTTGTCCTGCCGCTGGCGGTGCAGAAGCACCTCCTCCATGATTTCATCAATGAAGTCGTACTTTTCGTTGATGATGTCCGACTCGTAGCTACGGTCGAGCACGGCGGGCAAATCGACCGGGTATTTTTCCGTAATCTCCCGGTCGCCCTCCAAAAGCTTGATGGCGTGCCAGCGGTAATTCTGCAAATTCGGGTACCGCTCTCGGAGCGCCGGAATAATCCAGTCGATTTTATCCTCGAGCTTGTCGGAATAGACCATCGCGTATTCCGCGTGGTGGTCGTGCGCGGGGTGTGAAGCGGTTTTGTGCTCGTGAATCAGCCGGTCGGGCGCGGCGCTGTCCTTGTGGTGGACGGCGGCGTGCAGCAGGGCGTCTAAGCCGCGGCGCTTGCGCGCGGAAACGGGGATAACCGGGACGCCCAGCATCTCGGGCAGGCGGTGCATGTCGATTTCCATGCCGCGCTTTTCCACAATGTCCATCATGTTAAGCGCGAGCACCACGGGCTTGCCAAGCTCGAGAAGCTGTAAGGTCAGATACAGGCTGCGCTCCAGGGCGGACGCGTCGGCGACGTTGATGATGACGTCCACCTCGTCGCTTAGAATAAAGCGGCGCGAAACGGTCTCCTCCATGGTGTAGGAGGTCAGGCTGTAGGTGCCGGGCAAATCGACCAGGTGAATTGTTTCACCGTGGTCGGAAATGGCGCCCTCGACCTTTTCCACCGTGACGCCCGGCCAGTTGGCGACTTTCAGGTTCGCGCCGGTGTAGGCGTTGAACAGCGTGGTTTTGCCGCAGTTCGGGTTGCCGATAAAGCCGATGGTCATTTCGTTACGCATGGACGGTCGCCTCCTGCACGGCAATATGGCGCGTGATGTTATAGCCCAGCGCAAAGCGCGTGCCGCGCAGCCGGATAATCAAAATCCCGCGGCCCTTGCGGTTTATGACCTGTACGGGCGTGCCCGTGGTCATGCCAAGCGCCTCCAGGCGGCGCTTGGTTTCAAAGGGCAGGTCGATTTTCAGCACGGTGCAGGTGTCGCCCACCTTGGCGTCTTTCAAAAGCATAAGTCCCTCCGAATCGAAAAAGAGAAAGAGGCAAAGCCCTTCGCTCTGCCTCCCAAAAACGGGTTACCGCCCGGCTTCGGCACACGCGCGCGCGGTGGCGCTGCGCATTTCCTCGGCCTTGTCCTCCATATCCTTGACCAGTGCGAACTGTGTGCGGCAGCGCACAAGGTTGTGCTCTGCGTAAGCGGTTTTGAAGTAGGTGTCGCCGTTTAAGTAGTCGGTCAAGAACCGCATGCCGCATTCGTAGGTCATCAGCTTGGCGGAAAACGGCAGGTATTCCACCTCCGTGTCCGTCAGACTCCGCCCTGCCGCGCGCAGGTAGCCGCGCGTATACGCCTCATAAAGCGGCAGGCTTAAGGAGACCTTGGAAACGTCGGGCTCGTCCTCGCTTGCGGTGTTGGCGCCAAAGCGGATGCTGTCGCCGAAATCATAAAGGGCAAGGCCCGGCATGACCGTGTCGAGGTCGATAATGCAAATACCCTTGTTCGTCTCTTTATCGAACAGAATGTTGTTGAGCTTCGTGTCGTTGTGCGTCACGCGCAGGGGCAGCCTGCCGCTTTCGAGCAGGTCGACGAGCACATGCGCGTCGCGTTCGCGCGCCCGGACAAATTCGATTTCGGCCTGCGCCTTTTCGGCGCGGCCGGACAGGTTCTCTGCGACGGCGCGCTCGAAGTCGCGGTAGCGCGAAACGGTGTTGTGGAAATTCGGGATGGTCTCCGAAAGCGTTTCGCCCGGATAGTCGGCCAGCTCGTTTTGAAAAGCGCCGAACGCCTCGCCCGCGCTGTAAAACACCGCTTCGCTGTCGATGGTGTTGCAGGTGTAAACGCCCCCGACGTGGTAGTAGCACCGCCAGCAGTCGCCCGCGCCGTCACGGACGTAGTATTTGCCGTCCGCAGCCGGCAGGAAGTTGAGCGTTTCGCGCCGGACGTCGCCGCCGCGCGCGGCAATTTTTTTCTGCAAATGCGTCGTCACGCCGACGATGTTCTGCATAAGCACGTCCGGGTCGTGAAAGACGTTCAGGTTGATTTTCTGGACGACATAGACCTCTTCTTCGCCGCCCGGCATTTTGAAATGGAGACGGTAGGTCGTGTTGATATGGCCGTCGTTAAGAGACTCGAATGTGACGTATTCCCCCGGCAGAGAAAAGCTTTGCTGTATAAACAGCGGGTCAAGCGCTTTTTGTTCCAATACGGACACCCTTTCGGCTGTTTTTCCGCCGTATTCCACAGCCGCACGGCGGATAATTGTTCTATATTATAAACCGGTTTCCCGGTTTCGTCAATATCCGTGTACTTTCCCGCGCGCGGGCGAAAAAATCTCTTTACAGGAACCTGTTTATAAGCTAAAATAAATACGATAAAGTCTTATCGGAGGTCGGAAGATGGAAGCGGTATACAAACGGATTCTGCTCAAGCTCTCGGGCGAGGTGCTTGCGGGCAAGGAAAAGCACGGCATCGACTTTGACACCATGCAGGAAATTTGCCGGTGGGTCAACGAATGTGCGAAGCTCGGCGTGCAGATAGGCCTTGTCGTCGGCGGCGGCAACTTCTGGCGCGGGCGCAGCTCGGGCGACATGGACCGTACCCGCGCGGACCACATCGGGATGCTGGCGACGGCGATGAACGCGCTCGCGCTGGCCGACGCGCTCGAGCAGTACGGCCTGGAGGTGCGCGTGCAGACCGCCATTGAAATGCGGCAGGTCGCCGAGCCCTATATCCGCAACCGCGCGATTCGCCACCTGGAAAAGGGGCGCGTGGTCATTTTCGGCTGCGGCACGGGCAACCCCTTCTTCTCGACCGATACGGCGGCGGCGCTTCGGGCGGCGGAAATTGACGCCGACATCATCTTTAAGGCGACGAACGTCGACGGCGTTTACGACAAGGACCCGAACCGCTATCCCGACGCGAAAAAGTACGACACCTTAAGCCATACCGAGGTTCTCAGCCGCGGCCTTGCGGTGATGGACGCGACGGCGGCGTCGCTTTGCCGCGATAACGACATCCCCATCCTTGTGTTCAACCTTTCCGACCCGGAAAACATCGTGCGTGCCGCCAAGGGCGAAAGCATCGGCACGATCGTAAAATAAACCAGCATCAGGAGGCGTTACCATGCAGGAAATTTTTGACTATGCCAACGAAAAAATGGAAAAAAGCCTGACCGCGCTGCACAATGAGTTTGCAACCATGCGCGCCGGCCGTGCGAGCGTGTCGCTGCTCGACCGCATTTCGGTCGACTACTACGGCGTGCCGACGCCAATTCAGCAGATGGCGGCGGTCTCCGTGTCCGAGGGGCGTATCCTTGTCATTCAGCCCTGGGACGTCAGCACCATTTCCACCATTGAAAAGGCGATTCAGGCTTCCGACCTCGGCGTCAACCCGCAGGACGACGGCAAGGTGATTCGCCTGATTTTCCCGCCGCTTACCGAGGAAAAGCGCAAGGTGCTTGCCAAGGACGTCAGCCGGCTCGGCGAAGAGTCCAAGGTCGCCGTGCGCTCCATTCGCCGCGACTGCATGGAAAAGCTCAAGAAGCTGAAAAAGGACAGCGAAATCACTGAGGACGACCTGCACGACGGCGAGGACAAGATGCAGAAGATCACCGATAAGTTTATTAAGCGCATCGACGAGATGGTCGAGGAAAAGGAAAAGGACATTATGGCCATTTGACCCCGCTTTTTTAAGGAGCAGCAGTATGGACAAAGCAGAGTTGCCGGCGTTTTCCGTTTTGCCGCGCCACGTCGGCATTATTATGGACGGCAACGGCCGCTGGGCAAAAAACCGCGGTCTGCCGCGCTACAAGGGCCACATTGAGGGCGCAAAAACCTTTCGGAAAATCGGCGAATTTGCCGGAGACCTGGGCATTGAATGTCTGACCTTTTACGCCTTTTCGACCGAGAACTGGTCCCGCCCGCCCGAGGAGGTCGCGGCCATTATGGACCTGTTCCGCGAATACCTGCGCGAGCTTGACGCGCGCAAGGCGGAAAATGAGGAAAAGGGCATTCAGGTGCGCTTTTTGGGCGACCGGCACGCCATACCGAAGGATATCCAGCGCATGATGCAGTACAGCGAACGCATCACGCGCAAAAAGCACCGCGTGCTTTTGAACATCGCGGTCAACTACGGCAGCCGCCAGGAGATTCTGCACGGCGTGCAGGCGCTTGCGCACGAGGTTGAAAAAGGACGTCTGCGCGCAAAGGACATCACCGAACAGATGCTGTCCGACCATCTGTACACCGCCGCGCTGCCCGACCCCGACCTGATTATCCGGCCCAGCGGCGAGTACCGGCTGTCCAACTTCCTGTTGTGGCAGGCGGCGTACGCGGAGCTCTGGTTCACGGATACGCTGTGGCCGGATTTCACCGAAGAGGATTTTGTAAAAGCGCTGCGGGCGTACGAGCACCGCAACCGGCGCTTCGGCGGCGTTTGACGCGCCGCCTGATTTTCATGGACCTGTGGAGGACCCCTTATGCGTAAACGCATTATTGTCGGCGTTATCGCCGCCGCGCTGGCCATTACGGTCATCGTATTTCGCGACACGCCCGCCATGCCCATTGTGCTGGCGCTTTTGTCGTGCATTGCAACCTATGAGATAGAAAAATGCGTGCGCTTTCAAAACAAGGCGATTGAAGTGGTCAGCCTTGTTTTTTCGGCGCTGGTGCCGCTGTACTACACCTACGCGCCGCGCCTTGCCGAGGCGGGCGTTACGCTGCCGGTAACGGCGCTGGTCGCGCTTTATACGCTGGCGCTGTTTATTTTGATGCTTGTCAATTACGAGCATACGAAGTTTGAGGACGTGGCGGCGGTGCTTGTCGCGAGCATCTTTGTACCGTGGGCGTTTTCGACGCTTTCCCTGCTTTCCAACATCGACGCGCGCTTTCCCGGCGAATTCGACGGCCACCACGGCCTGTTCTTTATCCTGTTCGCGCTGTTCTGCGCGCTGATTACCGACACCTTCGCCTATTTCACGGGCAAATTCTTAGGCAAGCACAAGCTGACGAAAATAAGCCCCAAAAAGACGGTTGAGGGCGCCGTCGGCGGCGTAGTCGGCGGGGTTTTAAGCAGCGTTATCCTTTTTGCGGTGTTCGATACCTACTTCTTCACCGTACACTCCATAAGCTACCTTGAGGTCGTCATCCTTTCGGCGGTGCTGTCCGTCGTCGGGATGTGCGGCGATTTAACGGCGTCGGTTGTCAAACGCAATTTCGGCGTCAAGGATTTCGGAAAGCTCTTTCCGGGGCACGGCGGCGTGATGGACCGCTGCGACAGCCTGCTGTTCGTCTCTTCGGCGCTGTACGCCCTTATTCTGCTGACAAGGACGGTATTCTGATGACAAGGTCGCTATGCATATTGGGCTCGACCGGCTCCATCGGCACGCAAAGTCTTGACGTTGCCCGCCTCGGCGGGTATACCGTCGAGGCTTTGACTGCTTATTCGGACGTAAAAACGATGGAGGCGCAAATCCGGGAATTCCGCCCGGCGCTTGCCGCCATGGCGGATGAAGCGGCCGCCGCGGACTTAAAGGCCCGCGTGGCGGACACCGATGTTCGCGTGCTTTCCGGCCCCGAAGGGGTCGCGTTCTGCGCCGCCGAAAGCCGCGCGGACACCGTGCTCAACGCCGTCGTCGGTATGGCGGGCCTTGCCCCCACGCTTGCGGCGCTGCGCGCGAAAAAGCGCCTGGCGCTTGCCAACAAGGAAACGCTTGTGGCGGGCGGGCAGCTGGTGATGGAGACCGCGAAGCAAAACGGCGTGCCGATTTTGCCGGTCGATTCGGAGCACTCGGCGATTTTCCAATGCCTGCAGGGTGCGCCGGAGGACCGCGCGCTCAAAAAAATACTGCTGACCGCTTCCGGCGGCCCGTTTTTCGGGAAAACCGCCGACGAGCTGCAAAACGTGACCGTCGCCGACGCGCTGCACCACCCGAACTGGTCGATGGGCGCGAAGATTACGGTGGATTCCGCCACGATGATGAACAAGGGCCTGGAGCTTATCGAAGCGGTGTGGCTGTTTGCGGTTTCGCCCGACGACGTGCAGATTGTCGTCCACCGCGAAAGCATCCTGCATTCGGCGGTCATGTTTTCGGACAATTCCGTCATTGCGCAGCTGGGGCTGCCGGATATGCGCATCCCCATCCAATACGCGCTGACGTATCCCGCGCGCCTGCCTTCCCCGGTCGGGGAGCTGGACCTTGCAAAGCTCGGGCGCATGACGTTTTATGAGCCGGACTATGCGACGTTCCGATGCATAAATCTGTGCCGGCGCGCCATACATAAGGGTGGGCTGTATCCGGCGGCGGTCAACTCCGCCAACGAGCAGGCAAACGCGATGTTCCGCCGCGGCGAAATCGGATTTTTGGAGATTGCCGACCGCGTGGAGCGCGTGCTGGAAACCGCGCCGGAAAAGCCGGCGTATTCGTACGAGGACATTTTGGAGATGGACCGTTTCGCACGGGAAACGGTGTTGGGTGGCTGATGAAACCTTTGCTTTTGGAGCTGACGGCGTCGTCCGTCTGGAACAAAATATGGACCGTAGCGCTTGCGCTGCTGTTTTTCGGGCTGATGATTCTGCTGCACGAATTCGGCCATTTTGCCGCGGCGAAGCTGTTTCGCGTGCGCGTCAATGAATTTGCCGTCGGCATGGGGCCGGCGCTTTGGAAGCGCCGCCGCGGCGACACGCTGTATTCGGTGCGCCTTTTGCCCATAGGCGGGTACACGGCGATGGAGGGCGAGGACGCCGACAGCGAGGACGACCGCGCCTTTTGCAGGAAAAAGGTCTGGCAGCGCGTTGTGATTGTGGCGGCCGGCGCCTTGATGAACCTGCTGCTGGGGCTTTTGCTTATGGCGATTATGCTTTCCACAAGCGGCGAGCTGGTCGGCACGAACGTCGTCCATTCGATGTACGACGGCGCGGTCAGCGCGCAGTACGGGCTGCAGGCGGGCGACCGGATTGTCAAAATCGACGGCCACCGCCTCTGGTCGCCGCAGGACCTGACCTTCCTGCTGTCGCGAAGCGACGACGGCGTGTTTGACTTCGTGGTGGAGCGCGACGGCGAAACGGTGGAGCTGCCCGGGGTGCACTTTGCGACCGAGGAGGTCGACGGCATCACGCTTGTGCATTACGACTTTTCCGTGGTCGGCGAAGAGCCCGGCTTTCGCAACGTATTTGTCCATTCGTTTACCGAGTCCGCGTCGGTTGTGCGCATGGTGTGGCTGAGCCTTTTTGATATTGTGACCGGCCGGTACGGCCTGTCGCAGCTTGCAGGACCCATCGGCACCATGGACATCATTTCCGACATGACCGCTTCCGCGGCGGCCGAGGGCAATGCGGGCGGGCTTCTGATGCTGCTTGCGTTTATCACGATAAACCTGGGCGTCGCGAACCTTTTGCCGCTGCCCGCGCTCGACGGCGGCCGGCTTTTGTTTTTGGTGCTGGAGGGGATTCGGCGCAAGCCCGTTCCCGCAAAATATGAGGGCTATGTGCATGCGGCGGGCATGGTGCTGCTGCTTCTGTTGATGCTCGTGGTTTCTCTGAACGACATTCTGCGCATCGCGCGCGGGTAGGAGGCGTTTCCTATGGCAAAGCGAAGAGCCTGCAAGGCGGTCCGCGCCGGGGACCTGGTGATTGGCGGCGGCGCAAAAATCAGCGTGCAGTCCATGCTCAACGTCCCGGCCGAGGATGTGGCGGGCAATGTGCGCCAGGCAAAGGCGCTCGAGGAAGCGGGCTGCGAAATGGTGCGCCTGACGGTCCCGACTCCGCAGGCGGCCAAAACGCTTGCCGCCGTCAAGGAGGCCGTTTCCATCCCCGTGGTCGCCGACATTCATTTCGACTACAAATGCGCGCTTGAAAGCGTGGCGGCCGGCGCGGACAAAATCCGTATCAATCCCGGCAATATCGGCGCGCCGGAGCGCGTCAAAGCGGTTGCGGACGCCTGCCGGCAGCGGGGCGTGCCGATTCGCATCGGCGTCAATTCCGGTTCGCTGGAAAAGGAGCTGCTTGCCAAATACGGCTCGCCCACGCCCGAGGCGCTGTGCGAAAGCGCGCTCGGCCACGCGGCGCTTTTGGAGCGGTACGATTTCGACGACATCGTGATTTCCATCAAATCCTCCAACGTGCAGCGCATGGTCGCCGCTTACCGGCGCATGGCGGCGCTTTGCGACTACCCGCTGCACCTGGGCGTTACCGAGGCGGGGACCGAGCACATGGCGCTCGTCAAATCCGCAGCCGGCATCGGCGCGCTGCTTCTGGACGGCATCGGCGACACCATCCGCGTTTCCATGACCGCCGACCCGGTGCGCGAGGTTGCGGCGGGCTTCGACATTCTCAAGGCGGTGGGGCTGAAGACCGACTGCCCGCAAATTGTCTCCTGTCCGACGTGCGGCCGCACGAAAATCGACCTTATCTCCCTGGCGAACCGGGTGGAGGAGGCGCTGCGCGGCTGCAAAAAGCCGATTACCGTCGCTGTGATGGGCTGCATTGTCAACGGCCCCGGCGAAGCGCGCGAGGCGGACATCGGCGTGGCGGGCGGCGACGGCTGCGGTCTGATTTTCCGGCACGGCGAAATTCTGCGCAAGGTTCCGGAAAAGGAAATTGTCGACACGCTGCTTGCTGAAATCAAACGTTTATAAACCAACCATTTTTACATAAGGATTTTTTTCATGACCCGTTTTTTTGATCTGTTCCCGGACTGCGCCGGGGCGCTCGAGCCGTTTTCGGCGGCGCTTGCCGACGCGCAGATTGAAAATATTAAGCTCGACAGCGACCGCCGTCACCTCAGCGTGACGGTGCGTTTTCCGCAGCTTGTTTTCGAGCGGACGCTGCGCCAGATTGCCGCGTGCGTTGGCGAACAGCTCGGCGCAAACGCGCAGGTGGAGCTGGTCCCCCGCTTTTCGCCCGAGGCGCTGACGGCGGCCTATGCGCCGGAATTTACGGCGGCGCTCAAAAAACGCGTCGCGGTTGCCAACGGCTTTTTGGACGACGCCGAATGGGACATTTCCGCCGCGCGCATTGCGCTCACGCTGCACCACGGCGGCCGGGAAATTCTGGAGCAGGGCGGGTTTGCCGCCGCCTTGCAGGCGCTTTGCCGCGAATATTTCGACGCCGCGCCTGCTGTGACGCTTACCGAGGCGCAGGTGGACGTGGAAAAGACGCTCGTCGCCGCGCAGCGGAGCGTCGACGCGCGCGACCGCGCCGCCAGAGCCGCCGCCGCGCAGGAGCAGAAATACGGCAAGGGCGCGCAGGTGCAGAAGACGGAAAGCGCGGCGGACAAGACCCCGCGCGAGCATATTGTCAAGCCGGGCATACCCTATTACCTGGAAAGCGTCCGGCCCATTTTCGGCAACGTCATCCGCAGCGAGCCGATCCCCATCGCCGACATCGAATTGCCCGAAACCGACCGCGAGGAGGTCCCCGCGACGGTGTGGGGGCGCGTTTTCTCGTTTGAAGAGCGCACCAGCAAAAAGGGCAAGCACAAGCTGATTCACTTTTTTATGACCGACGGCGGCTACTCCTTTCCCGTTTCCATGATTGTGAAAATCGAGCAGAGCGAGGCGCTGCTCGGCGCGCTGAAAAACGGCGTTTACATTTTGGCGCACGGCAACGTAAAGTACGACAATTTCCAGCGCGACTATATTCTGGACCCGAAGGCGGTAAGCCTTACGGAGAAAATCGAAAAAGAGGACCGCGCGCCCCAAAAGCGCGTGGAGCTGCATCTGCATACGAATATGTCGCAGATGGACGGCATGACGCCCGCCAAAACGCTGGTGGAGCGCGCCATAAGCTGGGGACACAAGGCCGTCGCCATTACCGACCACGGCTGCGTGCAGGCGTTTCCGGAGGCGGCGAGCGCCGCCAAGGGAAAAATCAAGATTATCTACGGCGTGGAAGCGTATTTTGTGGACGACCTAAAGGAGCCGGATAAGGATTTCAAGTCCCTGCGCTCGTACCACCAGATCATCCTGGCGAAAAACCTGACCGGGCTTAAGAACCTGTACAAGCTTATTTCCCTTTCCAACACGAAATACTTTTACAAAAAGCCGCGCACGCTCAAGTCGGAGCTTCTCAAGCACCGCGAGGGGCTGATTATCGGCTCGGCGTGCGAGGCGGGCGAGCTGTACCGCGCCGTGCTCGAAGGCCGTCCCGAAGCGGAAATTCTGGAGATTGCGCAGTTTTACGATTATCTCGAAATCCAGCCGACGGGCAACAACCGCTTCATGATTGACGCACATTCCGACGAAAACAGCAAAAATCCGGAGCGCAACCGCGAATTTGACGGCATCACGTGCGAAGCGGATATTGAAAACATCAACCGCCAGATCATCGCCATTGCCGACCGGCTCGGCAAGCCGGTCGTGGCGACCTGCGACGTGCATTTCATCGACCCCGCCGACGCCAAGTTCCGCGAAATCCTGATGGCGGCGCAGGGCTTTGCCGACGCCGACCGCCAGGCGCCGCTCTATTTCCGCACGACCGAGGAAATGCTCGCCGAGTTCCAGTACCTTGGCGAGGAGACCGCCCGCGAAATCGTCATTGAAAACCCGAACCGCATTGCGGACATGGTCGAAACGATGCGGCCCTTCCCCGAGGGGACGTACCAGCCCTCCATTCCGGGCTCGGAGGAGCAGCTGCGCAAAATTTGCTGGGACAAGGCGCGCGACTGGTACGAATTTGAGGGCAAGGTGCCCGAAATCGTGGAAACGCGTCTGAACCGCGAGCTGGATTCCATCATCGAAAACGGGTTCGCCGTGCTGTACATCATCGCCCAAAAGCTCGTCTGGGATTCGGAGGAGCACGGCTACCACGTCGGCTCCCGGGGCTCTGTCGGGTCGTCGTTCGTCGCGACGATGGCGGGCATTTCCGAGGTCAACCCCTTAGCGCCGCACTACCGCTGCCCGCAGTGCCGGTATTCCGAATTTTTTACGCACAACGAATACGGCTCGGGCTTCGACATGCCCAAAAAGGCCTGCCCGCACTGCGGGACGGACATGGTCCGCGACGGGCACGAAATCCCGTTCGAGACCTTCTTAGGCTTCCACGGCGACAAGGCGCCGGATATCGACTTGAACTTCTCCGGCGAGTACCAGGGCAAGGCGCACCGCTACACGGAGGAGCTGTTCGGCTCGGCGAACGTCTTTAAGGCCGGCACCATTGCGACCGTCGCCGAAAAGACGGCGTACGGCTTTGTGAAAAATTATCTTGAGGAGCGCGGCCTGCACGTCAACCGCGCCGAGGAGCAGCGGCTTATTGACGGCTGCACGGGCGTCAAGCGCACCACGGGCCAGCACCCGGGCGGCATGGTCGTCGTGCCCGGCAATTTCGACGTGTATGATTTTACGCCGGTGCAGTTTCCCGCCGACGACGTCGAAAGCGATATGGAAACGACGCACTTCGACTTCCACTCCCTGCACGATACCATTCTGAAGCTCGACATTCTGGGGCACGATGTGCCGACGCTGTATAAGCATCTCGAGGACCTGACGGGCGTCAACGTCATGGACGTGGACGTCTGCGACCCGCAGATTGTGCGTTTGTGCACAAGCCCGGAGCCGCTGGGCGTGACGGCCGAGGATATCGACTGGCCGACGGGGACGCTGTCCATTCCGGAAATGGGCACGTCGTTTGTCTGCCAGATGCTTTTGGAGGCGCAGCCCAAGACCTTTGCCGACCTTTTGCAGATTTCGGGCCTTTCGCACGGGACGGACGTGTGGACCGGCAACGCGCAGGACCTGATTCACAATGAGGTCTGCACCATTTCCGAGGTTATCGGGACGCGCGACAGCATTATGACCTACCTTTTGCATAAGGGCCTGGAGCCGAGCATGGCGTTCAACATCATGGAAAAAACGCGCAAGGGCATTGTGGCGAAGGTCGGCTTCCCCGAGGGCGCGGAGGAGGCCATGCGCGCCCACAACGTCCCGGACTGGTACATGGATTCCTGCCGGAAAATCAAATATATGTTCCCGAAGGCGCACGCCGCCGCCTATGTCATTGCGGCGCTGCGGCTGGGCTGGTATAAAATTTACCGTCCCTTAGAGTATTACACCGCGTTTTTGACGGTGCGCGGCGGAGACCTGGACGCCGAGGTCATTGTGCAGGGGCACGAGGCGGTGCGCGCGCGGCTTGCGTCGCTGAAAGCGAAAATCAAGGACAAAACCGCCACCGCCAAGGAAAAGGACCAGTACACCGCCATGCAGGTCGTCAACGAAATGATGGCGCGCGGCATAGAGCTGCTCGGCGTGGACGTCTATAAGTCCCGCGCGACGACCTATGTTTTGGAGGACGGCAAAATCCGTCTGCCGTTTTCCGCGCTTTCCGGTGTGGGCGAAAGCGCGGCTTACCCGCTGGAGGCCGCGCGCAGCGACGGCGAGGGGCCGTTCATTTCAGTCGATGACTTTGCCCGGCGCGCAAAGGCGGGCAACAGCCTGATTGAGCTGCTCGACAAATGCGGCGCGTTCGGCGACATGCCCAAGACGGCGCAGATTTCACTGTTCTGACCGTTTTTCTCTCGATTGGGCGAGGAAACTTAAGGATTGACAGATTCACTTTAGTGTGCTATCCTATTAGCACGCTAAAGCAAAACGGCGGCGGTATGCCCTGCGGCGCGCCGCCGGAAAGGACGAACCATGAAGACCTATGCGAAGCTTACCCCCGAGGGCACGCGCGACCTTTTGTTTGAAGAGAGCGACGCGCTCGGTACGGTGGAACGGCAGCTCGGCGACCTGTTTTTGTCGCACGGCTACCGAAAAATCGTGACGCCGACCGTCGAATTTTTCGACGTGTTCAACCGGGAAAGCGCCGGGACGCTGCCGGAGTCGCTGTATACCATGACGGATAACGCCGGGCGGCTTTTGGTGCTGCGGCCGGATTCCACGCTGCCCATTGCGCGCGTGGCGGCGACGCGGCTGCGCACGGCGCGGCTGCCCTTGCGCCTTTACTATAACCAGAGCGTCTTTTCCCGCCGGCCGAAGCTTGCGGGCTACAGCGACGAAACCACGCAAAGCGGCATTGAGCTCATCGGCGCGGGCGGACTGCGCGCGGATTTGGAGGCCTTGACGCTTGCGGCGCGCGTGCTCGAACGCTGCGGCGGGGCGGACTATCAAATTGAAATCGGCCACGCCGGGTATTTTCAGTCGCTGTGCGACGCGCTGGACGCGGACGGCGACACCGTTTCGGAAATCTACGCCTGCGTGGAAAGCAAAAATTTTGTCGCGCTCGGGACGGTGCTCGACCGGCTCGGCGACACGCCGCAGACGCGCGCCATGCGGCAGCTTCCGCAGCTGTTCGGCGACGCGTCCGTCCTGCAAAAGGCGGCCGAGGCCGCCGGGCTTGCCGACGGTGAAACGCATGAGGCGCTCGAATACCTGTCGGACGTGTACGCGCGGCTCGAAAAAGCGGGGCTTGCGTCGCACATTATTTTGGATTTGAGTCTTGTGCAGCGCACAAATTACTATACCGGCCTTATGTTCCGCGGCTATCTTGCCGACAGCGGCGAGCCGGTGCTTGCGGGCGGCCGGTACGACCGGCTCATTGCAGAATTCGGCGAGGATTTGCCGGCGGTCGGCTTCGGCGTGCAGACGGATGTGCTTGCGCGGCTGAAGCTGCGCCGCGGGGAGCAGACCCCGCCCGCCCCGCCCGACGCGCTGGTGTTCGGGGAAACCGGGTATGAAACGGCGGCGCTCGAAACGCTCGAGGCGCTGCTTCGCGAGGGGAAATCGGCGGAAAACAGCGTTGCGCAAAGTCTGACGGAGGCTCTGGTCGACGCCCGTGCGCGCGGCGTACCGGTCGTGTACGTCGCGGAAGAAAACGGGGTGCGGGAGGTGCGCGTATGAGAAAGCTGCGCATTGCCCTGACAAAGGGCAGGCTTGAAAAGCAGACGGTAGCGCTGTTTGAACATATGGGGCTCGACTGTACGGCGCTGCACAATAAGGGCCGGCGGCTGATTTTGCCGGTCGGCGGTTACGAGGCGGTGCTGGCCAAAGCCCCGGACGTTGTGACCTACGTCGAGCACGGCGTGTGCGACATCGGCGTGGTCGGCCGCGACACCATTGTGGAATACGGCAAGCGGTTTTACGAGGTCTGCGATTTGGGCCTTGGAAAATGCGATTTCTGCCTTGCCGGCAAAAAGGGCGTGCCGTTTTACGACGGGTACGCGGTCAAGCGCATCGCGACCAAATATCCGAACGTCGCCCGCGCCTATTTCCAGGCTAAGGGCATGGACGTCAACATCATCAAGATTGAGGGCTCGGTGGAGCTTGCGCCGCTGCTCGATTTGTCCGACGCGATTGTCGACATTGTCGAGACCGGCACGACGCTGCGGGAAAACGGGCTGGAGGTCTATGAAAAAATCATGCCGATTTCCGCGCGCGTGATTGTCAACACGGCGAGTATGCGCCTGCGCCGCAGCGAAATCGATGCGTTTGTAGAACAAATCGGGAAAGCATCCCGGGAGGCGAACCTATGATTCGAACGGTCCGAGCGGACGGTGTGTCCGAACAAAAGCTTCTGCGCGAGCTGAAAGCGCGCAGCGGTGAAATCGACCGCGCGGTCACCGCGTCGGTCACGCAGATTCTGGACGATGTGCGGCGTTTCGGCGACACGTCCGTGCGCGAATACACCATGAAATTCGACGGCGCGCTGCCCGAGCAGGCGGAAATTCCGCCCGAAGCGCTCGACGCGGCGGTCGAAAGCTGTGACAGCGCCTTTATTTACGCGCTGTATAAGGCTGCGGACAACATCCGCGACTTCCACCGCCGCCAAAAGCAGCAAAGCTGGCTCGAGCCGAAGGCCGACGGCGTGCTTTTGGGTCAGCGCGTGCGCGCGCTGCGGCGCGTGGGGCTGTATGTGCCCGGCGGCACGGCGGCGTATCCGTCGAGCGTGCTGATGAACGCCATCCCCGCCAAGATTGCGGGCGTGCAGGAGATTGTCATGGTCACGCCGCCGCGCAAGGACGGCACGGCGAACCCGGACATTCTGGCCGCCGCCAAAATCGCGGGCGTGGACCGCGTATTTTTGATGGGCGGGGCGCAGGCGGTCGCCGCGCTTGCCTACGGCACCGAGACCGTTCCGCAGGTCGACAAAATTGTCGGTCCGGGCAACATTTACGTTGCTACGGCGAAAAAACTGCTGTTCGGCACGGTGGACATCGACATGATTGCAGGCCCGTCGGAAATCCTGATTGTCGCCGACGAAACGGCCGACCCGAAATTCCTGGCCGCCGATTTGATGAGCCAGGCCGAGCACGACAAAATGGCGTCCGCGGTGCTTTTGACAAACAGCGAGCGCGTCGCCGCGCGTACCGCCGAGGAGCTGGAACGGCAGGTGCAGGCGCTGTCCCGCCGCGACATCATTGAACAGGCGCTGCGGGATTTCGGCGCGATTATCCTCTGCGACACGGTGGACCGGGCGGTCGAGTTTGCCAACCTGCTTGCGCCCGAGCATTTGGAAATGGCGGTCAAAAACCCGCTCGAGTACATCGGCCGCTTGGACAACGCCGGCAGCGTCTTTTTGGGGCAGTATGCGCCCGAACCGCTCGGCGACTACTACGCGGGGCCGAACCACGTCCTGCCCACGGGCGGTACGGCGCGGTTCTTCTCGCCGCTTTCCGTGGACAGCTTCGTAAAAAAATCGAGCTTTATCTATTACACCCAGACCGCGCTCGAAAAGGCGAAGGACGACATCGTCACGCTTGCCGAGGCCGAGGGGCTTACGGCGCACGCAAACGCCGTGAAAGTCAGATTTTAACTGCGGCGGCGCGCAGGGAAGCGGAATAGTCAATTTTTAACTAAGGAAGTTTTTACAGGTATGTTTGAACTCAATGAAAAAATCCGGCGGCTCAAGCCCTACGACCCGGTTACGGGGCAATACCAGATTCGGCTGGACGCCAACGAGTCGTTCGTTACGCCGCCGCAGGCGCTGCGCGACCAGATGGACGAGGCGCTTTGCCACCTGCACTACAACCGGTACCCGGACCCGTACGCCGTCGAGCTGCGGCAGGCGTTCGCCGACCTCTACGGCGTCCCGCGCGACTGCGTGATGGCGGGGAACGGCTCGGACGAGGTCATTACCGTCGTGATGAACGCGTTTTTGCAAAAGGGCGACACGGTCGTGACGCTCGCGCCGGATTTTTCCATGTACAAATTTTACGCGTCGCTGGTCGAATGCAAAACGGTCGAGGTGCCCAAAAACGCGGACTGCACCGTGGACGTGGACCGGGTCGTCGAGACCGTCCGGCGGGAAAAGGCACGGATGCTGGTGTTTTCCAACCCCTGCAACCCGACGTCGCTGGTGCTCGCGCGCGAAGCGGTGCGTCAAATCGTTTCGTCGGTTTCCGCGCTTGTGGTGCTGGACGAGGCGTATATGGATTTTTCCGACCAGAGCATGCTGTCGGAGTTTGCGGGCTACGACAACCTCCTGATTCTCAAGACCTGCTCGAAAGCGCTGGGCATGGCGGCGCTGCGCCTGGGCTTTGCCGTCGGGCAGCAAAGGCTTATAGACGTTTTGCAGGCGGCCAAATCGCCGTATAACGTCAACGCGCTTTCGCAGGCGGTCGGCGCGGCGGTGCTTTCCCGGCCCGAATATCTTGCGTCTTCGGTGCAGCGGATTTTGGAGTCGCGCGACGAGCTGTACGCGGGCTTTTGCAGGCTGGCCGACGCTTTCCCGGCGGCGGAGATGGACATTTGCAAACCGGACGCGAACTTTCTGTATATCCGAACGCCGAAGGCCGAGGCGGTTTTTGAAGCGCTCAAGGCGGCGGGCATTATCGTCCGGCTCTTTGGCGGGGCGCTGCGCATCACGGCGGGGCGCAATTATGAAAACGAAGCGATTTTGCACGCAACGGAAGCGTTTTTGAAAGGGGCAGAAGCATGAGAACGGCAGAGGTTGCAAGAAAGACCCGGGAAACGGACATCACCGCGCGCCTTTCCTTGGACGGCGGCGACGTATCGGTGCAGACGGGCGTCGGCTTTTTTGACCACATGCTCACGGCTTTCGCCGTCCACGGCGGCTTTGGACTTACGCTTTGCTGCAAAGGCGATTTGGAGGTCGACTGCCACCACACGGTCGAGGACACGGGCCTTGTGCTCGGGCAGGCGTTTGCCGAGGCGCTCGGCGGCAAGGCCGGCATTGCGCGCTACGGCAGCTTTTTCGTCCCGATGGACGAGGCGCTTGGCTTTTGCGCGGTCGACGTCGGCGGCCGGCCGTTTCTGGTGTTTGAGGCACAGCTGCCCGAAGCGCGCGTCGGGGATTTCGACGCGTGCATGGCGAAGGAGTTTTTCCGCGCCTTTTCAAGCAAGGCCGGCGTTACGCTGCATCTGCGCGCACCCTACGGCGACAACACCCACCATATTTTAGAGGCGCTTTTCAAGGCGTTCGGGCACGCGCTGGCGGCCGCCTCGGCAAAAACGGCGGGCGGCGCGCTTTCGACCAAGGGCGTGTTGGATTGAGTTTAGGAGAACGATATGCTGATTTTTCCCGCGATTGACATTCAAAACGAGACCTGCGTGCGGCTTTACCGCGGGGCGATGGACTCCGCCGAGCAGGTCGCGGACAGCTACCTTGCGGCCGCGGAGACGTTCCGGCGCGCCGGCGCGAAGTGGATTCACATGGTCGACCTCGACGGCGCCTGCGCGGGCGTGCGCAAAAACGCCCACGTCTTTTTGGAGGTCGCAAAGCAGACCGGCCTGCTTGTGGAGGTCGGCGGCGGGATTCGGACGATGGACGACGTGGAATATTACCTGTCGCGCGGCATTGCCCGCGTCGTTTTGGGCTCCGCGGCGGTCAACAACCCGCAGCTGGTCTATGACGCGTGCGCGCTGTACGGCGGGCGCATTGCCGTCGGCATTGACGCGCGCAGCGGCTTTGTCGCGACGCAGGGCTGGCTTGAAACCGGCAATGTGCAGTATCTGGACCTTGCTAAGGCGATGGAGCAGGCGGGCGTGGAAACGCTCATTTTCACGGACATCGACCGCGACGGCATGCTGTCCGGCCCTGCGCTTGAATCGCTTTGCGCGCTTAACGACGCGGTCTCCTGCAATGTGGTCGCAAGCGGCGGCATCCGCGACCTTGCGGATATTCGCGCATTAAAGGACGCGGGGCTGTACGGCGCGATTTGCGGCCGTTCCATTTACAAGGGCACGCTGTCGCTGGCAGAGGCCATTGCGGCGGCGGAAGAATAGGGGAGAGGCAATGGATATCGAGAAGTTTTTTCAAAAGGGCACGCTCATTCCCGCCATTGTGCAGGAGGCGGGGACGGGCGAGGTGCTGATGCTCGCCTACATGAACCGGGAATCCCTGCAAAAGACGCTCGAGACCGGCTACACCTGGTTTTTCAGCCGTTCGCGCGGCAAGCTCTGGAACAAGGGCGAGACCTCTGGCCACGTCCAAAAGGTCGTGCGCATAGCGGGCGACTGCGATTCGGATACGCTCTTGGTGACGGTTGTCCAGACGGGGCCCGCCTGCCACACGGGCAAAAAAAGCTGCTTTTTTGATACGATTTGGGAGGAGACGACATGAACGACGTGCTCGACGAGCTCTACGCCGTCGCCGAAAGCCGGCGGCAGGAAAAGCGGGAGGGCTCCTACACCTGCTATCTGTTTGAACAGGGACTTGACAAGATTCTGAAAAAAGTCGGCGAGGAGGCCGCCGAGACCATCATCGCCGCCAAAAACGGCGTCAAGGCGGACACGGTCGGCGAAATTTCCGACCTGCTGTTCCACCTGGTCGTGATGATGGCGAACGAGGGGATTACACCCGGCGACGTCAAAGCGGAGCTTGCGCGCCGCCATCAGAAAGAGGGCAACTTAAAGACCTTTCACAAGGTCGATAAAAATTCCTGAGCAAAACGCTCGAAAGGGGCAAACATGATGTGGGTCTTATGGACAGTGCTGGGGCTTATCGGCTTGTTTTTGGTCGTGACGCTCATCCGCGCGGCATTCTGGAAGCCGGAAACGCCGGACACCGAGCCGCTTGAGGAGGAGACGGTCGACGTAGACAAGTACCGCCGGGACTTAAGCGACGCCATTCGCATCAAAACCGTATCCAACGTGGACGTCGACAAGGTGGACTGGGGCGAGTTCCAAAAGCTGCACCGGCTTTTTGAGGAGCGCTTCCCGCTGGTGCACAAGCACCTCAAGCGCGAGGAGATTTCGCTGGCGAGCCTTTTGTACACCTGGGAGGGGACGAACCCGGACCTCCCGCCCATCGCGCTGCTTGCGCACCAGGACGTTGTGCCGGTCGCCGAGGGGACAGAGGACGACTGGACGCACCCCGCCTTCGACGGCTTTGACGACGGCGAATTCGTCTGGGGCCGCGGCGCGCTCGACATGAAAAACCACCTGATTGCGGTGCTGGAAAGCGTGGAGACGCTGCTGGCCGAGGGGTTCCGGCCGACGCGCACGGTGTATTTGTGCTTCGGCCACGACGAGGAAATAGTCGCCGCCAAGACCTCCGGCGCCGGCGCCATAGCCGACACGCTCAAAGCGCGCGGCGTGCACCTGGACAGCGTCATTGACGAGGGCGGCGCCATTTTGAATTTGAAGGTCGGCTCCATCCTCAACAACCGCCTGGCGGGCGTGGGCATTGCCGAAAAGGGCTACGCCGATTTCCGCGTGTCCGTCAGCGCCAAGGGCGGGCACTCCTCCCAGCCGCCGGCGCACACCGCGGTCGGGCAGCTGGCCGACGTTATCAAGGACATCGAAAAGCATCAGTTCCGCGCGACCATGCCGGATTTTGTGTATGACCTATTCTGCAAAATCGGCAAAAATTGCAGCTATCCGGCGCGCATTGTCATGTGCAACCTGTGGCTTTTGAAGCCGCTGATTACCTTTGTCATGACCAAAATTCCGCCCGCCGCGTCGCTTATCCATACGACGACCGCCGTCACCATGGCCGACGGCAGCCCGGCGGCGAACGTGCTGCCGCAAAAGGCGTCTGTTACGGTCAATTTCCGCATGATGCCCGGCACGACCATAAAGGACGTGGAGGCGCATATCCGCAAGAGCGTGCGCAACAAGGACATCGAGGTCGAATACCTGAAGGGCAAGGAAGCCTCCAAGGTTTCGCCGACCGACAGCCGTTCCTTTAAGATTTTTGAATCGCTGTGCACGCGCGCCGACCCGACGATGATCGTGGCGCCGTATCTGGTCATGGGCGGCACGGACGCGTACCATTACGAAGAGGTCTGCGACAACATCTACCGTTTCGCGCCGTTCGTCATGGACACGAAGCTGCTTTTGACCACGCACGGCACGAACGAGCGTATCCCGGTTTCCTGCATGGCGGACGCGCTCAAATTCTTCAAGCGCTATATCCGCATGATGTCGGCGGAATAACATACGCCCATGAAAAATACCGGCGCAGTCCCGTAAAAGGACTGCGCCGGTTCGGTTTTGTCGTTAAGCGGCCTTGCCGGGGTCTGCCTTTGCAATCCGCTTGTAGGCGACCTCCAGCAGCACGAAGTTTAAGACCGCGAACACCGCGAGGTATGCGGGCAGCACCCAAATGCCGACGGCCTGCTGCAATTTGCCGAACGCCGTCGGCATGCACATACTGCCTATGTACGCAAACGCCATTTGCAGCCCAATGGCCGCCGCGCTGTAGCGCTTGCCGAAATTGGCGGGCGCCATGTGCTGAATCGCCGGGTAAACGGGGCCCATGCCCGTGCCGGCGAGCAGGAAGCCGGCCGCCGCGACAAGGTAGCCGTCCAGCGGCAGCGCAATCAGCGCAATGCCGAGGAATTCCAGCAAAATGCCGAAGCGGATAAGCTTTCGGTCGCCGAGCCGGTTGGAAATGAAGCCGGAAATCAGCCGCCCGAGCATCAGCCCCGCAAAAATCAGCGAGCCGAACGACGCGACGAGCTTTTCGTCCATCCAGGGCCGTGTGCCGGCAAAGTAGCTTGACGTCCACAAAAAGCAGGTGGCCTCCCCCGCGCAGTAGGCGAAAAAGGCGACGAGCGTCGGCAGCATGCCGGGGCGCCGGAGCGTTTCCGAAATGCCGGCGGTTTCCTCCCGGACGTCTGTCTGCTGCACGTCCTTTTCGGTTTTCCAAAGCGGCAGCGAAAGGATGCAGACGACGAGGATGCCCGCCTGCAGATACGCCGTCCAGCGGTAGCCGTCGTTCCAATGCGCATATTGCAGCGCCAGCGCCATGATGTTCGGGCTGATGACCGCGCCTAAGCCGTAAAAGCAGTGCAGGAAATTCATCACCGAGGAGGAATAGTGGTTCGCGACGTAGTTGTTGAGCGCCGCGTCAATGGAGCCGGCCCCCAGGCCGTAAGGTACGGCGAACAGAAAGAGCATCGCGTACCGGTCGCAAAACGAAAAACCGATAAGCCCGAACACGGTCAGCAGGGTTGAAACAATGACAATCCATTTGGTGTGCATTTTGCGCATGAGGCGCGGGCTTAAAAGCGACGAGAGAATCGTCATGCAGCAAATGGTCATGGAAATGTAGCCCGCGTAGGACGACGGGACCCCGAAGTCCAGCTGCATGGTCGGCCACCCGGAGCCGAGCAGCGAGTCGGGCAGGCCGAGGCTTACGAACGCGAGGTAAATGACGGCGATAAGAAGGGATGCCATGGTCTTGGGGTCTCCTTTGGAAAGCGGTGTGTCGAACGGGCGCGGGCGCTGCCTGCAAACGTATCTATCATAAAAAAAGCCCGGGCGCTTGTCAAGTCCCTTTTCACTTTGTCTCCCCCAAAGAAAAGGTTTACAGAAACGCCGTTTTCCTTTATAATGGTACAGTCAAAATTTTCCAAAGGGGGAGAAACTATGTCTGCCGACACCGTAAAGGTGCTAATCGCCATGTGCGCGTATATGCTGATTGTAATCGGCATCGGCGTGTACTTTGCAAAGCGTTCGCAGAAAAACTCCGACAACTACTTTTTGGGCGGCCGGTCTTTAGGCCCGTGGGTCACCGCCATGAGCGCCGAGGCGTCCGACATGAGCGGCTGGCTTTTGATGGGGCTGCCGGGCGTTGCATACTGGTGCGGGCTTGCCGACGCGTTTTGGACGGCGGCGGGGCTTGCCATTGGCACCTACATCAACTGGCTGGTCGTCGCCAAGCGGCTGCGCAGCTATTCGGTCGTTTCCGGGGACGCCATTACCATCCCGGACTTTTTAAGCAACCGCTACCATGAAAAGAAAAAGGTCATTCTGTCTGTTTCGGCGCTGTTTATCCTTGTGTTCTTCACGGTTTACGCCGCCAGCTGCTTTGTGACCTGCGGCAAGCTGTTCAGCACGCTGTTCGGCTTTCCGTATCACACCATGATGATTGTCGGCGCTGTGTTCGTGCTTGTCTATACGTTCTTAGGCGGCTTCTTAGCCGAGAGCGCGTCGGACTTCATGCAGAGCATCGTCATGTTTTTGGCGCTTCTGGTTGTGCTTGTGGCCGGCACCATTCACGCGGGCGGGGTTTCGGCCGTGCTCGAAAACGCGCAGGCCATTGCGGGCTTCTTCTCGCTGACGGCGACCGCCACGCCCACGGTGGACGCCGCCGGGGTGCAGCAGGCGGCAAACGGCACGCCGCTGTTCGGCGAGGCGAGCGGCTACGGCGCGCTGACGATTATTTCCACGCTCTCCTGGGGGCTCGGCTACTTCGGCATGCCGCAGGTGCTTCTGCGCTTCATGGCGATTCGCAAACGCCGGGAGCTGACCCGTTCGCGCCGCATTGCGACGGTCTGGGTCGTCATTTCCCTGGTTGCCGCCGTGTACATCGGCTTAATGGGCCGCGCCATGTTCCCGGTCCATGAAACGCTGTCGACGGCGTCCGGCGCGGAAAACATCTTCATCATCATCAGCCGCGCGCTGTTCCATCCCGTGCTTGCGGGCGTCGTGATGGCGGGTATTTTGGCGGCCACCATCAGCTCGTCGGACTCCTACCTGCTGATTGCCTCCTCCGCGTTTTCCAAAAACCTGTTCGGCGGCGTGCTCAAAAAGAACGCCACCGACAAGCAGGTCATGTGGGTCGCGCGTATCATTTTGCTTGTGATTGCGCTCATTGGCATCGCCATTGCCTGGGATGAAAACAGCGTCATCTTTACGGTCGTATCGTTTGCGTGGGCGGGCTTCGGCGCCACGTTCGGGCCGATTATGCTGTTCTCCCTCTTTTGGAAGCGCACCACGCGCGCGGGCGCCGTGGCGGGCATGGTCACGGGCGGCGTGATGGTCTTTGTGTGGAACCTTCTGGTGCGGCCGCTCGGCGGGATTTTCGACATCTACGAGCTGTTCCCGGCGTTCGTGCTTTCGTGCATTGCGATTGTCGTCGTCTCGCTGCTCACAAAGAAACCGGGCAAGGAGATTGAGGACGAATTTGAACGCGCCAAGCTCTATAAAGAAGAGGCGTAACAGCGTAGATAAAGCGAAGCAGCCCGGAAAAACCGGGCTGCTTTTCTTTTTCTGCATTTAATTTTCGTATTGCTCGCTGTAGCGAAACTCTGTTTGCGCGCCGTCCTTTTCAATGTGGAAGCACCGCTCGCCAAGCGAAAAAATGGGGCGGTCATGGCGGTAGGAGTCGGAATACACGTCCCGCACGCGCACGTCTGCGCCGAACACCTCATAAAAGCGGCGCACCTTTTCCTCCCCGCGGCAGTTGCGCCCCAAAAGCGTGCCGGTCTTCGGGTCGTGGCGCGTGCAAAGCAGCGTTTTAACCTGCAGTCTGTCGGCGATTTCCCGCAGCAGAAAATCGGGGCTTGCGCTGATGACGACCGTGTGCCGCGCCCGGTTCTCCGGCAAAAACCAGGGGAACACGTCGCGCTCGTGCCGGTCCCAAAAGGCGCGGACCGCCTTGTCTAACGGGATAAAGCGCACGGCGACAAAAATATGACGCTTGAACCGGTCCAGGGAGACTATGCGCAGCCCGTACAGCAGCCCGAGCACAAGATAATACGGCAAAAGCAGCAGCAGATACGGGTACCGCCTCACGCAGAACAGCAAAAAGGTCGAGCCGCTGTCAAACGGGACGACGGTTTTGTCAAAATCGTAAATATCGACTTCCATAGCTCCCTCTCAGTCCACGGGTTCCTGCGGGTAATAGTCCCACAGCGCGCGCTCGTCGTCCTCGGAAACGGGCAGGGCGGGACATTCCGCTACGGCCTCCACCTTGCCGCCGTGCGACCACAAAAACGGGTCGACGCGCAAGGTGTAGCCGCAGCCGTTGGGCGTGAGCCATTCGTGCATGGAGGCTTCGGGAATGGCAAACGCCGTCATCAGCGACATAATGACCCCGCCGTGCGTGACGACCGCCGCCGACCGCACGCCGGACTGCAAAACCCCCTGTACGATGCGCTCGAACGCCGAGCAGATGCGCCGGTTGAAGTCTACCTGACTTTCGCCGAAGGGGACGGGCGTTTCGGGCTCGGCGCCGGAAAGCCAGACCCGAAATGCGTCCAGGTCCTTGAGCTCGTCGGCGGTGCGTCCCTCAAATTCGCCGAAATCATACTCGGCCAGCTCCTGCATGACGATGGGCTCTTTGTCCGGGTAAATGCGCTTCGCGGTTTGCAGGCAGCGCGCAAGCGGACTCGAAAAGACCGCCTCCGCCTCCGGGTAGCCGCCGTATTCCGCGATAAGCTCGTCAATTTGCCGCAAGCCCGCTTCGGTCGCGGGCAGGTCGGTCTGCCCGATATAGCGCCCTTCGGTATTGCCCTCAGCGGCGTTGCGAATCAAATGCAGCTGTGCTGTTTTCAAAATAATCACCGTCCGGAATTTTTTGGAATATACAAACTGTAAAATTTGTGCTATGATTTTCCTACAAAATGTATTTTGGAGGCAGGCTATGAATACGACCTTTCCCGCACGGCTCCACGCGCTGCGGCGCGAGCGGGGCTTGACGCAAAAGGAGGCCGCCGCCGCGATGGGCATTTCCGGCGCGCTGCTGTCCCACTACGAAAAGGGGATTCGCGAATGCGGGCTTGAATTTCTGTGCAGCGCCGCGTCGTTTTACGACGTCAGCTGCGACTATCTGCTGGGCGTGAGCAACACGCGCCGCTCGTTTAACGAACAGTTTGATGAGCGCGATACCGTGCAGGACCGGGAATTTCGGACCGGCACGCTGTTCCGCGCCGCGACGATGCTCGGCGACGCTTTGGCCGTTACCGACCCGGAGTCCGCCGTGCTGCTGCGCAGCTATTTTGCGCTTTCCATTTACCGCGTCGCCCTGCGCGCCTGCGCGGACGGGGTGCTGCCCGCCGCCTGGGCAACGCTGCCCGAAAATGCGGCGGAGTCCGGCAGCGCCGCGCTGATGGACGGCCTCTTGCGGCGGCTGCGCGGGGCAAAGACGGCGGATACGAAACCCGCCGAGCCGGTCTGCGTGCACACGGTTATGGAAAACGGCGAACGCCTGCTGCGGGAGGCCGCCGCCGCGTTTGTCGGGGAACAGCAGGCGCAGCGTTAAAAGATTTCTGCGGCGCTTAGAATATCTCCGCGGCGTGCGCCGCTTCGTATTCCCGGATACGCTCAAGCAGCGCTTCGCGTGAAAAATCCTTGCGAAACGCGTCGTCGAGCGCCTGTACGGCCGCGCTTTCGAGCGAGGCCTCTTCATTGTCTTCGTCGAACATCGCGTACATTTTTTCGGCCGCTTCCAAAAGCCCGGCCGCGCCGACAGCCTGGAGCGCCCGTGGCGCAAAGGCCCGCAGCGGCTCGCCGTTGCGCTTGAAAAAGGCGGAAAGCGACGTTTCTGCGTCCTGCAGGAGCCAATAAAGCGTATAGACGTTTTGCTGCGGCTCGTTCATTTCGGCAAAGCAGCGGTCGCTGTCTTCGGCGGCCTCCAGGCGCGACTGCAAAACGGCAAACGCCCCGTCGAGCGCGCGCCGGGGGTCGGCGGCGCGTACCGTTTCGGCCGTGGCGTGCCGGAACTCCGCCTTGCAGGCGGACAGCCGCTCAATCTCCGCATAGGCGCGGCGTGTCTCCCGGTTGTGCCGTGCGCTTGCGCGCGAGGCCTTGATGAGCACAAGCGCCGTCGCTATGCAAAGCACGCCGAGCAGGACCCACAAATACCAATATTCCATCATTCGCCTCCGTCCGGTTCGGTTAACGCCTTGTAAATGTCATTTTTTTTCAGGCCGCTTTCCCGGGCGGCCGTTTTTGCCGCCTGCGTTTTGCCCATGCCCGCCTGTTCAAGCGCCCGGGCGCGCTCGACGGCGTCCGGCAGCGACCAGACCGTCTTTTGCGGCTGCGCGCCGCGCACAACCAGCACAAATTCCCCGCGCACCTCTTTTTCGCGATACGCTTCCACCGCTTCGCGCAGCGTTGTGCGCTCGACGGTTTCGTGAACCTTTGTAAGCTCCTTGACAAGCGCCGCCTCCCGGTCGCCGAAGGCGTCCAGCAAATCGCCGAGCGTTTTGGAAAGGCGGTGCGGGGCTTCGTAAAAGACCAGGGTGCGCGTTTCCGAGGCGAGTTCCTGCAAAAGCGCGCGCCGCTGCGCGTTTTGTACGGGCAAAAAGCCTTCAAAGGTAAACCGCGCGGACGGCAGACCCGAAACGGCGACGGCCGTCGCGAACGCCGTGGGGCCGGGGACGGCCTCGACGCGCACGCCGTGCGTATGCATCAGGGCGACAAGCGCTTCGCCCGGGTCGGAAACGGCGGGCATCCCCGCGTCCGTGACCAGCGCGCAGCTTTCCCCCGCCAGCACGCGGTCCAAAATCCTTTCGCCCGCCGTGCGGCTGTTGTGCTCGTGGTAGCTGACGGTCGGGGTCGTAATTTCAAAATGATTGAGCAGCTTGCGCGTGACGCGCGTGTCTTCGGCGGCGATGAAATCGCAGCTTTGCAGCGTCTCTATCGCCCGCGGCGAAAAATCCCCGAGGTTGCCGATGGGCGTACCGACGATATACAAGACTCCCGCCATCGAAAACCCTCCTTTTATGTCGTCTGTCCGGGAGAATAGCGGCCGGGCGCCTGGCCGTCGCCATATAAAAACAGATGCGGCAGAATCCGAAGCCCCGCTTTTCCGTCACGCCGCCCCTCCAAAAGGCAGAGCCACGGGGCGCTTTGCGCGTTTTTCGAGACCAGCCGCAGGCGCTTCGGCTCGAGCCGCGCGCGCCGCAGAACGTCCATCGCGTCGCAAAGCCGTTCGGGCCGCAGGCACAGGCAGAACCGGCCGCCGCTTTTCAGCAGGTGCGCCGCCGCCGCGGCAGCGTCCGCAAGCGTACAGGCCGTTTCGTGCCGCGCAAGGCGCGCCGCCGGCTCCCGGCTTTGCAGCCCGGCGTTGGCGGCCGTGTACGGCGGGTTCATCGTCACAAGGTCGTAGGTCCCAAAGTCCAGCACGCCCTTTAAGTCCCGCAAATCGGCGTGGTGGGCGAATACGCTGTCGGAAACGCCGCTTTGCAGAATCCCGCGCGCAAACTGCGAAACGGCCTTTGCCTGCAGCTCTACGCCGTCAATGCGGCTGCAAAGGCCGCGGCTTTTCCAGTAAAGCGGCAAAATGCCGCAGCCCGTGCCCAAATCGCAGGCGCGGGTGCTCTGCTTCGGCGCGGCGAAATCGGCCAGCAGCAGCGCGTCGGTGCCGAAGGTGTGCGCGGGCGAGACGACGACGGTCACGCCGTTCTCCAAATATTCCAGGTGCTCGTGCAAAGCGCTCGTCTGTTTCATAGGGGCATTTTACCATACTTTCCGAAAAAAGCAAAGAAAATGACCGCCGGCCGGCGGTCTTTTTGTTGTTTGACAGGCTTATTCGGCCTTGGGCGCGTCTACCGGGCAGACGCCGGCGCAGGACCCGCAGTCGATGCAGGTGTTCGCGTCGATCTCATACTTGCCGTCGCCTTCGGAAATCGCCTCCACGGGGCATTCCGCAGCGCAGGCGCCGCAGGCGATGCAGTCGTCGGTGATATGATATGCCATGTTCGTTGACCTCCCTTACACAGTGTAGTTTCATTCTAACACAAATTCTGAAAAGTGCAAGCCTTTTTTATTCCATACCCTTGAGCGCCTCAAGCTCCGCCTTGCTCAAGCGCACCTGGGCGTCGCGGATGAGCTTGACCTCGTGGCGCTCGATAAGCAGCGGCGCGGCGTCCGGCCGGCGGTCCAGGCGGATTTTGAGCATGCCGGTCAACAGATTGTTGTCTACGACGACCCCGCGGCCCTCGCGCGTTTCCACCACGGCGCCGACCTTCGGCGTGTGGCGCAGCAGGTGGTCGTAGGCGGCCTGCTCGTATTTCAGGCAGCACATCAGCCGCCCGCAGGTGCCGCTGATTTTCCCGGGGTTTAAGGACAGGCCCTGCTCTTTGGCCATTTTGATGGATACGGGGTGAAAGTCGTTCAAAAAGGTCGTGCAACAAAACGGCCGCCCGCAGATGCCGAATCCGCCGATCATCTTGGATTCGTCGCGCACGCCGATTTGCCGCAGCTCGATGCGCGTGTGAAAGGTGCCGGCCAAATCCTTGACCAGGCTGCGGAAATCCACGCGGCCGTCCGCGGTGAAATAAAACAGGATTTTGCTGCCGTCAAAGGTATATTCCACGTCCACAAGCTTCATGTCAAGCTTATGCGCGCGAATTTTTTCCTCACAGATGGAAAACGCCTTTTTCTCCTTGCTTCGGTTGTTTTCCATTGTCCGCAGATCCTCGGGTGTGGCGGCGCGCAGCACGCGCTTTAAGGGCTTGACGATTTGCGCGTCCTCCACCTCGTGGTTCGCCTGCGTGACTTCGCCGCACTCCGTCCCGCGCGCGGTTTCCACGACTGCATGGTCGCCTTTCTGAAAGGCGGTTTCGCCGGGGTCAAAATAATAGACTTTTCCGGCGTCTTTGAATCGAATACCGACTACTTGAGCCATAGGTGCTCCTTTCCGGACCCTCTCGGGTCAGGGATGTTGATGCGCCGCCCGGTGCAGGCGATAGCACAGCGCCGTCAGCAGCAGATTTGCGTTTTCATACCCGTCGTTTTCCGTTTCCAGCGCGCGCGTTTCCGTAAGCAGCGCATACAGCCGGGGCTTTGTAAACGACGCGGCCAAAAGCGTTGGCGCCTCTTTGAGCTGCGCGCGCGGCTGGGCGCCCGCCTTGCGGTACAGCGCCTCTTCGAGCGCGGCGGCAAAGCAGCGCAATACGTTTCCCATTTCCGTGCGGTCGCGTTCCAGCGGCGCGGTCGCCTGCAAAAGCGCCCACTCCGACTGCGTCAGCGCCCGGGAAAGGGCGGCTGCCGTTTCCAGCGTCTGCTCGGAAAAGCAGGCTTCCTCCCCCGGCAGCGAAAGCGTGACGGCGCGGGAACGTACGGTGGGCAGCAGCGCGCTGCCCGTCGGGCAGGTCAAAAGGAAATAGACGCCGGCCGGCGGTTCCTCTAAAATTTTGAGCAGGGCGTTTTCACTGCTGTCGTTCATTGCCTGGCAGTCGTCCAGGATATAGACCTTTGTGTCGCCGTCGTTCGGCGCGACAAAGGCGTCCTGCCGGATGGCTCTGCAGGTTTCCACCTTAAACGTCCCGTTTTTCTTTTCCGGCCCGAACCGCTGTACGTCCGGATGGCTCCCGGACGCGCACTTGCGACAGGCGCGGCAGCTGTTGCAGGGCCGTTTTCCGTCGGCCGTGCAGACCAGCGCGCAGGCGAGCGCATCCGCAAGCGTCCGGCGCGCTTCGTCGCTGCCGCCCTCCAAAAGGACAGTCTGCGGGAACGTGCGCGAGGCAAGACGCGCCTCTACAAAGCGGCGGTCGCTTGCGGACAGTGGCAGCGTCCCGCTCATAATTTGTGGAACTGCTCTACGTCCAGCACAAAAACGGTTGCGCCGCCCACGGTGATTTCCACCGGGATGGACAGCAGCGAATCGCTCATGTACCCGGAGTTGACGGGGACCTGCTGCTGCCGCTTGCAGCTGAATTCCTCAATGACCGAAAGCGCTTCGGCGACCTTTTCTTCCTCCAGGCCGATGAGCATCGTCACGTTCCCGGCGCGCAAAAAGCCGCCGGACGTGGACAGCCGCGTGACGGAAAACCCTTTGTTCGTCAGTTCCGACAACACGACGGAGGCGTCTTCGTTGTTGACGATGGCGATGATGAGCTTCATAAGAATTCCTCCCGGATGCAGCGCATCCAAACTCTATTACACCTGCGAGAGCGCAATGAACACAGGCATGGTGACAATGGAAAACAGGCTGACCACGGTGACCGTCTGCGAAGCAACGGGGGTGCTTTTGCCGTATTTGGCGGCGAACAGCACCGTGTTGTTCGCCGTGGGGGCAGAGGCGGAAATCAAAAGCGCGGTCAAAAGCACGCCGGACACGCCGCACAGCCGGGCCGCGAAAAGCGCGGCCGCGGGAAAAAGCAGCAGCTTAAACGCGGCGACCGCATAAATCTGCGGCCGGCAAAACATCGTGCGCAGCTGCGTGTGCGCAAGGTAGGTGCCGAACATAAGCATGGCAAGCGGCGTGTTGAGCTGCGCCAGCAGGCGAACGGGCTCGAGGAGAAGGTCCGGCAGCTGTACGCCCGTCCAAAACAGGGGCAGCCCAAGCAAAACGGAGACGACGCCGGGATTCAAAAGCAGCTTGCGCGGAGAAAACGCGGCCTTTCCGGTGTTTTGGGACATCAGCCATACGCCGTGCGTAAACGCAAGCAGATTAAAGGGAACCAGCACGCCCGAGCAGTAAAACACGCCCGCGTCGCCCAACGTCGCCTGTGCAAGCGGCAGCGCCATGTAGCCGACGTTGCCGTAAACGCAGGCGAAGCGGTAAATGGGGCCGTCCTCGCCGGATTTTCGGAACAGCGGCCAGGAGAGCGCAATGGCCAGCAGGTGCAGCGCCGCGCCGCCGGCCACGGCAAACAGAAGACCGCGCGTGGAAGAAGCGGTGCGCTCCATCCCGGAAAAGGCCTGTATGACCACGGCGGGCGTAACAATGTAAAACAGCAAATCGTTGGTCAGACGGGCGGCTTTTTCCGTATACAGCCCCGCCTTATCGCAGCAGAAGCCCACGGCGGCCAGAATAAACAGAATGGCGACCTGGCCGCCCGCCGCAGCCGCGTTTTGCAAAAAGCTCATGCGTTCGGCTGTGCGGCGTCTTCCGGCTGCGCCTGCGCCATCGCCGGCTCCTCCGAAGCGGGACGGCCGAAGCGCAGCTGCTGTGCAAGGAAAACGACCGCAAACACCGCAAACCCGATTTCACCGAAGGAGAACGCAAACCCGTCCGCCAGCAGCTCGCCCTTCCCGGCAACGGTGCAGACCAGGCGCGAAAGCCCAATCACCGCGGCAAGGAAAGCGGCGGGCAGGCCGAACCGGACCGCCTTGCGCATTTCGCCCTTCGGGTTGACCTCGGCGGCGATGCGGGCGAACGAAAGCAAAAACAGCATCATAAAAGCAAGCATCGCAAGCTCCAGCAGCAGCTCGGAGACCATGGTGAAGCTGATTTTCGTCATGAACCGCAGGACGATGCGGAACATCGCCCAGAAAAGCGGCGTGAGCGCAAGCAGCCGGAACTTGGCGAACTGCTTGGTTCCCTTGGCGTAGGAAACGGCCAAGAGCAGCATGTAGACGGCCGCCAGCACCCCGCAAACTGCGCGCAGCGCCTCGGCGAGCAGCCCCTCGGAAAACAGCAGCGTCCCGACGGGCAGGCTGTTGTTTTGGGCGACCAGCGCCGGAATTTGCATCGCGGCGAGCGCCGCGTCATACAGCAGGCCGACGGCGAACAGGCCGCTTGCGGCGACTAACGCCGGGTCTTTGCGCACAATCGCGCGGGAAGCGGGAATGCGCGCGCTGCAGGCCGGCAGGACCGTCAGCAGCAAAACGGAAAGCAGCAGCAGGCCGTACAGGACGTAAACCGACCAGTCCACCGCCGCGAAAAAGCCCGTGTGCGGCTCGATATTTGTAAACAGCTGCACCGTGCGCAAAACTGCGGCGAGCGCCGTCGTCACGCCGAAAACGCACAGCAAAAGGCGCAGGTCGATTTGGTCGGTTTTTCGAATGCTCAGCTTCATGGCAGGTACCCTTCCTCGTATTCAACGGGCAAAAGCCCGGTTTACCGCTCCTCCGGCGGGATGTATTCGGTCTGTACGACGTGGTCCGGCGTGCGTTCGTCCAGCGGAACGAACTGCCGCGGCAGGGAGACGTTTTTATACGCCGGGCGCATAATGCGGCTGCCGGACGTGAGCTCCTCAAGCCGGTGCGCCGACCAGCCCGCAATGCGCGCTGCCATAAAGAGCGGCGTGAACAGGTCCTTCGGGATGCGCAGCATTTCGTAGATAAGCCCCGAATAGAGGTCGACGTTGGCGCACATTTTTTTCTTTTCGCCCTTGTATTTGGCAAACAGCTCCGGGGTGAGCGCTTCAATGAGCTCCAGCGTACGGAACCGGTCCTCAAAGCCGTGCGCTTTGGCAAACGACCGGGCGCGTTCGCGCAGGATAACGGCGCGCGGGTCGGAAAGCGTATAGACCGCGTGGCCCATGCCGTAAATCAGCCCCGTGCCGTCGCCCGCTTCCTTGCGGATAATCTTCGCCAGATAATCGGCGACCTGCCCCTCGTTTGTCGGGTCCGCGATGTGCGCGCGCATATCCTCAACCATTTCGACAACCTTGATGTTCGCGCCGCCGTGCTTCGGGCCTTTCAAAGAGCCGATGCCCGCCGCAATGGCGGAATAGGTGTCGGTCCCCGAGGAGGTGATGCAGCGCGTGGTGAACGTCGAGTTATTGCCGCCGCCGTGCTCGGCGTGGATGACCATGCACAGATCCAGAAGCTTCGCCTCTTCGTCCGTGAATTTCCGGTCGGGACGGATGGCGTGCAAAATGGATTCCGCCGTCTTTAAGGACTTGTCGTTCTGGTGGATGTACATGCTTTTGTGGTCGTACACGCGGCGCTTGACCTGATAGGCGTACGCCATAATGGTCGGAATTTGCGCAATCAGCTGGATGGACTGACGCAGCACGTTTTCCACGGCGGTGTCGTCGGGCGTTTCGTCAAACGAATACAGCGCCAAAACGGACCGCGCGACCTTGTTCATGATATTGGGCGAGGGCGCCTTCATAATCATGTCTTCAATAAATTCGTCCGGCAGCTCCCGGCACGCCGCCAGGATTTCGCAGAACCGGTCGAGCTGCCTTTGCGTCGGCAAATCGCCGAACAGCAGCAGCCACGCGACCTCCTCAAAGCCGAAGCGGTTCTTTTCTTCGCAGTCGCGGACGATTTCGCTCATGTCAATGCCGCGGTAAGTAAGCCGCCCCGCCTTCGGGACGCGCTCGCCGTCTTCAATATAATACCCCTCGACCGAGCAGATACGCGTAAGCCCCGCCATGACGCCGGTGCCGTCGGGGTTGCGAAGCCCCCGCTTGACCTCGAAGCGGCTGTAATCCTCGGGGCGGATACGGTTATTTTTGGCGAGCTCTTCGCATAAGCTGGAAAGAGCGTCGTTGGAAATCGGGGAAATGTAGTCGGACATCGGTACTGTGCTCCTTTTCATGCCGCAGGGCGCCGTGCGCCGCTATATGACCGGCAAAAGCCGGGAAACTTCATTCAATAGATATACCATTGTATCGCAAAACACGGGCAAAGTCAACCAATCGAACGGGAAAAAACGAAAGGATGCGCGCGTATGAAAACCTATCTCCTGCTATGTCTGGTACTGGCGGTCGCCATGTTCACGTCGCCGGTCACGTCGCTCGACCTGGACGGCTTTTCCATAGAGGCGGCGCGGCAGGCGCTGCTTGAGGAAACGGTGCAGACCGCCGGGCAGGCGGCCGCCGACGCGGAAAACACCGTTGCGGTTTTGCAGACGGCGGGCGGGAACGTCGTCGAAATGAACACGGCCGAATACCTTGTGGGCTGCGTTGCGGCGGAGATGTCCGCGCAAAGCGAACCGGAGGCGCTTAAGGCGCAGGCGGTAGCGGCGTACACGAACGTCCTGCGCCTGCAGGCGGGGGAGGACGATCTGGCGCTTCTCGGCGCGGACATTTCCGACGACCCGGCGCGCCACCAGGGATATTTGGACGAAACGGCGCGGCGCGAAAAGTGGGGCGACAATTTCGGCGTTTACGAAGAAAAGCTGCGCGCGGCGGTCGAAGCCGTATTCGGACAGGCGCTTACATACGACGGCGCTTATATCACCGCGGCCTACTGCGCGCTTTGCCCGGGCCGCACGGAAAGCGCCGCGTACATCTGGGGCGCGGACGTGCCGTACCTCCAATCGGTCACAAGCCCCGGCGACCGGCTGTCGCCCGATTTTACGAGCAGCACGGTGCTTTCCGCCGACGCGGTGCGCGAAAAGCTGTCCGCGCAAAGCGGCGTGACCCTGTCCGACGACCCGGCCGCCTGGATTTCCGGCCTGACGTTTTCCGAAAACGGAACCGGCGTCGTCGTCTGTGTCACCGTCGGCGGCAAAACGATGACCGGCCAGCAGCTGCGCACGCTTTTGGGGCTTCGCTCGCCCGCCTTTACCGTCGCGTTTGCGGACGGGCAGTTTACCTTTTCCTGCACGGGCAGCGGCCACGGCGTCGGCATGAGCCAGTACGGCGCGGACTATATGGCGCGGCAGGGGGCGGATTATCGCGAAATCCTGGCGCATTATTACCCCGGAACAACGCTTAGCGGGGCATAAAAAAACCGCCCGTGCGGGCGGCTTTATGTGTTAGGCGGTCAGCGTGACAATGGCGTCGATTCCCGCGGGAACGGCGAAATACAAAATCGGCAGCACCGTCAAAAACAGCGTTTGCAGCTTTGGAAAGCGGTAAATGCCGAACGCCGCGCCGTAAAAAACGCAGAGGCTCAGCGCAATGCGCAGGCCGACGCTGACGAAAACCAGTGCGGTGGCGTCTTCGTGGTAGCCGAGCGCGAACCAGAGCACATAATACAGCATCTTGGCGCCCAGCGCGACGGCAAACAGGATGCGCAGCGTTTTGCGGCCCTGTTCGGAGGCCTCCTCCGTGGTTGCCTTGACAAAAAAGGTCAGGAAGACGACGTCGACAAACAGGAAAACGAAGGTCAGCACCACCTGTGCGACGAACCAACCGGACGCCGTGCCGTTGTTCTGCACCTGCCTAGCAAGCAGCAGAAGCAGCCAGCCGGTGACCGAGCCGCTCATGAACGGATACAGAAACTCAAATTCCGCAACCCGCCCGCGCAGGTTGCTTTTTTTGATGAGGTAGGAGCCAAGGAATATACCCGAGCAAATGGTCACGACCGTCCCGCACAGGTCCGATACGACCGGATAGAGCGCGGTAACCGGCGCGCCGAGCGAGGAGGCGATTGTGGCGGGCGTGTCCAAAAAGCCGATGACCAGCGCGCAGAGAATTTGCCAAACCAGCACAACGACAAACAGGTACCAGAACGGCTTTTTGGGCGTGACGCGTTCGGCGGCGCGTTCGGCGGCGCGCAGCGCGTCGATGTCCACCTCAAAATAGTCGGCGGGAAGACCATATGCCGCGATGAGCTTCTGCCGGATGCTGCCGGGCACCTCCCCGGTCATTTCAAGACGCTCGATTTCGCTTTCCGGAAGCGCCAAAAGCTCGGCGACGTCCTTGCGCCAGAGGTTGTGCTCGGCGCGAAAATCTGAAAGCGTGCGAGTTGCCATGTTGGAAAACCCCTTTCTCGATCAATACGGGTCGAAGCAAACGGCTGCGGCGGCGCCTTGCCCTGCGGCTTCTCCCGATTTTATACCAAAGGTATTGTACCATGTTTGCCGGTTGGTGTAAAGCGCGCGTTTGCCGCCGGAGTGCAAAAAAGAAGGCGCAAAATGCACCGGTTTTCTGGACATGTGCACAGCCGGGCATGATGCTGCAAAAATCGGACAAACTGTTTTCGGGAGGGATAGCCATGCAAAAACGCAGGAATGAAAAGCCCGTGGAGCCGAAGACGCCGGCGCGCGCCTTACCCGGCGAGGAAGAGGACGCGTTCGAGCTGCTGCGCAAATTCGGCACTTACGAAGTGCAGCCGACCGCCGACACGGAAAATGCGTTTCCGGCGATAAGCCAGGGCTTGCCGGACGCAGAACAAGACGAAAGTTCGTGAAATTTGTGAAAAAGCCCATTTGCTTTTTTCGCGCCTTTGCGCTATAATTAGATAAGAAACAAACAACAGCACGCCGCCGTCCGAAACGCCCAGCGCACTTTGCTTCGGTTTCGCGGGCGTGCTTTTTTATGGCTTGGCACCCGTATGGCTTTCGGCATATCGGGGCACGGTTCGGTTAAGGAGGTTATCGCGGTGTTTGCAGTTCACGACAAAGTCATGTACGGGCAGACCGGTGTTTGCGAAATCACCGAAATCTGCCAAAAGAAATTCGGAAAGCGGGCGGAGGCGTATTATGTGCTGCACCCGCTGTACGGGGAAAATACGACCATTTACTGCCCGGTCAACGGTGAAAACATCCCCATGCGCGCGCTTTTGCAAAAAAAGCAGGTGCAGTCGCTGATTCGGGAAATGCCCGACCTGCCGGCGCAGTGGATTGGAAACGACGCAAAGCGGCACAGCGCCCAGACGCAGGTTCTGCACACGGGCGACCACCGCGCGCTCATGCAGATGATCAAAAGCCTGTACATCCGCCGCCGCGAACGCACCGCCGAGGGCAAACGCTTCCACCAGGCGGACGAACGCGCGCTCAAGGACGCCGAGGCGCTTTTGTACCGGGAATTTGCCCAGGTGCTCGGCGTCGAGCCCGAGGAAATCCCCGCCATGCTCGGCGCGTAAACATAAACCCGGGCGGCATATCGGTTTAACTTAAGACGGGCGGGCGCATTTCGCGTCCGCCCGTCTCTTTGCTTTTTTACCGCCAGGCGACGGTTTCCTCCACCGTCACAACCCCGGCGTTGTCCACCGAGCGCAGCGCAATGCCGTCCGGCGAGAACACCAGCATCGACGCGACGTACGTTTTTGCGCCGTTCGCCGTCCAGCCGCCGTCGATGAGCGTCGGATAGACGTGTTCGGTCTTAAACTCCGTTTTGTGCGCATGGCCGCTGACTAAGAGGCTGACCCCCAGCGTATCGAGCTTCTCGTGCGCGGCGGCGGACAGGTCCTCCTCAATGCAGATGGAGTCCGCGTGCGAAAGCGCGACGGTCTTTGCGCCGTCCGGGTTCTCAAGGCTCTCCAGCCACGCGACCATATCGGCGCGGCTCTGGCTGTAGGTGACCATGTTCCCGTATTCGGGGTGGTCGTCGGCCTTGTCTTCGCCGCTGTCGAGCACAACAAACCGGTAGTCGCCGAGCTGCGCGGTGAAATAGAAGCTGTCAAAGCCCAGGTACGCGGGCAGCTTGCCCGCTTCCCGGCCGCGCGTTTCGTGGTTGCCGCGAACGAAAAGGACGGGCATCGACCCGCCGCCAAGGTCGGAGGCGAATTGCAGGATATAATCGACCACCTCGGACGCGAACATCATCCCCGGCGCGCTGTCGCCCAGCAGCAGCAGCGCGTCGTAGCCGCCGAGCTGCCCGGCCGTGCTTTTGGCAAGGTCGGTGTGCGTGTGCCAGTCCGAAACGGTCAGCGCGCGCACGGTGTCGCCGAAGGTGCCGCTGAATTCGACAGGCTCGGATTCAATGGTTTTGCCGCTTCGGCCGCCGTAGCTGCGGTCCTCCAAAATGCGCACGGAGCCGACGGTATAGGTGTTGTTCTGCAGCTCTTCGTACGGGACGCGCACGGTGTGGATGGTGCTGTCGGCAGCCTTGCGCCCGGCGGCTTCGTCATAGCGCGTGACCGTTTCGCCGCCGTAGGAATAGGTGACGTACCCGGTGCCCTTGCCGCTGGTGGAAAACACGACCGAATAGTCCGTGCCGTTGTCAAACACGACAGGACCCGAGGTAAAGCGGTACGGCGTAAAGGGGAAAAGCGCCGCGACGCATGCGGTAAGCAGCGCAAGCGACAGCACCGCGCAAAGCCCGGCGCGCAGCTTCTTTTTCTGCAGGTTCGGCAGAATGAACAGCGCAAGCAGCAGCGCTCCGCCCGCCGCCCAGTACGGCAGGAATTCCATAAGGCTGCGCTGCGTTACGGTGTTCGTCTCCGCGCTGTTGCCGAAGAAGAAGCCGATGCACACCCCCACGCTGAGAATCGTGTAAACGCCGCCGATCCCATACAGCGCGCGCACCCATTTGCGCTCGAGGTATGTACGGTCCCGCAGCCGCAGCCCGGACAGCAGGAACAGCAAAAACACGTTGAGAACCATCAGCAGGAACAGCGTCATGGTAAAGCCGGGAAAAATCGTATCGTCAATGAAATAAAAGGAGTTGCGGTAGGCGTAAAACACCGGCGCGGCACAAAGCGCAAGCACGGGGAACAGCACCGCCGTAACTTTGCCGAAAAACAGGGCGCGGACCAATTTTTTCACAGGGAAAACCTCTCTTCCATAGTAAGCTGAAGCGGCAGCTTAGGTTGCGCCTGTATTTTACCACAAAAACGAGCGGAAAGACAAGCGTCTTTTTGTTATATTTTTCTAAAGTCCGGCGGCGCGCACAGCTCGGAAAAGGCGGCGTAGACCGGCGAAATGCGGTCGGAAAGCCAGTTTGCAAAGTCCAGTGCGCCGGGAAAGGCGTTTTCCTGCGGCACGCAGCGCGGCAAAAGCAGGTGGAGCGCCGTCCCGCCTTGTCCCGTTTCCCGCCAAAGCCGCCCGCTGAGTCTCTGCACCGTCCGCTTGGCAAGGGCCGCGGCCGCTTCCCCGAACGCGCCGTCCGCAAGCGGCGAGACGAACGACGCCGCCGCGACGCCGCCGGCCGAAAAGGCGTACAGCGTCAGCGGGCGGCCGTTTTCCAGCGCCACGGCAAGCAGGCGCAGCACCGCCCAAAGCAGCGCGCGCCCGTCCGCCTGCACAAACAGGGGGTGCGTCGGAAAAAACCGCACGCGCCCGTCGCCCAAAAGCAGGTCGCAGCAAAGCGTCACGTCCGAAAGCAGCGCGGTAAGGTCGACCGCCTTGCCGCTTGCGGCCTGCGGCGTCTGCGCGTCGTAAAACGCCCGAAGCGCGCGCATCCCGTCGCGGTACGCCGTTTGCAGCGCCGCGGGGCTTTCTCCGCGCGCGGCGGCGCCGAACAGCGCGTCAAAATAGGTCTGAAAGCGTTCGCGCCCGGCTTTGCCGCGCGCAGCCTTTGCCTGCGCCTGTCGCAGCAGCGCGCGCAAGCGCACCTCGGCCGTTTCCATAATATCCCGCCTTTTTCGCATGTTTTCAAGGCTCGCGGGCATACTGGAAATGCGCCGCGGCTGTGCGAATAGCATACCCTGTTTTTCCGCATATACGAAATTTTAGGCAGTACGACAAAGTTTTCACAAGCGGCAGGGAATTTTGGAAAACAACTTGCAAATTTCCAAAAATCGGTATACAATGTTAGCCGCACAAGGAAAAATACTATATTCGGAGGTAATTTCCATGTCTGTTAAAGTTGCTATCAACGGGTTTGGCCGCATCGGCCGTCTGGCGTTCCGTCAGATGTTCGGCGCGGAAGGCTATGAGGTCGTCGCGATTAACGACTTGACCAAGCCCTCCATGCTTGCGCATCTGCTCAAGTACGACACCGCGCAGGGCGGCTACTGCGGCAAGATCGGCGAGAACCTGCACACCATCTCCGCCGACGACGAAGCCGGCACCCTGACTGTCGACGGCAAGACCCTGAAAATTTACGCGATGGCCAACGCCGCGGAGCTGCCGTGGGGCGAAATCGGCGTAGACGTCGTGCTCGAGTGCACGGGCTTCTATTGCTCGAAGGCGAAGAGCCAGGCGCACATCGACGCCGGCGCGAAGAAGGTCGTCATTTCCGCGCCCGCGGGCAACGACCTGAAGACCATCGTTTACAGCGTCAACGAAAAGACCCTGACGGCGGACGACACCATCATTTCCGCCGCCTCCTGCACCACGAACTGCCTGGCGCCCATGGCGAAGGCCCTCAATGATTACGCGCCCGTGCAGAGCGGTATCATGAGCACTATTCACGCTTACACCGGCGACCAGATGATTCTCGACGGCCCGCACAGAAAGGGCGACCTGCGCCGTGCGCGCGCGGGCGCTGCCAACATCGTCCCGAACTCCACCGGCGCTGCGAAAGCGATCGGCCTGGTGATTCCGGAGCTCAACGGCAAGCTTATCGGTTCGGCGCAGCGCGTGCCCGTTCCGACCGGCTCGACCACCATTTTGACCGCGGTCGTCAAGGGCAAGGACGTCACCAAGGAAGGCATCAACGCCGCCATGAAGGCTGCCGCGAGCGAGAGCTTCGGCTACAACGAGGACCCGATTGTCTCCTCCGACGTTATCGGCATGCGCTACGGCTCGCTGTTTGATGCGACCCAGACCATGGTCGCGCAGATTGCCGACGACCTCTATGAGGTTCAGGTCGTTTCCTGGTATGACAACGAAAACTCCTACACGAGCCAGATGGTCCGCACCATCAAGTACTTCGCGGAGCTTGCGTAAGCAATTTCAGAGACCCTGGCGGGGATGCAGCGGCATCCCCGCTTTTTTTGTGCGCCGCCGCTTGCGCGCGGCGGCCGGGTTTGCTATACTGAAAGCAGAAAGACGGCAAAGGGGGCGCGGATTTGACCCGGGAACAGTTTGAAAGGCTGCAGAAGCCGTTTTTGGCGCATCCCGCGCTTTTGCGGGCGCTGCGCGGTGTGGATAAGGCGATTACGGCGCTTGTGTACCTTGCGTACCCGGCGCTGCTTGCCGCCCTGCTTTTTTTGCGCGACGACCGCTTTCTGCGGTGCGTGCTTGTGCCGGGCGTTTCCTTTGTCGCGGTCAGCGCGCTGCGCCGTGCGCTGAATTTCCCGCGCCCGTTTGCAAAGCTCGGGTTTTCGCCGCTGCTGCACAAGGACAAGCCCGGCGAAGCGTTCCCGAGCCGCCATGTGTTTTCGGTCTTTGTGATTGCGTTCGCCTTTTATTATACGTTCGTGCCCGTCGGCGTCGTGCTGACCGTATTCGGCGTGCTGCTTGCCGCCGTCCGCGTGGTCGGCGGGGTGCATTTCCCGCGCGACGTGCTCTGCGGGGCGGCTGTCGGCGCGGTGTCGGGCGCGGTCGGCTTTTTTCTTATTCCGGGTTGACAAAATTCGGGCGCGGACGTATACTACATAGTAAGCTTTAGGACAACCGAACACAGGGGAGCTGGCGGCAAGCCGGCTGAGAGAAAGGATGCAGCGCGCCTTTGACCCTATGACCTGATGCGGGTAATGCCGCCGTAGGGAGCCGTTTTTTCACCGGAAAAATCAGAAGCCTTACGACTGCGGTGTCGTAAGGCTTCTCTATTTTTTATGTTCCAAAGGAGGAACCTGTCATGAAAGCAAGCGTAGCCATCCAGGTCCTGCCCGGCGTGCAGGACAAAAACGAAGTTGTGCGCATCGTCGACGAGGTTATCGCCTACATCGCGTCCACGGGACTGCATTATTATGTCGGCCCGTTCGAGACGACCGTTGAGGGCGAGGACTACGACCAGCTGCTGGACATTGTCAAGGAATGCCAGCACGTCGCCGTGCGCGCGGGCGCGCCGTCCGTTTCGGCGTATGTCAAGATTTCGTACAAGCCCGAGGGCGGGGTGCTGACCATTGACGAAAAAGTTACAAAGCATCACAAGTAAGGCGTCCCCCCTGGCGGCGCTGTTTGCGGTGCTTGCGCTGTGGGCGGCGGCGACGGGCTTTCAGTGGGTTCCGGCGTTTATGCTGCCGACGCCCGGCGCGGTCGTCGAGGCGTTCATCGCGGATTTTCCGCTGCTGCTAAGCCACGCGGGCGTGACGCTGTGTGAGGCGTTTTTAGGCCTTGCGCTCGGCGTGTCGCTCGCCTTTGTGCTCGCGTCGCTGATGAACCGCTTTGCGTTTCTCTACAGGGCGCTGTACCCGGTGCTCGTCATTACGCAGACCATCCCGACCATTGCGGTCGCGCCGCTTCTGGTTCTGTGGATGGGCTTCGGCATGGCGCCCAAGGTGACGCTTGTGGTCATCACCACGTTTTTCCCGATTGCCGTCAGCCTCTTGGACGGCTTTCGCAGCGCCGACGAAGACGCGGTAAACCTGCTTCGGAGCATGGGCGCGGGGCGGTTCAAAATTTTCCGCCATGTGCTTATGCCCTCTGCGCTCGGGTCGTTTTTCGCGGGGCTCAAGGTTTCGGCCTCCTATGCGGTGGTCGGCGCGGTTGTCGCGGAGTGGCTGGGCGGCTTTGAGGGGCTCGGCGTATACATGACGCGCGTGCAGAAAGCGTACGCCTTTGACAAAATGTTTTCCGTCATTCTGTTTATAACGCTTATCAGTCTGCTTTTGATGTGGGGCGTGACGCTGCTGCGGTACCTTGTCATGCCCTGGGAAAGGAAGGAGAAAGAATCCGTATGAAACAAACGCTTAGAAAACTCGGCGCGCTTCTGCTGTGCGCGGTCCTGCTGGTTTCCCTTGCCGCCTGCGGCGGGGAGGGCGCCGGCAAAACGGACATTACGGTGTCGCTCGACTGGACGCCGAACACCAACCACACCGGCATTTACGTCGCGCTTGCCAACGGGTATTTTGAAGAGGCGGGCCTCAACGTGACGGTCGTTCAGCCGCCGGAGGCGGGCGCCGCCGCCATGTGCGCGGCGGGGCAGGCGCAGTTCGCCATTGACGCGCAGGATACGCTTGCGGCGGCCTTTGTTTCCGACGCGCCGCTGGGCGTGACGGCGGTTGCGGCGCTGCTGCAGCACAACACGTCTGGCATTATTTCCCGCGCGGGCGAGGGGATGGACCGCCCCAAGGGCCTTGAGGGACACACCTATTCGACCTGGGATTCGCCCATTGAGCTTGCGACGCTGCGGGCGGTCGTCGAACGCGACGGCGGGGACTTCGACAAGGTGAATCTGATTCCGAACACCATCACCGACGAAGCCGGCGCGCTGCGCGAGCATCTGACGGACGCGATTTGGATTTTCTACGGCTGGGGCGGCGTTGCGGCCGAACAGACCGGGCTTGATTTCGACTATTTCTATTTCAAGGACATCGACCCCGTCTTTGACTACTACACGCCGGTGCTCATAGCGAACAATGCGTTTTTAGAGGAGCACCCGGACGAGACGAAGGCGTTTCTTTCCGCGCTGAAAAAGGGCTACGAATACGCCATTGCGAACCCGGAGGAAGCGGCGCAGATTCTGGTGGACGGCGACACGACCGGCTCTTTGCGCGACTCCCTGGAGCTTGTAACCGCGAGCCAGAAGTGGATTTCGCCGCAGTACAAGGCCGAGGTCGAGCAGTGGGGCTACATTGACCCGGCGCGCTGGGACGCGTTCTACGCCTGGCTCTGGGACAACGGCCTTGTGGAAAAAGAGCTGCCTGCGGGCACGGGGTATACAAATGCCTACCTCTCCTGACGCGGTGCTGCGCGCCGCGCACATCTCCAAGGCGTTCGGCGGCCACCGGGTTTTGTCCGACGTGGACCTGACGCTGCAAAAGGGCGAGCTTGTCTGTCTTTTGGGCGTCAGCGGCGCGGGCAAAACGACGCTGTTCAACATTCTTTCGGGCCTTATGCGTCCGGACAGCGGGCATGTGTACGCCTACGGCGAGGAGATTACCGGCATGCCGGGAAAAATCAGCTACATGCTGCAAAAGGACCTGCTTTTGCCGTTTCGTACGGTGCTCGACAACGTCGCGCTGCCGCTGATTTTGCGCGGGACGCCGAAAAAAGAGGCGCGCGAGCAGGCCGCCGCGCACTTTGCGCGGTTCGGCCTGGCCGGGACAGAGAAAAAGTACCCGGACAAGCTTTCGGGCGGGATGCGCCAGCGCGCCGCGCTGCTGCGGACGTACCTTGCGTCCGACGGCATCGCGCTTCTCGACGAGCCGTTCAGCGCGCTCGACACCATTACAAAGGGCGCCATCCACGAGTGGTACCTCGACATCATGCGCGATATTGAATTGACGACGCTGTTCATTACGCACGACGTCGATGAGGCGGTCAAGCTGTCGGACCGCGTCTGCATTCTCGGCGGCAGCCCCGGGACCATCTTTGCGGAAATTCCGGTAGAGGAGCCGCGTCCGCGGGCGCACGACTTTATGCTCGGGGAGGCTTTTCTTCGCTACAAGCGGCAGATTTTTGAAGCTTTGCAGATTTGAATCATAAAGAAACACGGGAGGCAAACCGCCTCCCGTGTTTCTTTGTTACCGCAGTGCGTCGCGCGCTTCGGTCAACCCCTCGCGCACCGCGTCGCCGGCGTCGGAAACCGCTTCCTCAGCGGCGTGCCCCGCGCCGGTCACGGCGTCGCCGACCGCGTCGCCGGCGTCGGACAGCGCTTCTCCGGCGTCCTTTAGGGCGTCGCCCGAGTCGGTCAACGCCTCCTGGGCTTCGGTCACCACGTTTTTGTCGCTTGCGTCGTCGTCCTTATCGCCGCCGCACGCCGTCAAAAAGGCGCACAGCGTCAGCGTGACCGCCGCAAGCGGCAGAACCCATTTTTTCATTTTGTCTGCCTTCTTTCTCTTTTTTCGGACATGCCTATTGTTTGCAGATTTTTTCGATTGATTCATCGGGTCAAAACGCCGTTGTCGCTGTATAACAGCAACAGAATTTCGGCCTCATACCCGGTGCTTGTGTCGATATACACAAGGCATTCCTGCCCGGAACGGTCTTCACAGTGGAATTCATAGCACTGCGTTTCCCCGCCCGCGTCGGTCGGAATGACCGCCAAGCGCGCGTCCCGGACGGTAAGCAGCGGGCTTAGGTTCGCTTCGGCAGCTTCCCGCGTCACGGCCGGCGCCTGAAAGACGCGCGCCTTGTGGTTCATCACATAGCCGCGGCAGTCCGCCGAAAGCACCGACCCGTCCGTAAGGCTGACGCTTACCTTGATGAGGTCCGGGTAACAGATGCGTTCGGCTTCGGTATAAGCGAAGTTGATGGTGCAGATGCCGTCTTCGGTGGTGTAGTAGGTCGCCTCCATCCCCGAAAAGCCGCAGGCGGTCAGAAATTGGCTTGCCGCGTCGCGCGCATCGGCGTATTCGAGCTTGGCCTCGCTTGCGAATTTGTCGGACAGCAGGTACAAAAGGTATCCGCCGCGCTTGGTAACGGCGATGGTGCTGTCCTCCGTGGAAAAGAGGTAGGCCGTGGTGTTGTCCTCCTCAGTCCCCGCAAAGGCCAGCGTATCCTCGGGAACGTCCAGAATTTCCGCGGCGCGCGCGAGCGCATCCGCCTGGGCGAATTCCTCGGCGTTTTGCAGCATAGCCGACTCCAGCGCGTTGATGTGGTCGGAAAACGGCCCGTCGTACAGCAGCGTCGGGTATTCGGTCAGCGCCTGCTCCGCGTCTTCAAAATTTGCGCCCAGGGCGGCAAGCAGCCGGTCGTTTTCGTCAAGCCGCTCGGCGTCCTCGGCAAGCTGAAGCGTTCCGTCGTAAAGCTGTTCGCGCAGCTCGGAAATTTGTGCGGTCAGCGTGTCGGCAAACTGCAAAAGCGCGGCCATCGTTTCGCGTTCTTCCGCGGAAATGGCTTCTCCGGCTTCGGCTTTCCGGCTTAAGGACAGCACAAAATCGCCGACCTGCGATAAAAATTTGTAGGTCGTGGAAAGCTGCGTGTCGGCAAGCGGCAAAGCAGCCAGGCTGTTTTTGGCGGCGGCGGATTCCAACGACAGGCGGGTCGCCGTATCCCCGAGCATCGGCGGGGTGTTGGCGTACACGCCCTTTTGCAGGTCGGCCTGCATGCTGCGCAGCGCGTCGTCAAGTGTGGCGAGCGCACGCTCCCCGGAAACGCGAAGCTGCCGTTCATAACGCGCCGCGCGAACGGCGCCGGAAACCGCAAAAACGGAAAGTGTCAGCAATACGGCGGCTAAGAAAGAAAGCAGCCGTATGCGGCCGCGCCGCGAGTGGGTCTTTCCCATTTTGTTCACCTCGCGCATAGATTTTGCAGCGGACACGCGTTTATGCGAAAAAATCGCGGGAAATGCGCAGTTTTGTTTGCCAAAACCGCTTTCGTCGTGTATAATAGAAAGCTGAAATGGTATCGGCCGCAGCCGGAAAGGAGGCGTCATTATGGAATGTTATCTCGACAACAGCGCGACGACAAAGCCCTGCAAAGAGGCGGTGGACGCGGCTGTGCTTTCTATGACGCAGGATTTCGGCAACCCGGCCTCTCTGCACGCGGCGGGCCTTGCGGCGGAACGGCTTTTGGAGGACGCGCGCGCGGCGATTGCGGCGCCCCTGCACGCGCAAAAAAGCGAAATTGTTTTTACGCCCAGCGGAACGGCGGCGAACAACACCGCCGTTTTCGGCGCGGTGGCGCGGTACCGCGGCGGCAAAATCGTCACCAGCGCCATGGAGCACCCGAGCGTCGAGCAGTGCATGCGCGCGCTGGAGACGCGCGGCTTTACCGTTGTGCGCCTGAAGCCCGACGCATGCGGGCGCATCACCGCTTCGCAGGTTGCAGAAGCGGTCGACGAGCAAACGGTGCTTGTAAGCCTGATGGCGGTCAACAATGAGGTCGGCAGCGTCCTGCCCTTTGCAGAGCTCGGACGCATCGTGCGCGAAAAACACGCGCCGGCGCTGGTGCATGTGGATGCGGTTCAGGGCTTTTTGAAGCTGCCCATCCGCCCGAAGGCGTGCGGCATTGACCTGTTGAGCGTCAGCGCGCACAAGGTACACGGACTCAAAGGCGCCGGCGCGCTGTATGTGCGCCGCGGGGTGCGCATCAAGCCCTACCTGCTCGGCGGCGGGCAGGAATACGGCCTTTGCTCGGGGACCCAGCCCATGCCTGCCATCGCCGCGTTTGCGGCGGCGGTACGCGCCTGGGGCGCGCCGGATATGACGGCGCGGTATGCAAGACTGCGCGCGGCCCTTTCCGGGCTGGACGGCGTGGCGCTCAACTCCCCGCCGGACGCGCTGCCCTATATTCTCAACATTTCCCTGCGCGGCGTGCCGTCGCAGGTGGCGGTCAACGCGCTGTCCTTACGGGGCGTGGCCGTTTCGGCGGGCTCGGCGTGTTCGCGCGGGCACCGCAGCACGGCGCTTACGGCTATGGGGCTGCCCGCGGAGCGGGTGGACGCCGCGCTGCGCCTGAGTCTTTCGCGCACGACGACCGACGAAGAGCTTGACCGGTGCGTCGCGGCGGTGCGGGAGATACAAAATACGATTGGAAGAAAAAGGTAAGCGGATATGCAGGAGATTATACTCATCAAAAACGGGGAGCTGGCGCTCAAGGGCCTCAATCGGGCGACGTTTGAAAGCGTGCTGGTAAAAAATATCAAGCGGCGTCTGCACGATCTTGGCCGTTTCGTCATAACCCGTTCACAATCCACGATTACAATAGAACCGACGGACGAGGGCTTCGACGTGGACGAGGCGGTGGACCGCCTTGGCCGTGTGTTCGGCATCGCGGCGTTCGTGCGGGCCTGCAAGACGGAAAAAAGCATGGACGCGATTTTGAAGACCGCCTGCGACTACCTGGCTGGGGACCTGTCGGGCATCCGGGCCTTCAAGGTCGAATCGAAGCGGTCGGATAAGACGTTCCCGCTGACCTCTCCGGAAATCAGCCGCGAGGTCGGCGGCGCACTGCTCACGCAATATCCGCACCTGCGCGTAGACGTCCACCATCCGGAAAAGACCGTGACCGTCGAGGTGCGCGAGCACGCGGCGTTTATCCACTGCGACCAGATAAAAGGCGCGGGCGGCATGCCCGTCGGCACCGGCGGCAAGGCGATGCTGCTGATTTCCGGCGGCATTGACAGCCCCGTTGCCGGCTGGATGATGGCGAAGCGCGGCATCGTGCTCGACGCGGTGCATTTCGCGTCGCCGCCGTACACGTCGCCGCAGTCGGAGCAGAAGGTGCACGACCTGCTCGGCCAGGTCGCGCGGTATTCGGGGGACATCGGGCTTTATACGGTGCCGTTTACCGAAATTCAGGAGCAGATTCGCGACAATTGTCCGGAGGCGCTGTTTACGCTGGTTATGCGCCGGTTCATGATGCGCATCGCCGAACGAATCGCGCGCCGGGAAAGCTGCGCCGCCCTTGTCACGGGCGAAAGCGTCGGCCAGGTCGCGAGCCAGACGATGCTGGCGCTCGGCTGTACGGACGCCGTGGCGACGCTGCCGGTGTTCCGGCCGCTTATCGGCATGGACAAAGACGAGATTATCATCCGGGCGCGGCACATTGAGACGTTTGACATTTCCATTCGGCCCTATGAGGACTGCTGTACGGTCTTTACCCCGCGCCACCCGCGCACGCGCCCGTCGCTGTCGCTTGTTGCGGCGGCGGAGCAGAAGCTCGACGTGGAGGCGCTTGTGTCGCGCGCCGCGGAAAACGCGAAATTTGAACTGATAAGGAACGATTGACATGCGTTTGGAACAGGAGGTTGTCGCCGCGCTTTCGGAACAGGGGAAAACCCTGTGCACGGCGGAATCGTGCACGGGCGGCTGGATAGCCAAGCGCATTACCGACATACCCGGCGCGTCCGCCGTGTTTGAATGCGGCTTTGTCTGTTATTCCAACCGTATCAAACACCGGCTTCTCGGCGTGCGCGAGGAGACCCTCCGCACGCATGGCGCGGTCAGCGAACAGACGGCGCGGGAAATGGCGCTCGGCGCCCGGCGCGCGTCCGGCGCGGACGTGGCGGTCAGCGTTACGGGGATTGCGGGGCCGGCTTCCGACGATACGCAAAAGCCGGTGGGACTTGTTTACATCGCCGTGACGGACGGCAGGCGAACCGACGTACAGGAATACCGCAGTGCGTTTACCGGCGACGTGCGGGAACAAAACCGCCGCGCGTCGGCGGACCGTGCGCTCGAACAGCTCAGGAGGTTCTTGGAAGAATGAGCAAAAAGAAAAAAACCTCTAAATTAAGCAGGACCGCCAACATCGTCATCACGGTCATCGCCGTGCTGGTGCTGGTGGTTTCGGGCGCTGTCTGCATCAAATATTTCGTCGAGTTTTACCAGAGCAAGAACCAGAACGACGAGCTTGCGGCGCTTGTGACGGAGTCGGAAAACGACTATCCCGACGAGCCCGCCTTTGTGCAGCCGAAGTACCGGTCGCTGTACAATGAGAACAACGATTTTGTCGGCTGGATTACCGTGCCCAACACGGCGATTAACCACCCGGTCATGCAGGCCGAGGACAACAGCTACTATCTGCGCCGTGATTTTTACAAGCAGTACCTGCGCCGCGGCACGGTTTTCATGGACTACCGCAACGACCCGGAAAACTTAAACGTCAACACCATTTTGTACGGACACAACTATCTCGACTCCACCATGTTTTCCGATTTGGAAAAATACAAGGACATCGAGTTTTACAAAACCGCGCCCGTCATTGAGTTCAACACCATCTACGCCGACCACAAATGGAAGGTTTTTGCCGTGTTCCTGACCACGGCGTCCCCGGAGCTCGACAACGGCTATGTGTTCAACTATATCTACCCGTTCATGACCGAGTCGAGCACGGAGGAATTTATTGAAGAGGTCGCGAAGCGCAGCCTGTACGACACGGGCGTGGACGTTTTGCCGACCGACAAAATCCTGACGCTGTCCACCTGCACGCGCGATATGGACATCACGAGGAAGCAGGAGGACGCGCGCTGCGTCGTGATGGCGCGCCTGGTGCGCGAGGGCGAGTCGGAGACGGTGGACACGTCGAAGGCGACGGTCAACCCGGAGCCGAAATACCCGCAGCTTTGGTATGACAAATTCGGATTGGAAAACCCGTACCGGAATGATGAAAAATGGTATCCGAGAGGTGAGGGGTAATGTCGAAAAAGAAGAAAGACGGCGCGAACGGCGAAATGCGGCAGCCGGAGGATATGCTGTCTTTTGACGAGCTGAAGGACCGTGTGCAGGCGGGAGAGGAAGCGGAGGACCCGGAGGTCGCCGCGCTTTTGGACACGCTGCGCGACGTGCAGCCGCCGCAGCCACAGCCGCAGCCGCAGCCACAGCCGGACGAGTCGGAAACCTATAAGAGCATTTACCACGACGTGCTGCGCTCGGTCATGCAGAATTCCGAGACCGGCGAAACCACGACGCGCAAGGCGAAGTACGCCCCCGACGGGCAGTTTGTCGACGTGACGCAGCGGTACAGCGCGTTCGCCGACCTTACGAAGCCGCCGCAGGAGGCCGAAATGCCCGCCGCCGCGGCGGACACGCAAGCGCCCGAGGAAGAAGAAAAGCAGTACCGCACGTTCGGCGAAATTTTCAAAAGCGGGCTTCGCAAGATTTTCCCGAACCGTCGCGATTCCGTCGGCGAGGGCATACGCAAGACGATTGCCGACATCGCCGTTCTGGCGCTGATTGGCTGCGGCGTGTATTTCGGCGTGTACGCGTACCAGAGCCATGCCGCAAAGGCGCAGCAGCAGGAAATCGAAGGGCAGATCATCACCGAAGATACCGGCTCGACGGAAACCGACGTGTGGGCGGAGTTTTTTGCCAGATATCCGAACATCAGCCTGCCGGACGGCATGATGTCGAAGTACGCATACCTCTACGCCATCAACCAGGACCTGGTCGGCTGGGTGCGCATTCCAAATTCGATTATCGACGTGCAGGTCGTGCAAAGCGAGCAGAACGGCGAATATCTGAAAAAGGATTTCTACGGGAACTACAGCCGCTACGGCTGCCCGTACATGGACTACCGCAACGACCCGAAATATCTTGACGACAACACCGTCATCTACGGACACCACATGAGCGACGGCCTGGTGTTTGCGGACCTGACGAAATACAAGACGATCGACGGCTTTAAGGAGTCGCCGATTATCCAGTTCGACACCCTGTACCGCAGCTATACGTTCAAGGTCTACGCGGTCCTGATTACCAACAGCCGCGCCGAAGACGACAACGATTACATTTTCAACTACACCGTCACCGATTTTGCCTCCGACGAGGCGTTTTCCGCCTATATTGCAGCGGTGGATGAGCGCAAGCTCTACACGACCGGCGTGGATATCCAGCCCGGCGACAAGCTTTTGACGCTACAGACCTGCACCTATGAGTTTTCCGATGCACGGCTTGTGGTAATCGGGCGCATGGTGCGCGACGGGGAAAGCACGGCGGTGGACACAAACCTGGCGGTGGAAAATCCCGCGCCGCGGTATCCGCAGGCGTGGTATGACAAGCAGGGCTTGACAAACCCCTATGCCACGGCGGAAAAATGGATGCCGTGATTCAAAAATAAGGGATGGATGAAGAAAGATGGATATGAAACTGCTGGCCTTGACCGAAGGGGACGCGCAAAAGCATTTGCTGGTACGCATTTCCGGGACCCTCAGCGGGTTTTGCGACGCGGACACGGCATTTGCCGAGTACCCGACGCTCAAGGCGCTGCTGCCGGCGTTTGCCGACGCGCTCAAGACCCACACCGTAATCGTTCTGGCGATTGACGCGGCGCGGTACAACGCCACACGGGAAAAGCTGTGCGCGGCGCTGGGGCTTTCGGCGGGGGTGGACCGGTCTTTGTACGCGCGCCTTGCGGGCAACACCGAACTGACCGCCGCCGAGGCGGAAAAGCTTGCGCGCGTCCCGAAAGCGGCGGCGCTGTTCCCGAACGACGACGGGCTGTATACCGGGCTTGCCGTCGAAAAGGGCAAACAGACCATTGTGTTTTTGCCCCTGGAGGAAAACGCGCTTTCGGTCGTGCTGAAAAACGGGCTTGCCCCGTTCCTGATGCAGCGCACGGTAGCCGCCGCCCCGAAAAGGGAAGCGCCGGTTCAGCCGGACGCCGCGCCCAACGAGATTGTGCGCCGCACGGTTGAACAGCTGCAAAAAAGCAACGCCAAGGTCGCGATTAGCAGCACGCCCGGCGCGCAGATTATTCGGTCGCTCGGCGCGGGCACCAAGGGCTTTGACGAATATTTCCTGTTCACGCCCCATGTGGAGGATAAGGGCGACTACAGCATGACGGATTATGCCGCGCTGCTGGCGAAATCCGCCAAGGAGCTTTCCGGCGCGGCGTTTGGCGCGTGCATTTCCGACGTGTGCAGCGCGGAGGGCGGTTCGTACGTCTGCGTTACGGTTGCCGACGACAAGACCGCCGTGGTGCGCAAGCTGTACCAGGAGGACGACGAGACTGAAAACAGCTTTCTGCACGATGCGGCCGAGGAGCTTATCGAGCTGATCGGCGAAAAGGCGGAGGGCAAGGGCATGGTCGGCATTGAAATCGCCGACGCCCCCGAACGCAAAAAAGGGTTCCTGTCGCGCCCGGCCGGCAAGGCGGTGCTTGCCGTAGGGATTCTGCTGCTTGCCGCCGCCGTGGCGGTCAGCTGCTATTTCCTGATTCGCGACCGTCAGCTGCGGGAGGCGCAGGCCACGACGCAGCCGGCCGCCACAACGCAGCCGGTCGAAACTACCATCGCGCCAGTCTTGGAGGATACGGTGCCGATTTCGGAATTCATTTACCGGGAAATGCGCACCGGCGTGCAGGAAGCGCCGGCGGAAACGACGACCGCCTCCGGCGCGGGCGTTGCCATTGATACGACGGCCTCCGCTGCAAATACGGGCGACGAGATTCCTTCGGAACTGCTGGTCAACGGCCGCCTGCTCGACGCAAAAGAGGCCGTGGCCCGCATGATTGAGGTGGAGATGGACAGCACCTACAACGCCGAGGCGCTTAAGGCGCAGACGGTTGCGATTTACACCTATTTGAAATACCGCAACACGAACTGGAAAATCACCGGCGTTACGCTGGCCGAGGATTACAGCGACGAGGTCTACAATGCGGTGCGCACGGTGTTCGGCGAATACTTAAGCTTCAACGGCGCCGCGGCGTTTACGCCGTTTTTCCGGATTTCCGCCGGGCGGACCGCCGCGTGCGAAACGGTTTTCGGCACGAGCTATGCGTACCTGCGTGCGGCGGACAGCATTTCCGACCGCACCGAGGACGGGTACTACACCGAGCTGATTTTTTCGGCGGACGACGTGTGCGCGATGGTCAGCGCCTATGACGCCGCCATTGTCCTTGGGGAAGACCCCGCGACGTGGCTGGAGGTTACCGAGCATGACGGCGCCGTGGATACGGGCACGGGGTATGTGCACACCATCCGCGTCGGGGACCGCACGATTTCGGGTCTGGAGTTTGTAGACACGGTCATGGCGGGCAAAAATCTGCCTTCGCCATGCTTTGCCATCACCTATCAGCCGGAGACCAACGAGTTTCTTTTCGAGATTTACGGCGACGGGTACGGCGTCGGCATGAGCCAGCGCGGCGCGGACCGCATGGCGGCCACGGGCGCGGAATATACCGAGATTCTGTCGCGCTACTACAGCGGCGCGCAGTTAACGGTTTAAGCAATAGATCATTCTGGGAGGAATGCAGCAATGGCGATTTTGGTTACCGGGGGTGCGGGTTTCATCGGCTCGCACACATGCGTTTCGCTTACCGAAGCGGGCTACGACGCGGTGATTGTGGACAATTATTACAATTCAAGTCCCAAGGCGCTCGCCCGCGTCAACGAGCTGTGCGGAAAGACGCTGCCGTTTTACGAGTGCGACATTCGCGACCGCGAGGGGCTCTCCCACGTGTTCCGCGAAAACCGCATTGACGCGGTTATCCACTTTGCGGGGCTCAAGGCGGTCGGCGAATCCTGCCAGAAGCCGCTCGAGTATTACGACAACAACATCGGCGGCACGCTGACGCTTTGCGAGGTCATGCGCGATTTCGGCTGCAAAAATATTGTGTTCAGCTCATCGGCGACCGTTTACGGGATGCACAACGTCTCTCCGCTTAAGGAGACCATGCCCGCGGGCGGCACCACGAATCCGTACGGCACGACCAAATACATGATTGAGATCATTTTGGAGGACCTCTACAAAGCGGACAACGACTGGAACGTCACGCTGCTGCGGTACTTCAACCCCATCGGCGCGCATAAAAGCGGTCGAATCGGTGAAAATCCGAATGGGATTCCGAACAATCTCATGCCCTATATCACGCAGGTCGCCGTCGGCAAGCTGCCCGAGCTTTCGGTATACGGCAACGACTACGATACCCCCGACGGGACCGGCGTGCGCGACTATATCCACGTCGTCGACCTGGCCGAGGGCCACGTCAAGGCGCTCGACAACATCCTGTCCGGGCCCTGCGGCGTGCAGATTTTCAATCTCGGCACCGGCGTCGGGTACAGCGTGCTGGATTTGGTCCATGCGTTTGAAGAGGCCACCGGCGTGCATGTGCCCTACAAGATTGTCGACCGCCGGCCGGGCGACATCGCCACCTGCTATTCCGACCCGACGAAGGCGAAGGAGGTCCTCGGCTGGCAGGCGAAGCGCGGCCTTACGGAAATGTGCGAAGACGCGTGGCGCTGGCAGAAGCAGAACCCGAACGGGTACGAATAAGCCAAAGGCAAAAAACAGCGGCGTTTGCCGCGGGAGGTATTCCTATGAAAAGCAAAAAAACGCTCTTTATCGTGCTCGCCGTTGTGGCGCTTGTCCTGATTGCCGTCGTCGGCTGGGGCGTTTCCAGCTACAACGGCCTTGTGTCCACGCGTGAGGAAGTGACCGCCGCGCAGGCGAACGTCGAGGTCTATATGCAGCGCCGCGCCGACCTGGTTCCGAACCTGGTCAATACCGTGCAGGCATACGCCGACCATGAGGAAGAGGTCTTTACCGCGCTTGCCGACGCGCGCGCCGCACTTTCGGGCGCGAACACCGTTGACGAGCTGAACGCGGCGAACGACGCGCTCGACTCCGCGCTCTCGAGACTGCTTGTCGTGGTGGAAAACTATCCGGAGCTTAAATCCAACGAAAATTTCATCAATTTGCAGGATGAGCTTGCCGGCTCGGAAAACCGCATTGCACAGGCGCGCAACAAGTACAACGAGATGGCGCGCGACTACAACACGCGCATCCAGCGGTTCCCGACCTCCATTATTGCGGGCATCGGGAATTTTGAGCAGTCGGCTTATTTTGAAGCGTCTGAGGAGTCTCAGACCGTGCCGCAGGTAAATTTTGACTGATACAACGCGGGGGAACAGTATGAAACGGTTAGCTGCGCTCTTTTTGGGGCTGCTGTGCGCCGCGCTTTTGGCGCTGCCCGTATCGGCGGCGCGCGGGGATTACCCGCAGCCGACCAACGACTTTTTTGTCAATGATTTTGCCGGCTGCCTTAGCGCGGACGACGCGCGGGAAATGCAGGCGCGCGGCGAAGCGCTGTACCGTGCAACCGGGGCGCAGGCGGTCGTCGTCACCGTCGAGTCCTTGGACGGCGCAAGCATTGAGGACTACGGCTACGGCCTTGCAAACGAATGGGGCATCGGCGCGGAGGATGCGGATTCCGGCGTGCTGCTGCTGCTTTCCACCGGGGACCGGCAGGTGCGCATCGAGGTCGGCAGCGGCTTGGAGGGGCAGCTGACCGACGGCAAAACCGGCCGTATCTTAGACACCTACGCCATGCCGTACTTACGGGCGGACGATTTTTCGACCGGCCTTTTGGAAGCGTACAAATCGATTGTAAACGAGGTCTATCTGGAATTCGGGCTGGAGCCGGAATCCGGCTATGAGCCGGTGGAAAGCCTGCCGGAGGAAAATGAAAACCGCACGACGGCCATTCTGGCGCCGATTACCATCGTGGTCATTCTAACTCTGATTGTCCTGCTGCGCCGCCGCGGCGGCTTTGGCGGCGGGTTTTATATCGGGGGCTTTCCCGGCGGCGGAGGCGGCTTTTCCGGTGGGGGCGGCGGTGGCTTTTCCGGCGGCGGAGGCGGGTTCTCCGGCGGCGGCAGCTCCCGCGGATTCTGATTGTGCCGCACAAACAAAACAGCGTAAAAGAAAGCACCGGCCGGGGAGTTCCCGGCCGGCGCTTTTGCGGTTGGCGAACAGGTTATTTTGTTTTTTTGCAGGTCAGGCAGACCCAGCCGCCGTCCTCCGTGCGGGAGACAACGGTAAATCCGTGCGCGGACAGCGCCGCTTGCACCTCCGGTTCGCGCAGGTCGATGATGCCCGACGCAATGAACACGGCGCCCGGCTTCAACAAGCGCCCGACGTCCCGCAAAAACAGGAGAATAACGTCGGCGACGATGTTTGTGACGATCACGTCGTACTGCCCGGTTACGTCGTCGGCAAGGTTCCCCTCTAAAAACGTAAGGTCCGGCTCTGCAAAGCCGTTTCGGCGGCCGTTTTCGCGCGCCGTTTTGACGGCGAGCGCGTCAATGTCTACGCCGACGGCCGATTTTGCGCCCAAAAGCCGCGCGGCGATGGCCAAAATTCCGCTGCCGCAGCCGACGTCGAGCACCGTGCAGCCGGGGTTGACGGCCGTCTCCAGCGCCTCCAGGCAAAGCTTTGTCGTCTGGTGCGCGCCCGTGCCGAACGCAAGCCCGGGCTCAAGCCGCAGCACGGCGCGGTTTTCCGGATTTTCGGCGTCGTCGCGCCACAGCGGCTGGATAAGCAGCCGGCGGCCGATGGGCAGGGGATGGAAATACGCTTTCCAGTTGTTTTCCCAGTCCTCGCTTTTGCACGCCTTTGTGTCAATCGTGTGGGGAATGTCCGCCGCCGTCAGCCGCTCGTCCAGGTACGCGACGGCTTCGGCCGGGCTCTCCTGCGGGGAGACGTACAGGTGGATGCGCGCCGTCGCACGGTCCTTTTGCAGCAGCGCCTCGTCAATGAGGTCGATGTGCGCAATTTCCCGCGTCTCTTCCTCCAGCGTCCGGTAGTCCTCGATGTAAATGCCGCCCTTTGCCGCCATCGAAGCGATGTCGGCGGCGCCGTCGGTGTTCGCCGCGTCTACGGTTACGCAAATTTCAGTCCAGTCCATGGTGTCGTTCCTTTAATATTTGTTGTGCACCTTTTCGCAGAAGCAAAGCAAATCGTCAATGTGCAGCGCCGTGCCGTCGTCCAGAATGGCCGTGCCGCGCATTTTGCCGAAGACCTGGTGCTGGTCGGTGGTAATCAGCTTGACGTCGATTTTCGCCGCGCGGTCGAGCACCGGGAAAAAGTCCATTTCAAACCGCCCGTCGCTCGACGAAATTTTCCACGGCTCCAGGTAGGAATGTTTCGGGATGTGAAAAATCACGTCGTCGAGCTTATGCCCCACGCCGTCGTAAAACAGCATGTTTTCGCTGGCGGCCGACGTGTCACCGAAGCCGTAGCCGATGTTGAAGCCGAACGCCTTGCCGTCCACAACGCCGTTGCCCGAGCCCCAGTACCAGGTGTTGTCGTAGGTCCAAACCCCTCTGCCCCAGTCGAGCGTCCCGAAGTCCGTCTCGGGGTCGAAAACATAGGTTTTGCCGTCGAAATGCGCCTCGCCGCTTGCGCGCATGCAGTTGATTTTCTGGTTGTAGTAAAACGCCTTGCGGTTCTCTTTCCAGGGCGTGGCGATGACCATCGTGTCCATCGGCGGCTGCGCAAGCGTCAAATCGCAGGTAAAGGTCTTGCCGTCTAAAAAGTTCTTAAACATGCAGGTGATCCGCCGCCGGCCCGCCTCTGCGCAAAACTCCATGTTGAGCCGCTTGTCGCGGTAGGCGGTGACGCCCTCGGCGCTTGTGGCGGGCAGATGCAGCTTGCCCATGGGGAAAGGCTGCAAGACGGTTTCGGTGTGCTCCCACGGCGTATCGCCAAAGGTCAGAAGCGACACGGACTGCAGCCCGACATAGCCGTCGTCGGAAATGGTAAAGGCCAGCGCAAAATCCTTTGCCGTGACCAGGTAATAATCCCATTCCTTGATGCGGAATTTCGGCGCCTTGATGTCCGAACGGTCATAGATTTGCAAAAGCTGCCGCGACCAGCCCGGCTCCTTTAAGGAACCGTCCACACGCAGAAGCTTTTGTACGGATGTGACTTCGTGGTTGCGCATGAGAAGACCTTCCTTTCGTGTAACGGGACAGCCCGTTTCAGTCAATCTGCACGTTCTGGTGCAGGTCGGTGCGCGCGTGGCTGTACAGCTTGCGGTTGTCAAGCGCCCACATACGCCCCGAAAACGCGCCCTTTTGCAGCGGCGCAAGCGTTTCGGCAATCTGGTAGACGCGCGCGTCCATCAAGTCGAGCTCGGAAAGCAGCTCCGCCTCCAAAAACGCCGGCCGCACCGCCGCGCCGAATTCCGGCTCGCCGTGGTGCGAGAGCACCATGTGCTGCAAAAGCATGGATTTTTCCGCCGGGGTCCCGAGCGCCTTTGCCGCTTCGTCAATCATCATGGCGCCTTTGACCAGGTGTCCGATCAAATTGCCCTCGGCCGTGTAGCCCGACGCAATGCCGGCGTTGCCGACTTCAAATTCCGTGAGCTTCGCAATGTCGTGCAAAATGGCGCCTGCGCACAAAAGGTCCGCGTCCACAAACGGATAGACCTTGCAAACGCCCTCGCAAAGCCGAACGATGGAAAGCGTGTGCAAAAGCAGCCCGCCGCGGATGGCGTGGTGCAGCCGGTACGCCGCCGGCCATTTGAGCAAATCCGCCTTGTGCGCGGTCAAAAGGTGGCGGACAAGCGCCTGCAGGTCCTTGTCCTGAAAGCCGTCCACGCAGGCAAGCAGCCGGTCGAACATGTATTCGCCGTCATACGCCGCCGCGCGCACGAAATCGGCTATGTTTACGCCGTCCTCCGGCGTAACCCTGCGGATGCGCTCCACGCGGAACTGGTCCGCGCCGTTGTATTGCGAAATGGTGCCGCGCACCTTGACAAGCGTTTCGGCGGGGAACTGCCCCTGCCGCTGCTCGTCATAGTCCCAGTACTTGGCGGAAATTTCGCCGCTCGCGTCCGAAAGCGTAAGGTCCAGGTAGTCCTTTCCCTTGGCGGTGACCTTCTTTTCCGATTTCGTCAGCAGGGCAAAGCCCTCGCAAAGCCCGTTTTGGCCGATCTGCTTAAAATTCATGGCGCGTCTCTCCTTTACACCAGTATAGCACGGTTCCCGAAAAAGGTAAAGAGAAAGCGGCCGCGCCCGACCGCCCGCTCTTATAGTTCACGGTACATGGAGGCGGCGGCTTCCTTCGGCGCAAATTCCGAAACGGCCAGAACCTCGTACCGCTTGACGCTGCCGCCAAGATTAAGCGTCAGAATGTCGCCGACCTTGACGTCGTAAGACGCGCGCGCCGCTTTTCCGTTTGCCTCGACGCGCCCTGCGTCGCACAGCTCGTTGGCGACGGTCCGGCGCTTGACGATGCGCGATACCTTCAAATATTTATCGAGTCGCATAGAACTCCCTCCCGGTTTGAAAAAAGAAAAGGCAGAGGGAAGCGATTCCCTCTGCCGAGCGCGAAAAGCACTTATTTCGCAACCGCATTCTTGAGCGCCGCGCCGGCCTTGAACGCCGGAACCTTGGACGCCGGAATGGTCATGGTCTCGCCCGTGCGCGGGTTGCGGCCCGTCTTGGCGGCGCGCTCACGCACCTCAAACGTGCCGAAGCCGATGAGCTGAACCTTTTCGCCCTTGGCAAGCGCCGCAGTAACAGCGTCAAAAGCCGCCGCAACCGCCGCGTCCGCGTCTTTCTTGGACAGACCGGCCTTCTCCGCAACTGCCGCAATGAGTTCTGTCTTATTCATGTTGTCTTCCTCCGTTTTGGATAAATTTATCTTCCATAGCTGCAAGCAGCTATTCGGAACCTTGTTGTTTGGCCTCCTGTCAAAGCGCGTCGAGCGTTTCCAGCGAAGCGTCCGGCATGGAAATACCGCGTTGGGCGGCCATGCTTTCCACCTTGCAAAAACGGGACTGGAACTTATCGGTCGCCGCCGTAAGCGCCTCCTCCGGGTCAAGCTCCAAAAAGCGCGCCGCGTTGACGACGGAAAATAAAAGGTCGCCGAGCTCCTCCAGCGCGTTTTCCCGGTCGTTGCTGCGGTAGGCTTCCCGCAGCTCCGCCGTCTCTTCGGGCAGCTTCTCAAGCGCGCCGTCCAGGTTGTCCCAGTCAAAGCCGGCTTTTGCGGCCTTGTCCTGGATTTTGTATGCGCGCATGAGGGCGGGCAGCTCCCGCGGAACGGCCTGCATCTTGTCCGACACGGTTTTGCGGTGCTTGGTGGCGGATTTAATCTGCTCCCAGTTTTTGAGCACCTCGCCGGACGAGGAGACCTTTACGTCGCCAAACACATGCGGGTGGCGCTCAATAAGCTTTTTGCAAATGCCGTCGGCAACGTCCGAAAACCCGAACGCACCGCGTTCCGCCGCTATTTGCGCATGAAACACGACCTGCATGAGCACGTCGCCGAGCTCCTCGCAAAGCAGAACGTCGTCCTGCTTGTTGATTGCCTCAATGGCCTCATACGTCTCTTCAATGAAGTTCTTGCGGATGGAGGCGTGGGTCTGCTCCCGGTCCCAGGGGCAGCCGTTTTCCCCGCGCAAGATTCGCATGATTTCCAGGAGGTCGGATAAGTCGTAATTTTGTTTGAAAACGAACGTCTTTTCCATGCGCGTGATCCTTTTCTGTATTTTACTCTAAAAAACCGTATTTGGCAAGTAGTTTCGCGATTTTTTCTCCCTTAGGCAGCATTTTAACATCCGATTTCGCGATTCCGCCGACCAAAAACATGGCGATGGCGTATACGGCGACCGCAAAAATGACCGCAATGCACGTTGCCAGAATGTTGGTGACGGAAAAATCGCCGCGGGCAATATCCGGCAAAATGTTGGAAAACAGGCCGTAGCTTGTGAAGGCGGCCACGCCGCAGAGCACGGCGGAAAACAGGGGCTTTACGAAAACGGAGACCCAGTTGACGCGCACGCGCGCGGTGCGCAGAAGGGCGGCGACGTTCCACACGACGATGATGGTGTAGCAAATGACCGTGCCGATAACGGCGCCGTTGATGTTGATTTGCGGAATGCCGATGAAAATGTAATTGGCAATGACCTTGGCGACTGCGCCGACGGTCAGCGACCGCAGCGGCGTACCGGTTTTGCCGAGCGCCTGGAGCATGTTGGTGGTCGGCTGCGACAGGCACATTAAGAAAATGGAGTAGCCGTAAGCCGCCATAATCGGCGCCGCGATGGAGACGGCGTCGGCGGATTTGCCGGTTTCGTACATCATGTCGAGAATCGGCTCGGCGAGCACGGCCATGCCGATGCCGGCGGGCAGCGCAATCATCAGCGTCACGCGCAGCACGGATTCCACGGAGACCTTGAGCGCCTTATGGTCCTTGACCGCCCAGGCCGCGGACAGCGCCGGAATCGCGCTGACGCCGAGCGACAGGGTGATGGAGGGAATCAGGTTCTTGAAGTCCAGCGACATGGTATAGGCGCCGTAGAGGTATTTTGCAATATCCGCGTCCAGCACCTGCGAGGCCGCAAGCTGGTCGCCGTAAAGCGACTGTATATACGGCAGGTTGCTTTGAATCATGGTGTCCAGGCGGTTCTGGACGGTGATGGAGTCAATCAGGTTCGTTACGCTGAAAACGAGCGACGATGCGACCACCGGGATGGCGATGGCCATCAGCGTTTTGGCAATGGCGGTCCCGGCAAGGGGCTTGGGCGAATTGACAAGCTCGGTGCGCGTCAGCCCGTCGCCGCGCACGCGGTGGCGGATCATCATGTAGACCATGCCGACGACGGTTCCGCCGGTCACGCCCAGCGCCGCGGCTGCGGCGGCATAGGGGTACATGGCCGACAGCGCTTCGGCTTCGGTCGAGACGGTCTGCCCGAACACGGGCAGTCCCGCGGCGAAGCGGGCTTCGCCGTAGCGCATGGTCGCCCAGGCGAGCAAAAGCCCGACGACGACCTTGCCGACGGCCTCCCAAACCTCGGACATGGCGGTCGGGGTCATGTTGCGCAGGCCGTTGTAATACCCGCGGTAGGTCGACATCACGCAGCAGAAGAAAATGGACGGCGCAATGGCGATAATGGCGGGCAGGGCGTCCAGGTTTTTCGCCATTACCGCGTAGGGGTAGGCGAGCGCGAACATCAGCAGCACGCCGACGGTGCCTGTCAGCAGAAACAGCCGGCCGGCTACTTTGTAGATGCGCCGCACATCCCGGAAGCGGCCGAGCGCGACCTGCTGCGAGACCATTTTGGAAACGGCTACGGGCAGCCCCGCCATGGAGACGGTGTAAATGGGGATATACAGGTTGTATGCCGAATCAAAGCACCCGCGCCCGATGGTGCCGATCATGTTGGAGATGGGCACCTTGTAGAGGATGCCGATAACCTTGACAAGAATGGTTGCGGCGGCCAGCACAATGGCACCGTTCAACAGCGATTGGCTTTTCCGGGTTTGCTGCGCCAAGGGACAGGCCTCCTTTTTTTGTCGGATTTTGGGTTGCATACAAGAATAGCACTTGAAGCGCGGCGTGTCAATCCCGCAGGCCGTCGCGGCCTAAAAATTCACGCAGCAGGGAGCTTTCCGGAACGCACGCGGGCTCGATATGCACAAAACAGCGCAGCGCGTCGGATAAGTGTCCGGCGGTTTCCCGCGCTTCGTCGGGCAGGTCGGCTTCGGCCAAAAAATCAAGGACGTCCGCGGCAAATACGCACGGCTCATAAAGGAAGGTGGAATCCAGGTCCAGGTCCGCCCCGGCGCGAAACGGCAGCAGATAGTTTTGCTCGCCCAGCAGCACGTTGTCCCAAAGCGACAGCGTGTGCGCCGCGCTGCTTGCCCGGTCGCGCCGGTCGCGCAAAAGCCGCCGTATAAGCCGCAGCTCCCGCCGCCGCAGCAGAACCGTCCCGTCCGCCTTGCAGATGCGCCGCGCCACGCGCAGGTAAAGCTTCAGCACGTTTTCGTGCGGGAGAAACGCGGTCACAAGCGGGTTGAGCGCGTGCAGGCCCTCCACAATAACGGCGTCCTGTTCGCCGAGCTGCAGGGTGCGCGTGGCAGCCGAACGATGCCCGGCGGTAAAATCAAAGGCGGGAATTTCCGCTTTTCGCCCGGCAAGCAGGTCGGAAAGCGCCGCCTGCAAAAGCGGCAGGTCAAGCGCGTGTACGGATTCGTAGTCGGGCTTCCCGTTTGCGCCGCAGGGGATGGCGTCGCGGTCCAGATAAAAATCGTCGAGCGACAGTACGTCGCTTTGCATTCCGAGCGCGCGAAACCGCCCGGCCAGCTTCCGCGCCGCCGTCGTTTTGCCGGAGCCGGAGGGCCCCGCCAGCATCACGATTTCGCGCCCGCGGTCCTCGGTGACGCGGGCGACCACCTCGTCGAGCGCCTGTTCAAAGCGCGCTTCGCCAAGGCGCACAAGCTCTTGCGGAGCGGTGCGCGCCATGCGGTTGATGGATTCTAAGGTGTTGGGGAATTGCGGCAAAGCGTCCACCGTCCTTTTATCGGCCGTCTGCGGCGTGCGTTTCGTAAAATGCGGGGATTGCGCGCTTGCGCGCCAGCAGCTCGTCAAACCCTTCCGTATATTCATAGGGGTATTTGTAGTTAAATATGCGTGTAATATCCGTGCCGTGCGGCGCCTTGAGCTTGGTTACGGCGCCCGCGCCCGCGCCGAGCACCGTGTGGCACTCCTCCATCATATAGATGTTGTAAAGACCGGCGTGCCCGGGCTTTGTGTAACCCGTGTTTTCCAGGTTCCCAAGCGTTTTGGACTGCCGGTACATATAGTAGGGCGCGTACCCTGCGTTTTGCAGCGTCTCCGCGGCGTAACGCAGCATCCGGTCCGCGCGCGCAGCGCCCTGTGCGTCAAACTGCGTGCCCGCCGCCGTCAGGGTGGATGCGCGCTTGAGCGAAAGCGTGTGGACGGTTACATTCTCCGCGTCCAGCTTTGCCGCCATATCCACCGAATGGCAAAACGACGCTTCCGTTTCGCCGGGCAGCCCCGCGATGAAATCCATGTTGATGGTGTCGAAGCCCTGCGCGCGCGCCACGCGGTAGGCCTCTTCGGTTTCGGCGGCGGTGTGTCTGCGCCCAATGGCGCGCAGCACGTCGTCGTTGAACGTCTGCGGGTTGATGCTCACGCGCGTCACGCCGCCCGCTTTGAGCGCTTCGAGCTTTTCTACCGTTACGGTGTCGGGCCGCCCCGCCTCTACGGTGTATTCGCGCAGGTGCGAAAGGTCAAAGCTTTCCCGTACCGCCGCAAGCAGCGTGGCAAGCTCCGCGGCGGACAGCGTGGTCGGCGTGCCGCCGCCGAAGTAGACGGTCTCGAGCCGCAGCCCGAGCGCGCGCGCAAGCGCCCCGGTCGTTTGCAGCTCTTTTGCAAGCAGCTCGACGTACCGGGGTATCAGCCGCCGCGCGGACGGGGTGCTGACCGCCTGTGAAACGAAGGAGCAATAGCTGCACCGCGTCGGGCAAAACGGGATGGAAACATACAGGCTGCACGACTCCGGGCGCGACAGCCGCAGCGCCGCCGCCTCGTGCGCACAGACGGTCGACGCGAGCGCCGTTTTTTCCGGCGAGACGAACAGCGTGTCTGTGAAATACCGTTCGGCTTCGTCCTTTCCGCGCTCGTTTTCGAGCTTCCAAAACAGCTTCGACGGCCGCACGCCGGTCAAAAGCCCCCACTTCGGCGTGTAGCCGGTCCGTTCGCGCAGCACGGAAAACAGCAGCGTCATCATCGAAAGCTCGCCGTCGCCGCCTATGGCGGACGACGCTTGTGTGACGCCGGCGTCGTCGGCAAAGCGCACAAGCGCCTCCCTGTTGTTTAAGGCGGTCGTCACGACCGGTTCGCCGGACGCCTCTGCCTTTTCCCGGACCACGCGCAGCGTCTCGTTCGGGAAAAAGACGCGCAGCAGCTTTTCCGCTTCATATTGATAGGTGTGCCCCAGAATTTCCAGAATCATAGGTCAAGCCTCCGCATATAGCGGTTGCGGCGGCGTTCGGCGTCGAGCGTCGTCGCGCGGTTGTGTCCGGTATAGACCGTAAAATCCCCCGCAAGGTCCCGCAGACGCGCAAGCGACGCAAACAGCGCTTCGTCCGAGCCGCCGGGGAAATCGGTCCGCCCCGCCGTCAGACAAAACAGCGTGTCGCCCGTAAACAAAAGCCGGTTTTCAAAATCGGCGTAGCAGACCCCGCCCTTTGTGTGTCCGGGCGTGTGCAGCACCCGCAGCGTGAGACCGCCGAGCTTGAGCGCGTCGCCCTCCTCCAAAAGCCGGTCGGCCGTCGCCGGCGTCTGCATAACGCCGGAAACAGTCGCCAGGCTTTTCTCTGCGCTTGCAAGGCAGTCCGCGTCCAGCCGGTGGATGCAGATTTGCGCGTTCGGAAAAGCCTTTTTGAGCGCGGGCACGCCCAGAATGTGGTCAAAGTGCCCGTGCGTCAGCAAAATGTACCGGACGGTTTTGCCGCGCAGCCTTTGCAGCAGCGCTTCGGTGCAGTCGCCCGCGTCGATGACCGCCGTTTCCCCGGTTTCGGGGTCGGTCAGAATATGGGTGTTCGCCTGCACGGGGCCGAGCACCAGGGTTTCTACGGTTGGCGTCATACGGTTTTGCCCTCCCAGACGGCTGAATCATACAGAATGGTGACCGGGCCGTCGTTCAAAAGCGTCACGTCCATGTGCGCGCCGAACACGCCCTTTCCCACATGGGCGACGCCGTTTTCGGGAAGCGCCGCGCAATAGGCTTCGTACAAAGGCTCGGCAAGCCATGGCGCCGCCGCGCCGGTAAACGAGGGGCGGTTGCCCTTTTTGACGTCCGCGCAAAGCGTAAACTGCGAAACGGCGAGCACCCCGCCGCCGACGTCGGTCACGGACAGGTTCATCTTGTCCTCGGCGTCGGTAAAAATGCGCAGCGACGCGGTCTTGCGCGCCAAAAGCCGCGCCGTTTGCTCGGTGTCGCCGGGTTCCACGCCCAAAAGCACCAAAAGGCCCTTGCCGATTTCGCCGACGGTCGCGCCGTCCACCTCTACGCGCGCGTGCCGGACGCGCTGAATCACTGCTTTCATCGTTTTACCTTTCTACGCTTAAAACGCCGTCGACTTTTTCAATGCGGGAAATGACGTTCTTCAAATGCTCCACGTTGCTTACCGTCACGGTCATGTAAATGGTGCTGCGCCCGTCGCGCGATTCACGCGACGAAATTTCGTTGATGTTCACGCGCATGGCCGCAAGCTGCATGGAAACGTCCGCCATCAGGCCGATGCGCGAAAGCGCCGTAATCTGCAAGGACGCCTTGAATTCTTTTTTGACGTCCCGGTTCCAGGTGACCTGCACCCAGCGCTCGGGCTCGTCGCAGGCGGCAAGGTCGCGCGGGACGTTCGGGCAGTCGCGCTTGTGCACCGAAATACCGTGCCCGCGGGTGATAAAGCCGATGATGTCGTCGCCGGGCAGGGGGTTGCAGCAGCGGGAAAATTTGATGAGCACGTTGTCCACGCCCTCTACGGTTACGCCGTCGCGGCTGCTGCGCCGGGGCTCGTTCGCCGTGGGCAGCTCGGCCTGCGCTTCGTGCGGGCGGTAGTTTTTGTTGTATTCCTCTTTGATATAGGGCATCAGCCGCTGGACGGATACGCCGCCGAAGCCGATGGCGGCATAGAAATCGTCCAAATCGTCGAACCGCTGCCTTGTCGCCAGGTTGCGGATGAAGCGGTCGTGGTCCTCGTCGGAAAGCCGGATGAAATTCCGGCGGAATTCGCGCTCGATTTCCGCTTTGCCCTCCGCAATATTTTCGTCGCGCTTCTCGTTTTTGAACCAGGCGCGAATCTTGTTGCGCGCCGAGCTGGTTTTGACAATGTTCAGCCAGTCGCGCGAAGGGCCTTTACCCGGCTGCGAGGAGGTGATGACCTCCACAATTTCCCCGGTTTTGACCTGGTAGTCGATGGGGACGATGCGCCCGTCCACCTTGGCGCCGACCATTTTGTTGCCGACGGCGGTGTGGATGGCGTAAGCGAAGTCAATAGCCGTTGCGCCGGCGGGCAGCGTGATGACGTCGCCGCGCGGGGTGAAGACGAACACGTCCTCCGGCACAAGGTCGCTTTTGATGGCGCGCACAATCTCCTGTACGTCGCCGGTCTCCTTCTGGTCGTCGAGCATCTGCCGAATCCAGGCGAGCCGCTGGTCCAGACTTGTTTTGCTGCCGGAAATCCCCAGCTTGTACTTCCAGTGCGCCGCGATACCGTATTCCGCCGTGCGGTGCATTTCCCAGGTGCGAATCTGCACCTCAAACGGCACGCCGTCCTTGCCGAGCACGGTCGTGTGCAGGGATTGGTACATGTTGGGCTTGGGATTTGCAATATAGTCCTTGAAGCGCCCGGGCATGGGGCGGAACATGTCGTGGATAACGCCCAGGCAGTTGTAGCAGTCGATGACGGTATCGACGATGATGCGGATTGCGAAGATATCGTAAATCTGGTCGAAGTTTTTGTTTTGCATATACATCTTGCGGTATATGCCGTGTACGCTTTTGACGCGCCCGTCAATGGTCGGGTCGTGTACGACCGTGGCAATGCGCGCGCGGACCTTTTCCTTGGTCTCCTCCAAAAAGCCGAGCCGCTCGCGGCGCAGCGCGTCGAGGGATTTTTCAATTTCCTCATAGGCGATGGGGTCCAAAAAGCGAATCGCCAGGTCCTCAAGCTCCTCCTTCGCGGGGCGGATACCGAGCCGGTGCGCGATGGGCGCATAGATTTCCAGCGTTTCCAGCGCAATGTCCCGGCGCTTTTGCGGCGCCATGAAATCGAGCGTGCGCATATTGTGCAGCCGGTCGGCCAGCTTGATGATGATGACGCGGATGTCCTTGTACATGGCAAGGAGCATCTTGCGGATGTTTTCCGCCTGGAATTCCTCTTTGGTCGCCAGCGGCACCTTGCCGAGCTTTGTGACGCCGTCTACGAGCTCGGCGACCTCTTCGCCGAACTGAGCTTTCAGCTGTTCAAGCGTCGTGTCCGTGTCCTCGACCGTGTCGTGCAAAAGCGCCGCCGCAATGGAGGGCGCGTCCATGCCAAGGTCGACTAAGATATTGGCGACGGCGAGCGGGTGGATGATATACGGCTGCCCGGAATACCGAAGCTGCGCGCTGTGCATCTGCGCGGCAAGGCGGTACGCACGGTCGATTAAATCGATTTCCGGTTCGGAAAAGGAAGTTTCTTTTTGCAAACGCGACCGCAGCGCGCCGTACAGCTCCTGCGGGGACGGCTCTGCGGCGGCCGTGCGGTTTTCCTGCGTGCGGTTTTCCTGCGCCATGGTTCAGCCTCCTTTTTCGTTATGCCAGCGTGTTTAAGATTTCGGAAGCGGAAAGGTCCGCTTTTTTGCCCGGGACGCAAGTGTACGCTTCGCCCTGCCGTGTGAACAGACCCAGCTCGCACAGGACGTCGAACGCGACGCGCACCCGCGCGGCGAACCGTTCGGGGCAGCGGCTCCGTCTGCAAAAGACCTCGGTGTCGAACGTCCAGGGGCCGTTGTCCCGCACAAAGCTGTAGACCTGCAGCAAAAATTCCCGCGACGGGCGCAAAAAGGCGCGCTCCTCGGCGGTCAGCGTGCTGCCGAAGCGGAACCGCTCGTACAGCCGGAGGCTTTTGAGGTAATTTTCCTCATCCGGATGCGAAAACCGCATATCCCGCACGCGCACCGCCGCAAGCGTTTCGCCGCGGAACACGTTGCGCTCAATCTGCACGGCAAGGTCGACTTCGTCGCCCGGCCGGTAGGGGAACTGCGAAATCGGGGTGGAAAACAGCATGGCGCGCAGCTGCGTCTGTCCCTTTTCAAAGGTTAGGCGCAGGTGTTTGCCGTCGCTGACGGGCTTGGCCGCAAGAAAGCGCATCCCGTAAAGGCCGAACAGCGGCGCTGGATTTCCGCTGCCGCACGGCTCGAGCGCGTCGAGCGCGTCCAAAAGGGGAAGCCCGATAAAGGCGGGGTTGAGCTTGCAGTCGAGCCGCAGGGTCGCAAACGGCATATCGGTCTTTTCTGTATAGGCGTTGAGCGCTTCCCGCAGCGCCGGGATGTTCCGCTTTTCTATACCGAGCCCCGCCGCAAGCGCATGACCGCCGAAATGCGTCAGGGTGTGCCGCGCGGAAAGCAGCGCGTCGTAAATGGAAAAGCCCTCCAGACTTCTGCAGGAGCCGTGCCCGGTCTCGCCGTCGAGCGATATTACGACGGCCGGCTTGCCGTAGCGCCCCACCAGGCGGGAGGCGACAATTCCCACGACGCCCGGGTGCCAGCCCTCGCCGGCAACGACCAGAATATCGGCGTACCGAACGGACGCGTCCGCCTCGATTTGCGCAATCGCTTCGGCGGTAACGGCGGCCTCTACGGTTTTGCGCTCCCGGTTGTATTGCTCAAGCTGCTGCGCCTGGGCTTCGGCGGTCTGCTCGTCGTCGCAAAGCAGAAGCCCCAGCGCCGGCTGCGGTGAATCCATGCGCCCGGCGGCGTTGATGCGCGGCGCAAGCGTATAAGTTACGTCGCCCGCGTCCAGAACGCGCTCCGTCCGGCCGGAGACGGCCAGAAGCGCCGCAAGCCCTTTGGCGGGGTCTTGGTTCAGCTTTTGAAGCCCTGCGCAAACCAGCGCGCGGTTTTCCCCGCGCAGGGGAACGACGTCCGCCAGCGTGCCGACGGCAACAAGGTCGGCGTACCGCTCCAGCACGCTGCCCGCGTCGCCCTCCATTGCCGAAGCCAGCATGAACGCCACGCCGACGCCGGCGTGGTCCTTGAATTCCGACGGGCAGTCGGCGCGGTGCGGGTCTACCACGGCGGCTGCGGGCGGCAGAACGGGGCCTGGCAGGTGGTGGTCGGTCACAATCAGGTCGACGCCGAGCTCTTCGGCGCGCGCGGCGGCGTCCAGCGCGGCAATGCCGTTGTCCACCGTGACAATGAGCTGTACGCCGCGTTCGTGCAGACGCTCGACCGCCTCGGGGGAAAGGCCGTAGCCGTCTTTTTGCCGGTCGGGCAGCATGCAGAGTACGTCGGCGCCGCGGTCGCGCAGGTACCCGTACAAAAGCGCGGTTGCCGTAACGCCGTCGGCGTCGTAATCCCCGAAAACGGCGATTTTTTCAAAATGCTCCAATGCCTGCTCCAGCCGTTCGGCGGCGGCGTCCATGTCGGCCAGCGAAAACGGGTCGGAAAGCAGCGCGTCCGGGTGCAGGAAATCGAAAATCTGTTCTTCGCTTGTAATATCGCGCGCATACAAAAGGAGAGACAAAAACGGGTCGACAGCGCAGCGTTCGGCCAGGTCGGCGGCCGCTTCCTTGTCGCAGGGCGCAAGGCGCCAAAGCTTCCGGCTCATGGCGCGCCTCCTTTTCTCAAACAATAATAATATAGTTTACCATTTTTTTCGCCGCCTTTCAACTGCACAACACAGATTTTCCAAAATTACACAGAATTTCTTTGCGATGTTTTACAGTCCTTTTGTTGACAATCCGCGGGGAAAAGAGTAAACTGGATTCAAATACGTTTTCGGCGTTTTTTGAACAAAAATGTCAAGAGCTGTTCGGTAGGAACCGGAAAAAAACGAACTGCCGGCGGCGCAGGGGGAATTTAGATTGTTCGGGGCCAAACAAAAGGGAAGACCGAAAATCAGGACGGGAAAGAAGCTGGCGGCTTTGCTGCTGTCGGATTTTCTGACGTCGAACGTTCTGTATTTTTTAATGGTCTTCGTCCACTGGAATTTCCAAATGGACGCGACGCAGCTGCTGCGCCTGACGCTGCGCGTGCCGTTCGTCACGCTTGCCTATATCGGCTTTAACGCGCTGCTGCGCACTTACAACACGCTGTGGAAATACGCCGGGCTTTACGATATGATTCGGTTCGGCATCTCCGGGCTTTGCGCTACGGCGTTCGTGTTCGTCTGCGACTATGCCGGCATGAAAATCTGCCGGGCCATGATGGCGGCGGGCGAGCTTGCGGAAAATCAGCTGTATTTTAACGTCCTGCCGTATTCCATTTATATCGACGTCGCCATTTTCTTTGTCGCCGTCGGGCTGCTGATTCGAATGGCGTACCGCATGGCGCGGATGTTTTCCACGGAGCAGCGCCGTAAGGAGAACAAAAAGGGCGCGTCGCCGGAAAAAAACCTGCTGATTATCGGCGCGGGGCATGTGGGCAGCGCGCTGATTTCCGAGCTGCAGATGACCGAGTACCGGCAGGGCTTCCCGGTGGCGATATTGGACGACGACCCGAAAAAAATCGGGCAGTTCATTTTGCGAACGCCGGTCGTGGGGACCTGCGACCAAATCCGGGAAACGGTCTTGAAGTACCACATCGACCAGATTTATTTCTGCATTACGGAAATCGACGGCGCGCGCAAGCGCGAGCTGCTCGAGCAGGCGGTGGACACGGGCTGCACGGTCAAGACCGCGGCGGATTACGCGGAGATAGGGAACAAAAAGTCTGCGCTTAAGGAATCGCGGCAGGTGGATATTCTGGACCTGCTTTCGCGCCCGCCGGTGGAGCTCGACCGCGAGGTTTGCCGCTATCTGACCGGCGAAACGGTCCTGGTCACGGGCGGCGGCGGGTCTATCGGCTCGGAGCTTTGCCGCCAGATAGCGCGGTACGCGCCGAAAAAAATCGTAATCTTCGACATCTACGAAAACAACGCCTACACGCTGAAAAATGCGCTGGACGCGCAGTATTTCGGCAATCCGCAAATAGAGATTCGCATCGGCTCGGTCCGCGAAGAGCGGCGGCTGCGCGAGGTGTTTGAGGAGTTCCATCCAACGAGCGTGTTCCACGCGGCGGCGCACAAGCATGTGCCGCTGATGGAGGACAGCCCCTACGAGGCCATCAAAAACAACATCCTGGGCACTTACAACACCGCCAAGGTTGCCGACGAATGCGGCGTGCGCAATTTTGTGCTGCTTTCCACCGACAAGGCGGTCAATCCCACAAACGTCATGGGCGCGACGAAGCGCTGCTGCGAGCTTGTGGTGCAGCATTTCGCCAAATTTTCCAAGACCAAATTTGCCGCGGTGCGCTTCGGCAACGTGCTCGGCTCCAACGGCAGCGTGATTCCGCTGTTTAAGGAGCAGCTGGAACACGGCGGCCCGCTGACCGTCACGCATCCCGACATCACGCGGTATTTCATGACCATTCCCGAGCAGCTGGTTGTGCAGGCGGGCGGCCTTGCAAAGGGCGGCGAGATTTTTGTGCTCGACATGGGCGAGCCGGTCAAAATCGTGACGCTTGCCGAAAAGCTCATCAAGCTGTCCGGCTACGAGCCGTATGTGGACATCGACATCCAGTTTACGGGGCTGCGGCCGGGGGAAAAGCTGTATGAAGAGCTGATTCTTCCCTCCGAGCGCGAGGGGATGCACAAAACGGAAAACGACAAGATTTTTGTGACGGCGCCGGGCGCGTTTGACGAAGACGAGCTGGTGCGGCACATCGGCATGATTTGCGACCTGCTGCCGGCGGACTCACGCAAGTTCCTCAAGGAGCTTGTCCCGAATTACAAATTCGACAAGGCGTAAAAGCCTTGCCCAAAATATCCTGGAGATGATTCTAACATGGAAATCCGAATCGAACGCACCAAAACGCCGAAGGCAAAGCCCGACGAAAACAAGCTGGGCTTCGGCAACTACTACACCGATCATATGTTCATTATGAACTATGACGAGGGCGAGGGCTGGCACGACCCGCGCATCGTTCCGTATGCGCCGTTCGCGCTGGACCCGGCGGCGATGGTGCTGCACTATGCGCAGGAGGTTTTTGAGGGCTTAAAGGCGTACCGCAGCGCAAGCGGCGATATTCTGCTGTTCCGGCCCGAAAAGAACATGGAACGGCTCAACCGCTCCTGCGACCGGCTTTGCATTCCGCAGATTGACGAGGCGTTTGCGGTGGAAGCGATAAAAGAGCTTGTGCGCGTGGACCAGGATTGGGTCCCGCACGCCGAGGGTACGTCGCTTTACATCCGCCCGTTCATTTTCGCGACGGACGCGCACGTCGGCGTGCACCCGGCGCACCACCTGATTTTTTCCATTATCCTTTCGCCGGTCGGCGCCTATTATCCCGAGGGGCTTAACCCCGTGAAGATTTATGTGGAGGACAAGTACGTCCGTGCCGTAAAGGGCGGCGTGGGCTTTACAAAGACCGGCGGCAACTACGCGACCTCTCTGAAGGCGCAGGACGTCGCCGAAAAGCTCGGCTACACGCAGGTGCTCTGGCTCGACGGCGTCGAGCGCAAATATGTGGAAGAGGTCGGCACGATGAACGTGTTTTTCGTGCTTGACGGCGAGGTCGTCACGCCCTCTTTGGAGACCGGCTCCATTCTCGGCGGCATTACGCGTATGTCGTGTGTGGAAATGCTCAAGGACTGGGGCTACAACGTCTCGGAGCGCCGGATTTCCGTAGACGAGCTTGTCAAAGCCTATGACGAGGGCCGGCTGCTGGAGGCGTTCGGCAGCGGTACGGCGGCGGTCATTTCGCCCATCGGCGAGCTGCGCGTCGGCGACAAGGTCATGCAAATCAATCGCGGCGAAATCGGCGAGCTGTCCCAGAAGCTGTACGATTCGCTGACGGGTATTCAGTGGGGCAAGCAGCCCGACAAATTCGGCTGGACCGTGAAGGTCAACTGATTCGGCGGCAGCTTCGGGCCGGTTTGTTCAGTATTCTTGAAAGGCGGGCGTTTTGCCCGCCTTTTTTTGTGTGATATGTTGCAATTTTCGTGGGGATATGGTACACTTATCCTGTTCTAAATTTTCTGCAAAGGAGAACCCGCTATGAATGCTGTGAAAACTGATCTGCCGCGTGCCAAGACTCCGGAGGAGGTCGGCGTCAACGCCGATGTTGCGGAGCAGTTCGTCGATTACATACAGCGCGAGCAGCTGGAATTTCACAGCTTGATGGTCCTGCGCCATGGCAAGGTCGCCGTGGAATGGTACAACGACCCCTACGACGCGCACACCAAGCACACCATGTATTCCGTCAGCAAAAGCTTTACCTCTACAGCCATCGGCTTTGCGGTGCACGAGGGGCTTTTGAAGCTTTCCGACAAGGTCCTGGACTTTTTCCCGGATTATCCGCCGGAAAAGCCGCACCCGTATTTTGACAAAATGACGGTCCACAACCTTTTGAGCATGACCTCCGGCAAGCAGACGGATATGCTTGCGGACAAGGGCAAAATCGACTGGATTGCCGATTTTATCAACTCCCCCTGGGTGTTCGAGCCCGGCACGGATTTTCTATACGTCAACGAAAATATCTACATGCTCTGCGCCATCTTGTGCCGCGTAACGGGGATGAGCGTGATTGAGTATTTGACGCCGCGGCTCTTTGAGCCGCTGGGCATCGACATCCCGTTTTGGGAGACCGACCCGAACGGCGTGGAAGCTGGCGGCTGGGGGCTGTATATTACGACCGAGGACCTGGCGAAATTTGCGGATTGCTATTTACACGGCGGCAAATACCGCGGGCGTCAGGTTATCCCGGCCGAATGGGTGGCGGAGGCGACCAAGAACCAGCTCGGCGACATCCGTCAGCCCGGCGACGACCCCGACAGCAACGCGGGGTACGGCTATTGCTTCTGGCGAAACGGCACGGTAGAAAATTCCTACCGCGCGGACGGAATGTTCTCCCAGTTCGCCATTAACCTGCCCGATTACGACGCAAGCATCATCACGACCGCCGCCATACCCAGCGAGCCGCAGGCGCGCGCGACCATTTGGAAGTTTTTCCCGGCGGCGTTTATCGACGAGACCGGCGCGAAGCCGGCAAAGCCGGAACCGACGCTGTTTGCACGTCCCGCGGTGTCGGCGCATTCGCCGCTGGAGCCGAAAATTGAGGGGCGCACCATCAAAATGCGCCGCAAGCTGCTTTTGAACCTGATCGGCTTCCCGATGAGCGTTCTGCCGCTTGCCGTCACGTTTATGATGGCCGACCGCGCCGGCAACATCGACCATGTGTCGTTCCGCTTTAAGGAGCACGAGTGCAGCTTTACCTGGGACGAAAAGGACGAGCGCAATACCGTTGTCTGCGGGATGGACGGCCATTACCGCTACGGCACCATGACGCTCGGCCGCGTGGCGTTCAAGGTCTGCGCCAATGCGGAGTGGCTCGACGACTTCAATTTGAAGCTTTCCATCCGGCCCATTGAGACCATCGGCAAGCGGGACTTAAACTTCCTGTTCCGCCGCCGCGACCGGGTGACGATGACGCCGTCGTCTACGCCGTCGGTTTATAAAATCTGCGACACCTTGGTCGTCAACCTCGGCGACGTCGTTAAAAACCCGATTCTCTCGAAAGCGGCGCAGATTCTCATCCGCTTCGCCCCGCCGCTTGCCGAACCGAAGCACTACGGCAAATTCATCGACTAAAACCAGCTTAAAGCTTTGCACAGCCCGTGCCGTCCGGACGCGGGCTGGCATTTTGAAAAGGGGAGCACAAGGCATGCAGACCATCGCAAACGAACCGGAGCGCGCGCTGCTTTTGGGCGTGGATACCGGCGAATATGATGCGGACGCATCGCTTCGCGAGCTGGAGGCGCTGGCCGTAAGCGCCGGCGCAAAGGTGGTGGGCAGCGTGCTGCAAAAGCTGGAAGCGCCGTCGCCGGCCGCGTATATCGGCGCCGGGAAGCTCAGGGAAGTACGCGCTTTCTGTGCGGACAACGAGGTCGACCTGCTTATAGCGGACGGGGAATTGAGCCCTGCGCAGCAGCGCAATCTGGAAACGGAGACGAAAACGCGCGTCGTGGACCGCACCACGCTGATATTGGACATTTTTGCGGCTCGGGCGCGCACCCGCGAGGGCAAGGTGCAGGTGGAGCTTGCCCAGCTGCAGTACCGCCTGCCGCGCCTTTCGGGACAGGGAAAGGGGCTGTCGCGCCTTGGAGGCGGCATCGGCACGCGCGGTCCGGGCGAAACCAAGCTTGAAAGCGACCGGCGCCACATTCGGCGGCGTATTCAGGCGCTGCGTGCGGAGCTTCAAAAAATGGAAAAACGCCGCGGGGCGTACCGTGCCCGCCGCAAAAAGACCGGGGTGCAGACCGTGGTGCTGATGGGCTACACAAACGCCGGGAAATCGACGCTGATGAACGCGCTGACCGCAGCGGGGGTGCTTGCCGAGGACAAGCTGTTCGCCACGCTTGACCCCACCGCCCGCCGGCTTCGGCTGCCAAACGGCGCGTGCGTGCTGCTTGTCGATACCGTCGGCCTTGTGCGTCGTTTGCCGCACAAGCTTGTCGAGGCGTTCCACTCTACGCTCGAGGAAGCGGTGGACGCCGACTTGATTTTGGACGTCTGCGACGTGTCCGACCCCGAGGTCGAAACGCACATGGCGGTCACCGACGCGGTGCTTCGCGAGCTGGGCTGTGCGGACACGCCCGTGCTGCATGTCCTGAACAAAAGCGACGTGCCGCACCCGCAGTTTTTGCCGCCTGCGGGGCACGATGCCGTGGCCGTCAGCGCCAGGACCGGCGCGGGGCTTGCCGAGCTGCTTTCCGCCATAGAACGGCGCTTGCAGCCGCACTTTGCGCGTGTGACGCTGCTGCTGCCCTTTGCAAAGGGCGGCTTGCTGGCCGCCGTCCGCCAAAACGGGCGGGTGCTGGCCGAGGAATATCTGCCGGAGGGCGTGCGCGCCGAGGTGATTGCCGACACCGCGCTGCTGGATACGCTGCGGGAATATATCCAATAAAACAGAACAACAAAACGCCGGTACGAAGCCAAAACTTCGTACCGGCGTTTTGCTTTGCCGCTTATTACCGCTCTACCGCCCAAAAAGTGCGGTTGCGGTCGGAGACGGCGGAAAGCTGGAGCTTCCCGTCCGCGCCGCGCTTGGCCGCGCCGGAAAACGTCTCGCCGCCGAGCGTGAAGGAGAACGTCCCGCTTTGCACGTCGCAGCGCAGGCCGGCAGTCCCGGCCTCTGTGGTCAGCGTGCCGCCGGAAACCGCGGCGGGAGCAGTTTTGGTAATGACGCTGTCGATGGTTTCCCAGGCGTCGGTTTTTTGTATATCTGTGTCAAAAAACAGCGCGTCAAATTCGCCGTCGAAGGTTTGGACGTCTGCGTCCTTGCCTTCTCCCTGATACGCGCGCGGCAGAAGCGTCAGCCAACCGTCCGCGGTGCGCAGCAGCTCGTGAATCTGCACGTTGTGGAACGCGCCTTCGCCGTCGTTGTAGCGCTGGTGATAGGCAAGGTACAGCCGCCCGTCGTCGTCGAGCAGGCAGGAGGAATGTCCGGGCGACAGGTACGCCGTCTCATCGCTTGGGAACTGGTAGTTGCCAATCAGCTTTGTGCCGGTGCTTGCCGCTTCGGTTGCGTCGTGCCCCGCCGCGTCCACATACGGGCCGTCGGGCTGCGTGCTGCGGTACAGCCGCACGTCGTAGCCGTCCAGCGCGCCGAGTCCGCCGTAGCTTAAGAACAGATAGTAGTACCCGCTGACTGTGTCGTACACGACAAACGGTCCCTCGCCCGTGTTGGCGGTCGCTTCGTTGGTACAGGTTATCTGCTTGCCGAAATACGGGTCGTAGCCCGCGTCGCGCATCGCCTTGTAATCGGGCATTCCGGTCTCTTCCATAAGCGGCATTACATAAATGCCGCCGCTGTAGGAGCCGTAGGCAAGCCAGAGCTGCCCGTCCGCGTCGTAAAACGGGGCGGGGTCTATGGCGTTCGGATATTTGCCATAGGTGCAGTCGTAGTTTCCGTCCGTATCGAACCAGGCGGCGTTTTCGACCTCTTCCTTTGTCAGCGTGCCGTTTTCAATCAGGTCCTGGAGATTCGTAAAGGAATAATGCAGCTGGTTTTTCGGCGCGCCGTACCAGGTCTCGCGGGAGCTGAAACCGCTGTAAATCATGGTATCCACAAAGTCAAACGTGCCCTCCGGGCTGTCGGAGACCGCCATCCAGATTACGGACCCCGTCGAACCCCATACCGAAGAGGACGCGTAGTAGCAGTATTTGCCCATCGCGGGGTTGTAGAGAATGTCGGACGCCCAGACGTTCGTCTCCCAGTTTTCCTCCTCGTATTCCCAAAGCCGCTGCGCGCCGTCGCACCATTTGAACGCCTTTTCATAAGCGCCGCGCAGGGTCTCGCCCTCGCGCACAAGCGTGCGGTTGCTGTCAAAGACGCCGGCGGACACGGTCTGCCAGTGCACAAGGTCCGTGCTTTTCGCCGACGCGATGTGCGAACCGGTCACATAATAGGTTCCGTCCTCTGCCTTGAAAATGGAGGGGTCGTGGATGCTGACGCCCCGGCTGTCGTCAAAGCTTTGCGCGTCGCCCGGCAGCGCTTTCATGACGGCCTCCGTGCTGCCCGCGCCGCAGCCGGAAAACAGCAGCGCAAAAGCGGTCAGCAGCGCGCACACCGCGGGAAAGGTTTTGGTTCGTAACGCTTTCATTTGCTCACCCCGTTCTGTGTTCTGTCCTTATTATAGGGAACGGTCCGCAAAAAAGCAATCGGCAAACTGCCGCAAAATCCGCGCCCGGTTTTGACACGCGCAATACGACGTGTTTTTCAAAATCCGCCTGCTACAATGGCGGTGTACTTTTTATGGGAGGTAGCGTATGCAGACAAACATCACAACCGACGGCCGCGTGATGACCGCGTATCTGTCCGGCGAGCTGGACCACCACAACGCGCCCGCCGTGCGCGAAAAAATCGACGCGTTTGCCATAGGGTTCCGGCCCGCGCACGCCGTTCTGGATTTCGGCGGCGTGACGTTTATGGACAGCTCCGGCGTCGGGCTTGTCATGGGGCGGTACAAGCTGCTTTCGGAGCTTTCCTGCACGCTGGAAATCCGCAATCTTTCCGCGCACGCGTATAAGGTTATGCGGCTTGCGGGACTGGACAGGCTTGCCGTCCTTTCCCGCGTGCAAACCGGAAAGGAGGAAAAGCATGAAGCCAAGCAATGAAATGCGCCTGCAGCTCGAGAGCCGCTCGGTCAACGAAGCGTTTGCCCGCGTAACGGTCGCCGCCTTCGCCGCGGCGCTCGACCCGACGCTGGAGGAAATCAACGACATCAAAACGGCCGTCAGCGAAGCGGTCACCAACTGCATTGTCCACGCCTATCCGGACGCGGTGGGCCGTATCTACATACGCGCGCGTCTGTTTTCGGACGGGCGTTTTGAGGTGCAGATTCGCGACCGCGGCTGCGGCATAGCCGACGTGAAAAAGGCGCGCGAGCCTCTTTACACAACGCGCGGCGGCGACCGCGCGGGCCTGGGATTTTCCGTGATGGAAAGCTTTTGCGACAAGGTGCGCGTGCGTTCCGCGGTCGGAAAAGGGACGACCGTGACGCTTCTTAAGCGGCTGCACGGGAAACATGCCGCCGAATGACCGCGACCGCCGCATTGCCGACAACCTGCGGCTCGTGCACGCGTGCGCCAACCGGTTCCGCGGCAGAGGAATCGAATACGACGACCTGTTTTCGGCGGGCTGCATCGGGCTTTGCAAGGCGGCGGACGGCTTTTCGCCGGAGCGGGGCTTTGCGTTTTCGACCTATGCCGTCCCGGTGATTCTAGGCGAGATCCGGCACCTGTTCCGCGACGGCGGCGGCGTCAAAATCAGCCGGAGCTTAAAAGAGCGCGCGCGAAAAGCGCAGCGGCTGCGCGAACAGCTGGAGGAAACGCTCGGGCGCGAACCGCGCCTGTCGGAGCTTGCCGAGGCGTTTGGGGTTTCCGATTGCGAAATGGCGGAGCTTTTGGTGGTTTCGCAGCCGACGGTTTCCCTGACGGCGGCGGACGAGACGGGAACGCGGCAGCTGGACGTCCCGGTGGATTCGGGAGAGGACGCCATCCAAAATGCGCTTGCCCTGCGCGAGGCGCTCAAAGCCCTGCCCGAAACGGACCGCCGGCTTATCGAGCTGCGCTATTTTGAGGGCCTGACGCAGGTGCGAACCGCCGAACGGCTTGGCCTGACGCAGGTGCAGGTTTCGCGGCGCGAGCGCGCGGCGTTGCTTGCGATGCGCAAACGTCTGACCGGATAGAGCAGAAAAGCCGCCCAAAAACGGGCGGCTGTTTCAGTCTGCGGCTTATGCAGCTTCTATGTGCCAGACCGCGCACGCGCAGGGGGCAAGATGCAGCGTTTCCTGCGGCGCGGCGGGCATGTCGGCGTTTTGCAAGAGCAGCGTCGCCTTTCCCCTGCAAAGGTCGGCGGGAACGGCGCAGTCGGCGGCCTTTGGCGACAGGCTGCAAACGACCAGCAGTCTTTGTTCGCCCAGCGTCCGTACAAAAGCGAAAATATCCCGGTTTGCGGCGTCCACAAGCGCAAACGTCCCGTCGCGCACCAGGTCGATGTACCGCTTGCGCACTGCGAGCGCGTCTTTGTAAAAACGGAAGACCGAATCCGGGTCGGCCAGCTCCTGTTTTGCGTTGATTTCCCGGTAGTTTTCGTTGACCTTCATCCACGGCGTCCCGGTCGTAAAGCCGGCGTTCGCCGCGTCGTCCCATTGCATCGGCGTGCGGGCGTGGTCGCGCGCGTAGCGGCGCAGATGGCGCTCGGCAATGTATGCCCCGAGCGGCCCCGCGTACCGACGCACGTCCCGCAGCAGATTCAGGGACTGAATGTCGCGGTAATCGCCGCGCTGAAAGACGCAGTTTGTCATGCCCAGCTCTTCGCCCTGATACAAAAATGCCGTGCCCTTCTGGAACAGCAGCGAAGCCGCAAGGCTCTTCGCCGCCGGCACACGCAGCCGCCCTGCGGGTGCGAACCGCGGCAGACTGCGCGGGCGGTCGTGGTTTTCATAGTACACCGCGCCCCAGGAGGTCTCGGGCAGCGCCTGCCAGCGGGCCAGGATGCCTTTCCATTTGCGCAGGTCGGTTGATTTCTGATTTTTGGCGCAGACCGTGCCGACCTCGACGTGCTCGAAGTGAAACAGCATGTCCAAAAGGTCTTCGCCCTCTTTGGTGATTTCGCACGCCCGCGGGAAGTCGATGCCCGCCGCCTCCCCGACTATGAGCGTGTCGTACCGGCTTAACGACCGTTCGGAAAGCTCGCGCATATACGCTTTCCAGTTCGGGCCGACGACCACGTCGCTCTGCTTTGCGTGGTACAGGTCGGCGGGCTTGGAAATGTAGGTGATGACGTCGCACCTAAAGCCGTCCACGCCCTTTTGCAGCCAGAAATTGCAAATATCCGCCACCTCCTGGCGGACCTTCGGGTTGTCCCAGTTTAAGTCCGGCTGCTTTTTGCTGAACAGGTGCAGGTAAAACTGCCCGGTCGTCTCGTCATATTCCCATGCCGACCCGCCGAAGCACGCCCGCCAGCCGTTGGGCGGCCGCTTTTTGTCGGGGCCGGTGCCGTCGCGCCAGATATAGTAGTCGCGGTAGGGGTTGTCCCGGCTTTTGCGGCTCTCCTCAAACCAGGCGTGCTCGTCGGAGGTGTGGTTGACCACCAAATCCATCAGCACCCGGATGCCGCGGCTGTGAAACGCGTCGAGCATTTTGTCAAAATCCGCCATCGTGCCGAATTCGTCCATGATGTCGCGGTAATCGCTGATGTCGTAGCCGTTGTCGTCGTTCGGGGACTTGTAGCACGGCGAAAGCCATACCGCGTCCACGCCGAGCGTCTTCAAATAGTCGACCTTCTCAAGGATGCCCGGCAGATCGCCGATGCCGTCGCCGTTTGCGTCGAAAAAGCTGCGCGGATAAATCTGATAGACAACCGCATCCTTGTACCATCGTGTTTTCATGGTATCGCCTCTTTTCGGGATTTTGTCTTTACCGGCTTGCGTGCAAAAGCCGGCCGTGTTACAATCCGGGTAGGACTTCGTAAGGAGCGAATGCCATGTTTTATCACATCCGCCCGCTTCGCCCGGAGGATATCCCCGCGGTCGAAGCCATTTGCCTGCACACCGCCGCGCCCGCGCTGCAAAAAACGGCGCGCCGGCGGGAAAGCACCCTGCTGCTGTATAACCGCTGCTACACGCGCACCGAACGGGCGTTTTGCTTCGTCGCCGCCGAAGAACATGACCGGCCGGTCGGCTACATCCTCTGCGCGCCGCAGCTTGCGCGGTTCCAGCGCGCGTTTTCCGCGGTCGAAGCAAAAGCGCTTTTGCGTCTTGGCCTGCGGTATTGGGTGCAGGGGCGCGGTGCGTTCGCCCTGCAAAAGCCGTACGAGGCGGCGTATCCCGCGCATTTGCATATCGACCTTTTGCCCGAAGCCCAGGGGCAGGGCGTCGGCTCCCAGCTGATGCAGACGCTGCTGCAAACGCTCAGGCGCGCCGGCGTGCCCGGGGTGTTTTTGTGCGTGGGTGCAGACAACGCCCGCGCGATAGCCTTTTATGAAAAGCACGGCTTTACCGTGCTGCGCAGGCTTCCCGGCGGCGTTTGCATGGGCAGACGCTTATAGGCGTCACTGCGCGCGCTTGCGCGAGCGCCCCAGCAGCCGGTCGATGACAAAGGCCAGGTACCCGAGCGCCAGAAAGACGACCGTCAGCGCCAGAATCATCAGCAGGACCTTGCCCCAGCCGAACATATCGACGTCCAGAAACGGATACGGAAAACGACTCTGCCCGCCGTAGCCCGTAAAGGTGGCGGTGCTTACCTCTGCGCGAATCAGCGCAAAAAGCAGGTACAGATACGGCAGCGCAAGCCACGCAAGCGGGTGCAGGGGCTTGTAGTTGCCTTTTGGGAAAAACAGGAGATAATCGAGCACGGTGCCGATGGGCACGACGTAGTGCACAAGCGTGTTGCCCGCAAGCAGGACCGGCGAAACGCTGGAAACGCTCGCCTCCATGACGCCGGTGAGCATGAAGTGGTACACAAGGCCCGTGACGGTGATGCACATGGTGACCGCGCCCTTTATCAGCGCGTTCTCCCGCGCGGGCTGCACGATTACGAGATAGGCGAAGTGGAAAAAGCAGACAAGGTTGCTAAGCACGGTGTAGTAGCAAAGCAGCATTTTTGCCCCGCCCAAAGAGCCGACGCCGACGAATTCGAGGATGAGCCCCGCTTCGCAGGCGAGCAGGAACAGAAGACGGTAAATTTGTTTGACGTGCCGGTTTTTGATGTACATACGCTTGCTTGGGCGCAAAGCGCCTCTCCTTTTTCAGATTTGAGCCCATTGTAACACGTTTTTTCGGAAGTTTCAATTTTTCCGGCAAACGCTTGCAAAAATTTTTGCGATACCCTATAATGAAAGCGCCGATGGAAATACTACCGGCAGAAAGGGTGATTTTATGGCCGAACTCAAAGGGTCCAAGACCGAAAAGAATCTGCTTGCAGCGTTTGCAGGCGAGTCGCAGGCGCACACCAAGTATCTGTATTATGCGTCCAAAGCCAAAAAGGACGGGTATGTGCAGATCGGCGCGCTGTTCGAGGAAACCGCCAAAAATGAAAAGGAGCACGCCAAAATCTGGTTTAAGCTTCTGCATGACGGCGCCGTGCCCGCCACGACCGAAAACCTGAAAGACGCGGCGGCCGGTGAAAATTACGAGTGGACCGACATGTACGCGGGCTTTGCCGAGACGGCGCGCGCGGAGGGCTTCGACCACATCGCCCAGCTGTTTGAGGGCGTCGCCGCCATTGAAAAGGAACATGAGGCGCGCTACCGCAAGCTGCTTTCGAACATCGAGGGCGGGCTTGTGTTCTCGCGTGACGGCGACATGGTCTGGCAGTGCTCGAACTGCGGCCACATTGTCATCGGCAAAAACGCGCCCGAAGTTTGCCCGGTCTGCGCGCATCCGCAGTCGTATTTCTGCCTGCGCGCCGAGAATTATTAAGAAACGGAAAGGAAACGCGCAATGGCGAAGTATGTTTGCACCGTATGCGGCTACGTCTATGAGGGCGACGAGCTGCCCGCGGATTTTGTCTGCCCGCTGTGCGGCGTAGGCGCCGACCAGTTTGAAAAGGAAGAGGCCTGAAAAAGGCAATAAAACACAAACGCCCCCGCAGCTTCCCGGCTGCGGGGGCGTATTTTGCTTTGCCCGGGCTTCATGCGGCGGAAAAATCCGTAAAATCCGCCTGCAGGTCCCGGCTCTCCATAATCAGCGTCTGCGGGGCGCCGTCCGCGTCCAGCGCCAGCGTGAAAATATCGCCCGCCGCGGTTTTGCAGGTGTAGGCCGTGCCGTCGCCGTAGGGCGTCTGCGCGCAGTCCGCTCCGCTTCGCAAAACGGCGAAGGCTTCATACAGGCATTTGGCGAATGCAGCGTCCGGCAGCAGGGCGGGCGGGGTTTCCAGCGCGATACCCAGGAAAGAGAACCGGACCCCGCCGCTGTCAAGCGTAAGCGACAAGGAACGCAGCGCTTCGGGGGAGGTCAGCGAAAAGGTTGCCGCGCCGTTTTCGGAAAGCGTGAACGCCGCCTCAACCTGCAGCGCGCCCTGCGTCACATGGACGTTTGCCGAAAAAGCGGCGGGCAGCGGACAGGCGGTCGTGCGTTTTCCCGCGTCTTCGCAGCCGCTGCAGAAAACAAGCAGCAAAACCGCCAGCAAAGCCCCCGTTCGCCGCATAGGCGACTCCCCCTTATTCCGTGAATCGGGAAAGCACCTGCCCGAGCCCGTCAAGCACACGCGACGGCGTCACGGCGCATTGCGCAAAGTCTTTGCTTGCGGCTTCGCCCGCGCGCCCATGTATGTGCACGGCGGCAACCGACGCTTCCAGCGGGGAAAGCCCCTGGCACAGAAGCCCAAGCAGCATCCCGGCCAATACGTCTCCGCTGCCCGCAGTCGCAAGCCCGGCGTTCCCCGTAAGGTTGACGGAAAAACGCTTGCCATCCGCCGAAACAACGGTTCCCGCGCCCTTGAGCACGACGGTCGCGTCCGTTTTTTCGCACAAAGCTTCGCAGGCCGCCAGACGGTCCGCCTGCACCTCCTGCACCGTGCATCCGAGCAGCCGCGCCGCCTCCCCGGGGTGCGGGGTCAAAATAACCGGTGCATTTGCTTCCCGCAGCATATCTATGTCGTCGGCAGCCGCATTTATGCCGTCCGCGTCCAAAACGACCGGAACGGCGGCGTTCTGCAGCACGGCGCGCACCAGCGCCCGCGTGTCGTAGTCCAGCCCCATTCCGCAGCCGATAAGGCAGGCCGTAGAGCCCGCCAGCGCGTCGAGAAGCTGCTTTTCCGCCTGCGCCGAGATGCGCCCGAAGCGGTTGGATGCAAGCGGCAGCAGCACCTTTTCGGGCACGGCGGCCGTAACGGCCGGATAGGCGCAGTCCGGGAACGCGAGCCGCACAAGGCCCGCGCCGCAGCTTATGCACCCGCGGCTTGCCAGCAGCGCGGCGCCCGGCATTTCGTAGCTGCCCGCCACCAGGAGCGCCTTGCCGAAATCTCCCTTGTGCGCGTCGGCGCGCCGGGGCGGGAACAGTTTTTTTATATCTGCGTCGGCAAAGGCAAACACCCGGTTGTACGGCTTATAAAGCTCTTCCGGGACGCCGATGGACACAACCTCCACTTCGCCGGCGAAGCTGCGCGCCGGATAGGCGGCCAGCGCGGGCTTGAGCGCCATGACCGAAACGGTGAGGTCGGCGCAGAACGGCCGGCTTGCAATCGACGGGTCGTCGGCCGAGACGCCGCTTGGCAGGTCGATGGAGACCCGCAGACCGGGGCAGGTCTCGAGAAAAGCAAACAAAGCCTCCAGCTGCGGCGGAAGCGCGCCGGAAAAGCCGGTTCCGAACACCGCGTCCACGAGCACGCCCGCCTGCTGCAGCAGCGCGCGCTGCCGTTCGCTGTGCGGGTCGTAGCTTTCGACGGGGATTTCCAGTTCCCGCAGGCGCGTAAACATTTCCTGCGCGTTGTCGGCCCGGGGCGGCCCCTGCACGAGCAGGACGCGCACGTCGTATCCGTTTTCAAACAGCTTGCGCGCCGCGACGAATCCGTCCCCGCCGTTTTTGCCTTTGCCGCAAAGCAGGACGGCCTGGCGTTTGTCCGTTTTGTCCAAACGCGTGCGGATGACCTTGGCGCAGGCCGCGCCCGCATTTTCCATCAGACGCAGGTAGGAAATGCCGCTTTCATCGGCGGCAGCCTCCAGCGCGCGGATTTGTTCGGATGTCAGAATACGCATCATACGGTAGGGTCTCCTTTCTCTTGCGCCGTGACCATGGCGGCGGCGAGCGCGTCGGTGTGCGTAATGCTCAGCGAAACGATAAGCCCGCGCTTTTGCACAAGGGCTTCGGCGTTTCCGGAAAAGGCGAAATACGGCGCGCCGAGCGCGTCGTGCAGCACCTCGACCTCCGACAGCCGAAAGCCGCGTATCCCGGTGCCCAGCGCCTTTGCAAACGCCTCTTTCGCGGCGAAAGCGCCGGCGAGCTGCTCGGTGCGCTTGCCGCGCGCCTCCCATTCGGCGCGTTCCCTGTCGCCGAAGACGCGCCCAAGGAACGCCGGATTTTCGCAGGAGCGCCGGATGCGTTCGATTTCCACAAGGTCTATTCCGTTTCGCACCATGCCGCGCCTCCTTTTTTATACAGTTTTTTCTTTATTGTAGCATATTTTTTCGGCGGCGAAAAGCGTGAAAATATGGTTTGCATTCCGCCGCAGATATGGTAAAATAAGGGCGCAAGAATTTTTCAAAGCAAGAAAGAGCAAGGTGAGTCCCATGCAACTGGTCATTATGGAAAATGCCGCCGCCATCGGCGAAGCGGCCGGGAAGCTGTTTGTTGACGCAATCCATCAAAAGCCCGACATCGTTTTAGGGCTTGCGACGGGCGCGTCGCCTATCCCGACCTACCAATATATCTACAAGGCATACGAGCGCGGCGAGGTCAGCTTAAAGCACGTTACGACCTACAATTTGGACGAGTATGTCGGGCTGCCCCGCGACGACAAAAACAGCTATTATACCTTTATGCACCGCGAGCTGTTCGACCACACCGACATTCAGGAAGAGAACGTGCATTTTCTCGACGGCAACGCCGCCGACGTGGAGGCGGAGTGTGCGCGCTATGACGAGCAGCTCACCAAAGCGGGCGTGGACATCCAGCTGCTCGGCGTCGGCCGCAACGGCCACATCGGCTTTAACGAGCCGTCCATCTGCTTTACGCGCGGCGCTTTTAAGGTGAAGCTCACCGAAAGCACCATTGAGGCGAACTCCCAGTATTTCGACGAGAACCCGATGCCGCATTATGCGCTGACGATGGGCGTCGGCTCCATCATGAAGGCGAAAAAGATTGTGATGATTGCAACCGGCGCGGCTAAGGCCGACGCCATGGCGGCGATGGTGAAGGGCGAGGTCACCCCGGTCTGCCCGGCGTCGATTCTCCAGTTCCACCAGGACGTAATCGTCTATATGGACAAAGAGGCCGCGCGGCTTCTGTAAACCCAAAGAGCTTTACACAAAGCAAAAAAACACCGCGGACGGATGCTTGCCGTCCGCGGTGCTTTGCGTTTAGAACAGGCCGGAAACCACGCCGTCGCCGTCTACGTCGATGCTGCAGGCGGCGGGGACCTTCGGAAGTCCCGGCATCGTCATGATGTCGCCGGTCAGCGCGACGACGAAGCCGGCGCCGGCGGAGAGCCGGACTTCGCGGACTGTTAGTGTAAAGCCCTCCGGCTTGCCAAGGAGCGCCGGGTCGTCCGACAGGGAGTACTGCGTTTTGGCAATGCACACGGGGAGCTTGTCGGCGCCGAGCGCTTCGATTTCAGCGATGGATTTTCTGGCGGCGGCGGTAAACGCAACGCCGTCGGCGCGGTAAATCTCCCTGGCGATGGTTTCGATTTTTTCGGGGATGGAAAGCGCCGTGTCGTAAAGCGGATGGTACTCGGACGGCTGTTCGTCGATGATGCGGCAGACCTTTTCGGCCAGGTCTTTTCCGCCCTCGCCGCCTTTTGCGAACACCTCCGTCAGCGAAACGGGCGCGTGCGCGGCGGCGCAGAACCGCTCGATAACGGCGATTTCCGCGTCGGTATCGGTGTGGAAGCGGTTGATGGCGACGACCACCGGCACACCGTATTTGCGCATGTTTTCCAGGTGCGTTTGCAGGTTGACAAGGCCTTTTTCCAGCGCCGCCACATTTTCCGCGCCAAGGTCCGCTTTGGCGACGCCGCCGTTGTACTTGAGCGCGCGAATCGTCGCGACAAGCACCACGCACGCGGGCTTGAGCCCGGCCACGCGGCATTTGATGTCGAGGAATTTTTCAGCGCCGAGGTCCGCGCCGAAGCCCGCTTCGGTAATGCAGTAGTCGGCAAGCTTGAGCCCGAGCCTTGTCGCCGTTACGGAGTTGCAGCCGTGCGCGATGTTGGCGAACGGGCCGCCGTGCATGAGTGCGGGCGTGTTTTCCAGCGTCTGCACAAGGTTCGGCTTAATCGCGTCTTTCAAAAGCGCCGCCATCGCGCCTACGGCCTGCAGGTCGCGCGCATAGACGGGCTTGCCGTCGTAGGTGTAGGCGACAAGCATCCGCCCGAGCCGGGCCTTCAGGTCGTCCATATCACAGGCAAGGCACAAAATGGCCATGACTTCGCTTGCAACGGTAATCATAAAGCCGTCCTCACGCGGGACGCCGTTGACCTTGCCGCCAAGCCCCACAACGACGCTGCGCAGCGCGCGGTCGTTCATGTCGAGGCACCGCTTCAAAAGGATGCGCCGCGGGTCGATTCGCAGCGCGTTGCCCTGCTGCAGGTGGTTGTCGAGCATCGCGCACAGCAGGTTGTTCGCGGCGGTGAGCGCGTGCATATCGCCCGTAAAGTGGAGGTTGATGTCCTCCATGGGCACAACCTGCGCGTAGCCGCCGCCCGCAGCGCCGCCTTTCACGCCGAACACCGGTCCCATGGAGGGTTCGCGCAGGGCAATAACGGCGTTTTTGCCGATTTTCTGCATCGCTTCGCCAAGGCCGACGGTTACGGTCGTTTTGCCTTCGCCCGCCGGCGTCGGATTGATGGCGGTCACCAGCACAAGCTTGCCGTCCGGCCGGTCCTTGAGCCGGTCGCGCAGGTGAAGCGGCAGCTTGGCTTTGTACTTGCCGTAAAGCTCCAGGTCGTCGGCCGAAACGCCGAGGCGCGCGGCGACCTCTGCAACAGGCAGCATTTTGGCTTCCTGGGCGATCTCGATGTCTGAACGCATAGCGTAGCCTCCCGATTTCTCCCGCTGCCCGCCTGTGCGGCGGCGCGGGCTTTCTGCCTCTATTATAGCGGAAAAGCCGCCGCAAAACAAGCATTTTGCGGGATTTTAAGTTGACAACCGAAACGCGGAACGGTATAATCATTTCATCGCTTTTTTCTGATACTATAAAATAGGGAAATGAAAAGCTGAAAAGAAACGCGGCGCGCCGCGATTTTAAGGAGCATACGGACAATGGAATGGACAGGGCTTAACGAACTGCGGGAAAAATACCTTTCCTTTTTTGAAAGCAAGGGGCATCTGCGGCTGCCGAGCTTTTCGCTGGTCCCGCGGGATGACAAAAGCCTTTTGCTTATCAATTCCGGCATGGCGCCGATGAAAAAATACTTCACGGGCGAGGTGACCCCGCCGCGCAAGCGCGTGACCACCTGCCAGAAGTGCATCCGCACGCCGGACATCGAAAACGTCGGCAAGACCGCGCGCCACGGCACCTATTTTGAGATGCTCGGCAATTTCTCCTTCGGCGATTATTTCAAAAAAGAGGTTATCCCGTGGGCGTGGGAGTTCTGCACGAAGGTTATGGAGATGGACCCCGAGCGCCTGTATATCAGCGTGTATGAGGACGACGACGAGGCGTACGACATCTGGACGAAGACCGTCGGCGTGGACGCGTCGCATATGGTGCGTTTCGGAAAAGCGGACAACTTCTGGGAGCACGGCGCGGGTCCGTGCGGCCCGTGTTCGGAAATTTATTACGACCGCGGTGAAAAGTACGGCTGCGGCAAGCCCGACTGCAAGGTCGGCTGCGAATGCGACCGCTACATTGAATTCTGGAACTTGGTCTTCACCCAGTTTGAAAATGACGGCGAGGGCAACTATACCCGCCTTGCGCACCCGAACATCGACACGGGCATGGGCCTTGAGCGGCTTGCGTGCATCGCGCAGGACGTGGACAACCTGTTTGAGGTCGATACCGTCCAGAACATCATGAAGCACATTATGGAAATCGCCGGCGTGCGCTACCATGAGGATGCGCGCCGCGACGTATCCCTGCGCGTCATTACCGACCATGTGCGCAGCACGACGATGATGCTCGGCGACGGCGTAATGCCCTCCAACGAGGGCCGCGGCTATGTGCTGCGCCGCCTTTTGCGCCGCGCGGTCCGTCACGGCCGTCTGCTGGGTATTGCGCGCCCGTTCCTTTACGAGGTAGCCGAAACGGTTATCGGGGAAAACAAGGCCGCTTATCCGCAGCTTGTGGAAAAGCACGACTATATCGTCAATGTCATCCGCGCCGAGGAGGAAAACTTTGCGCGTACGCTGGACGCGGGCGTACAGCGTTTTGAAAAGATGGCGGCCGCCGCCGGCAAGCAGCTTTCCGGCGCGGACGCTTTCCTGCTGTCCGACACGTTCGGCTTCCCGCTGGATTTGACGAAGGATTTGCTCGAGGAACGCGGCATGACCGTGGACGAGGACGCGTTTTACCGGCTGGTTGCCGAACAGCGCGACCGCGCCCGCCGCGCCCATAAGGATGCGGGCAAGGAGGCCTGGCTCGGTTCGGACGATGCGGTCCGCGAGCTGCCCGCCACGGAATTTTTGGGCTACACGGCGTTTTCCTGCCCGGCAAAGGTGCTGGCCGTTTTGACTGACGGCGAGCGCGCCGAAGCGGTGGATGCGGGCAAGCAGGCCGTCCTGGTGCTGGACAAAACCGTGTTTTACGGCGAGGGCGGCGGCCAGGAGGGCGACGCCGGCACGCTTTGCGGCGACGGCTTTACCTTTACGGTGACGAATACCACCAAGACGGCGCAGGGCGTGTACCTGCACCACGGGACGCTGACCAAAGGCGCCGAAATCACCGTCGGCGCGGCTGTGACGGCGCAGCTTGACAGCGACCGCCGACGTGCGGCGATGCGCAACCATACGGCGGCGCACCTTTTGCAGGCGGCGCTGCGCAAGGTGCTCGGCACCCACGTTGAGCAGGCGGGGCAGCTTGTCTCCGCGCGCGAAATGCGGTTCGACTTTACGCATTTTTCCGCCCTGACAAGCGAAGAGCTTTGTGCGGTAGAGGACGCGGTCAACCGCGCCGTGCTGGACGCGATTGCGGTAGAGACGGCCGAAATGCCGATTGAAAAGGCAAAGGCCATGGGCGCGATGGCGCTGTTCAGTGAAAAATACGGCGACGTGGTGCGCGTGGTCAAAATCGGCGACGTCTCTGTGGAACTCTGCGGCGGTACGCATGTTGGCAACACGTCGGAGCTGGGGCTGTTCAAAGTGACCTCCGAGACTTCCGTTGCGGCGGGCGTGCGGCGCATTACCGCCGTCACGGGCGCGGGGCTGCTGCAGTATATGGCGGATACGCAGGCGCTGCTTGCAAAAACGGCGGCCGCGTTAAAGACAAACGCCGTGCAGGAGCTGCCCGCACGCGCCGAAGCGGCTGCGGCGGAGCTGAAAGCGCTTGAAAAAGAAGTCGAAAAGCTGCAAGGTGAGCTCAACGGCTACAAGACCGCCGGGCTGCTTGCCGGGGCGGTGGACGTCGGCGGCGTACAGCTGATTGCATACAATGCCGGCGAAGAGACGGCCGAAAACCTGCGCTCGATAGCGGATACGGCGCGTGGCCTTTCGGACAACGCCGTGGCGGTCGTGGCGGGAACCAATTCCGAAAAAGGGACGGTTACGTTTGCCTGCGCCTGCGCAAAAGGCGCGATTGAACGCGGCGCGCACGCGGGCAACATTGTACGCGAGGTTGCCAAAGCAGCCGGCGGTTCCGGCGGCGGCAAGCCCGACATGGCGATGGCCGGGGGCAAGGACGCCTCCAAGGTCGCCGACGCGCTTGCACAGGCGGACGCGGTCGTCCGCGCCATGCTCAAATAAGGAGGACGGAAATGGACTGTCTGTTCTGTAAAATCATTGCCGGGGAAATCCCGTCCAAAAAGCTGTATGAGGATGCGATCTGCTATGCGTTTTACGACATCGACCCGCAGGCGGAGACGCACTTCTTAGTCGTGCCGAAAACGCACGTCGCGTCCATGGCGGACGTGACCGAAGCCGAAGCGGCGGCGCTTGCGCACATTTTTACGGTTATTCCAAAGCTTTGTAAAGAACTCGGGCTTTCAAGCTACCGCATCATCAACAACTGCGGGCGCGGCGCGGGGCAGACGGTTATGCACCTGCATTTCCACGTGCTTTCCGGTCCGAATCTCGGCGCGCGGCTCGTCTGATGGTACGGCCGTTCTGCGTTATCGGCTTTTCCATGCTGCTTACGCTGTTCGCACTCGGTACGGACGCGTCGACGAAGGCGGTGGGTGCGGTGCTTTGCGCCGCGCTCATCGCCTTTGCGCTTTCCTTGGTCTTTCGGGCGTCCCGGCGCGACCGGACGCTGCCGACCGCCTTTGCCGCGGTCGCGCTTTCGGCGGCGCTGCTTCTGGTTTCCGCCGGCCGGCAGGCCCGCACAGCGGAACGCTTTGCCGACCGCGAGGTCTCGGTGCGCGGCGTGCTTCAGCAGCTTCCGTGGCAGGACGGCGGCCGGAATTACTATTTGCTGCAGCTGGATACCGCGGACGGCGCGCCCTGTGCCGAACGGCTGCGGCTCGTGACGACCACGCCGCTGGACCTGACGGCGGCGGACCGCGTTTCCTGTACGGTCAAAACCTTTGTGCTCGGCGACAGCGGCGGGGCGGACGTGCTGGAATATTACCGCACGGAGGATTTGACGCTGGGTGGGTACCCGACCGGGGAGGTGCTTGTGGAGTCCGGCGTGCGCACCGACCTTTCCGGGTATATTTTGCAGCTGCGCGCCCGGCTTACGCAGGTGCTTTTGACCGAGCTGCCGGGCGATACCGGCGCGCTGCTTGCCGCCATTGCGTTCGGCTCGGACGATACGCTGCCCGATCGGCTCAACAACGCCTTTCGCGCCGTGGGCATTTCCCATATTCTGGTGGTCTCCGGCCTGCATTTGACCGTCTGGACCATGCTGCTGTTCGCCGTGTTCCGCAAGCTCGGCCTGCGCCGGCGGACCGCCTCTGCCGTCGGCATTGCGTTCATCTGCTTTTTTACGCTGCTGACCGGCGCCGCGCCGTCCATTCTGCGCGCCGCGGTCATGCTCGGCATGATCTACGCCGCGGAATTTTTCCGCCGGGAATCCGATTCGCTCAACGCCATGGGGCTGGCGCTGAGCGTGATGCTGTGCGCCAATCCGTATGCCGCGCGCTCCTTATCGCTGCTGCTTTCCGTATTTGCAACGCTGGGCATCCTGCTTTGCGCAAAGCCCCTGGAGCGTGTGCTGGTGCGGCCGTTTTCCAAGCTGCCCGCCGGCCTTTTTCGGCGCGGCGCTTCGGCTCTGGCTTCCGCCGTAGCGGTCACGGCCGCCGCCGGTGCGTTCACACTGCCCGTGCAGCTTTGGGCAATCGGCAATTTTTCCCTCGTCACGCTGCCCGCGAACCTGCTGATGCTCACGGCGGGCAACGCCGCCATGGTGCTCGGCTCTCTGGGCGCGGCTCTGGCGTCGGCGGGGCCGGTTGGCGACGTGGTCCTGTTTTTCGCGGGCTTGTCGGCGCGCTATCTGATTTCGGTGACGCAGGCGCTTGGCAGCCTGCCGGAGGTGCTGCTGCCCATACAATCCGACCTGTCCGGGCTGCTTTTGGCCATCGCGTTCTTTGCCGCCGCCCTTTTCCTGCTTTTGCGCCGCCCGAAAAAGCGCGCCATGCAGATTTGCGCCGCCGTGCTGTGCGCCGCGTTTCTCGCGTGCAACGTCGGAACGCACCTGCGTGCGCGCAGCGCGCTGCAGCTGGCCGTCGCCGACGTCGGGGCGGGCGCGGGTATTGTGCTGACCTGCCGGGGCGAGACTGTTGTGCTCGGCTGCGGCGGGGACTACTTTGCGGATTCCGAAATCTATGCTATACTGTCTAAGTACGGGGCGACCGCCATTGACGCGCTTGTGCTGCCCGGCGCGGACGACAGCGTTTCCTCCGGTGCGGCGGAGCTTGGCAAGCGGCTGGCGGTGCATACGCTCTATTATGCGCCGGAGCTTGACCCCGACACGCTGCCCGTGGGCGAAGAAAAGCACCTCGTCGCGCGGGAAACGCTGCGGTTTGCAAACGACACGCTCACCGTCGCGGTGCAGGCCGCGGGCGCGTACCGGTACGCCGAAATTCTGTACGGCGCGTTTTACGCGGTCGTTTCCTTTACGCCCGACAACGATTTACAGGGCGCGTCGGGCGCGGTGCTTATCTGCACGGGGGACATGCCCCAAAACACGGACGCGGCCGACTTTTCTTTGACGGTGCTTTCAACCGACCGGGACGATGCGGCCGATTTCCCCGCGCTGCGCAGCCGGACGGTCTGCACCACCGCCGAAAACGGCAGCATTTCGATTCTGGCCTTTTTGGACGGAACGTTCCAATACGAAAGGATGTGAACCCATGCCCGCGCTTTCTCCCGCAGACCTGCAAAAGCAACTCAAAAGCGGCGAACCGGCCCGCGTATACCTGTTTTACGGCGAGGAAAGCTATCTTAAGCAGCTGTACGCCGACCGCCTGGTGCGCGCGTGCGTGTCGCCCGGCATGGAGGGCTTCAACTATAAAAAGTACGACGCGACCGACGGCGCTGCGCTTGCCGACGCGCTGGACGCCGCCGAAACGCTGCCCGCCTTTGGCGGATACATGTGCGTCGTTGCGTGCGACTATGCGCTCGACGCGCTGCCCGCCGCCGACAAAGCGCGGCTGGACGCGTACCTTGCCGACCCGAACGAGAACGCCGTGCTGCTGCTTTGGCAAGACGAATGCCGCGTGGACGCCAAAAAAAGCGCCAAATGGCGCGCGGTGATAGACGCCGTCGCAAAATGCGGCGCCGCCGTTGCCTTTGACCGGCTCGACATGCCGGCGCTTGTCAAGACCCTGCGCACAGGCGCGGAAAAACGCGGCTGCACGCTCGACGGGCAGCAGGCGCGGTATCTGGCGGAGACCGTCGGCAACGACCTGCACCGCCTGCTCGGGGAGCTTGAAAAGCTGTGCGCCTATAAGCAGGGGAGCGGCGCGATTTCCAAAGCGGATATCGACGCGGTCGTTACGCGCTCGCTGGAGGCAAATGTGTTTGACCTGACCCGCGCGCTTTCCGCCGGCAACTGTGCGCGCGCGCTTTCGGTGCTCGAAAAGCTTTTGCAGGACAAGGAAAAGCCGGAGCTGATTCTCGGGACGCTTGTGGGCGCGTATGTCGACATGTACCGCGTCAAGCTGGCGCTGGAGGCAGGGGAGACGAGCACGGCGCCGGCGAAGCTCTTTTCGTATAAGGGCCGGGAATTCCGTCTGCGCAACGCCGCGCGGGATGCAAACGCCCTATCGCCGGACGCGCTGCGACGCGCGCTCGATTTGTGTACGGCGGCGGACCGCGCGCTGAAAACCGGCGGCGCGCCCGCTGCGCTCGTGCTCGAACGGCTGCTTGTGCAGCTTTCGGCGTTGTCTGCGGGGAAACGGCGATGATTCGGCTGAGCCAGGCGGTCATCGTCGAGGGAAAATACGATAAAATCCGTCTGTCGTCGCTTTTGGATACGCTGATTCTCACGACCGACGGCTTTGGCATTTTCAAGGATAAGGAAAAACAGCGGCTTCTGCAGCGCCTTGCGCGCGAGCGCGGCCTCGTCGTTTTGACGGACAGCGATGCGGCGGGCTTTGTGATTCGCAATTTTCTAAACGGCATTGTCCCGCCGGAATACGTCACGCACGTTTACATCCCCGACGTATTCGGCAAGGAACGCCGCAAGGACGCGCCCTCCAAGGAGGGCAAGCTCGGGGTGGAGGGTATGCGGACCGACGCGCTTTTGGAAGCGCTGCGCAAAGCGGGGCTGACGGCGGAACAGACGCCGCAGCAGCCGCGCCGTGCCATCACCAAAACAGACCTGTATTTGGATGGTCTTTCCGGCGGACCGGACAGCGCCGAAAAACGCCGGCGGCTGCTTTTTGCGCTTGATTTGCCCGCGCGTATGAGCGCCAACGCCATGCTGGAGACGCTCAACACGTTTCTAACGTATGCGCAGTACCGCGCGGCGGTGGAGAAACTAAATGCGGAGGAACGGCAATGAATTTGCTTATGCTTGCAACGGGCGGCACCATCGGAAGCGCGGCGGGCGCGGGCGGCATAGACGCCGACGGCAGCCGGACGCCGCTGCTTTTGCAGCTGTACCGCGACCGGTACGCCGACGGCGTGCGCTTTACGGTGCGCCAGATTTGCGCGGTGCTTTCCGAAAATGCCGACGACGCCTTTTATGCGCGGCTGCTCGCCGCGCTGTTCGCCGCGGAAAGCGAACCGTTTGACGGGGTGATTGTCCTGCACGGGACGGATACGCTGCCCTTTACGGCGTCGCTCGCGGCCATGGCCTGCCGGCATTTTACAAAGCCGGTCTGCTTTGTGTCGTCCAACCATGTGCTCGACCTGCCGCAAGCCAACGGCCTTTTGAATTTGCGCGCGGCGGTGCGGTACATCGAAGCGGGCGGCGCGGGCTTTGCGGTCCCGTTCGGGCAAGCGGACGGGGGCTGTCCGATTCATCTTGCAACGCGTCTTTTGGAGGCCGACCCCTTTGCCGACGCTTTTTCGTCGGCCGGCGCGCCGCTGGCGGAATGCGAAAAGGACGAGGTCGTTTTTGTCGATTCGCCGGACCTGCCCGGGCGGACGGCTTTGCGCCGCCCCTTGCCCGCTCTGTTTTCGTCCCCGCCGCGGTTTGCAAAGCGCGTCGTTCTGCTGCGCTGCTTTCCGGGTATGCGCCCGGACGCGTCCGCCTTTTTTGCGGATACGGCGGCGGTGCTTTTGTGGGGGTATCATTCCGGCACCGCGCCGCAGACGCTGGCGCCCTTTATAGAACAGCTGCAAAAACGCGGCGTGGACGTTTATTTGGCGCCCGTCAAGCGCGCGGCGGCGCAATATGCAAGCACAAACGTGCTTTTGCAAAGCGGGGCGCGTCCGTTGTATGCGCTGACCGCGCCCGCGGCGTACGCGCGGCTGAAGCTCGCCTATGCGCAAACGGCTGCCGCGCCGGAAAGCATAGCGGCGCAGACGCTTTATTACGAAGAAATCCCCGCGCACAGCTGAAAACAAGCAAAACGAACGGCCCCGCAAAACACGGAGCCGTTCGTTTCTTATTTCCGGTTTTCCGCCGCCGGCGTATCGTCGCCGCGTCGGTTTTCGGGCTGCTCGTTCGTCCCGGCCGGGGTGTTCGGCTGGTTCGTCGGGGCAGTGCCGCTGTGCTTTTTCTTGTTTTTATCCATCGTTCTCACCTCACCGTAAGTTTGCCCGGCAAGAGAAACGGTATGCGATGGAAAATTTTTCTTTACAGGCCGGACGCTTCAAAAATTTTCGTCAGCACGTCCGCACTTTTCTGGTCGGCGCGCAGCAGCGCTTCACGTTTGCGCGCGAGCGCTCTGTCTTTGGTGAAGGCGTACTGCATCAGGCGCACAAGCCAAAAGACCGGCAGCAGGAACGGCGCTTTTCGGAGCACGGGATAGCGCAGGCGCATGTGCCTTAGCCCCGGAAAGGCCGCGCCGAACAGGCGGCGCAGGCGGCTGTGCCCGGTTTGGGCGGCGGCGGACGCGGCGCCGGCATGGCGAACGGGCGGACCGAGCACGATGAAATTTTCCATCAGCCGCAGCGTGTCGGTTGCCTTTTCACCGCCGAATACGACGCGGCAAAGCGCGCGGACATTTTCGGCAAAGGCGAAAAGCCCCATCTCCCGAAACCGTGCCTCGGCAGCGGAAAAATCGACCGCGGCCTTCGTTTCCAGCAGGTATAGGTCCATGACCGGCCGGAAGCACGACCCGGCGGCCGTGTAGTGCTCGGCAAGGTGCGCCAGCGTGTAGACATAGAGCTCCGTGTCCGACATTTTGTATTCCTGCTCCGAAACCGCTTCGGCGCCTGCCCAGACGTCCAGGAAATGCGGATAGCGCGGGTCGTCCGATTGGAACAGGGCGCGGTGCAGCTCCACCGTTAAAAACGGCTTTTTCATATAGATAATATCTTTTCCGTTATCCAGGTGCAGCGTAAGTCCCAGGCTTTGCAGCGCCGTCTGCGCCCGGGGGACGTCCGCTTCGCGCACCAGCACGTCCATATCCACCATAAAGCGCATTTCCGGTGCGGGATACAGGGCTTTTAGGTGCGTGCCCTTGAGAAGCATGAAATCAATGCCGTCGTCGCGGAACCGTTCGCGCAGCGACGACAAAAAAGCCTGCTGCGCCGCCTCGCGAAAAACGGAAAGCTGAAACGCCTTTTTCAGCGCGGCCGCGTTTTCCGGCGGCAGCAAGGGAAGCTGCGGTTCCAAGGTCAGATAGACCAGCGCCTGCACGGCGTTTTGCTTGGCCAATCGGCAAACGGCGGCCGGGTCGGAGAATTGCCGCACGTCCGGCGCCGGCTCGCTGCACAGCGCCGCCCGGACGACCGAAAGCAAATCGGCCTTTGCTTGCAGAATATCAGGCATCGGCCGCCACCTCGGTCAGGCGAAGCTGCGCGACAAGCGGGAAGTGGTCACTTGTATACACGCCGTTCTGCGTTTCGCTGAGCACCCGGAAGGATTCGACCGTAAAGCCGGTTTTGGACGTGAAAATGTAATCGATGCAGTCGTTTTGCAGCGCTTCGCCCCAGTTTTGATACGTCGCGCCCGTGACCGCGTTTTCGGTCTGGTATTTGGCGTCCAAAAAGCTCTCCGCCGCGCTTTTATAGGTGTCCGAGCTTTCCGTCGCGTTCATGTCGCCCATGAGCACCGCCGGCAAGTCGCCGATCTCGTGCATTTTGTCAAGCACCACATGAATCCCGTTGATGCGCGCTAAGTCGCTGACATGGTCCAGGTGCGTGTTGAATACGGCGAACTGCGCGCCGGTCGCCTTTTCTTCGAGGACAACGTAGCTGCAAATGCGGTAGCACGCCGCGTCCCAGTCCTTGCTCATCTCCCCGGGTGTTTCGGAAAGCCAGAAGGAGCCTTCGTCGAGCAGCGTGTACCGGTCGGCGCGGTAAAAGACCGGGCAGCCCTCGGAATTGACCGTCTTGTCGCGGTAGGTGATGACGGACTTGTATTCCGGCAGCACGTCGCACAGGTACGCGTACTGCCATTTGGTCGCCTCCTGGAAGCCGATGACGTCCGGGGCGGCCTGCACGACGCCGTCCAGGAGCAAATCGGCGCGGTAGAACCAGTTTTTCTTGCCGAAATCAAGCGGATTTAAGCAGCGCAGGTTGCAGCTCATGACCCGAACCTGCCCGCCGGTGGTTTGCACGGCGACCGTGCGCGCCTCCTTTTGCTGCCGGTAGTGCGGATAATACCAGACAAAGGATGCGCCGAACGCCAGCAGACCCGCGAGTACCGCGCCGCCCACGCCAAGGCCGATTCGTTTCCAAAGCTTCATAAGGGACCCTCCCGTCAAATTTGATTTTCTGTCTGCATTGTAGCACAGGAAGTAAAAAAAGTCCATGAAAAAACGGCGCGCCGTCTGTGGCGCGCCGCAAATTCGCTTCGGGTTATTCGTAGTCGTCTTCGTTTTCCCAGTTGTGGTAGACCGCCTGGATGTCGTCGCTTTCCTCAAACATCTCCAGCATCCGGCCCATGTTCTGAATGTCCTCCGGCTTTTCGAGCTTCGTGTAGGTCGAGGGGATATACTCAACCTCCGCCGACAGGAACGAATAGCCCTTGGCGGTTAAGTCGTCGCGTACGCCGCCCATGTCGTTGGGCTCGGTGCGGATTTCATAGACGTCGCCGTCCGACAAAAAGTCGGAAGCGCCCGCCTCCAGCGCGTCCTCCATGAGCTTGTCCTCGTCGAGGTCCTCCTTGTCGAGGATGAGCACGCCCTGGCGGGTGAACATAAAGGAGACGCAGCCCGACGTGCCCATGTTGCCGCCGAATTTGTCGAACGCGTGGCGCACGTCCGCGGCGGTGCGGTTGCGGTTGTCGGTCAGCGCTTCAATGATGACGGCAATGCCCGACGGGCCGTACCCCTCGTACACCACGTCCTCGTAATTGTCGGCGTTGCCTTCGCCCGCCGCCTTTTTGATGATGCGCTCAATGTTGTCGTTCGGCACGTTGTTGGCCTTGGCCTTGGCGATGACGTCCTTGAGCTTGGAGTTTGCCGCCGGGTCCGGGCCGCCCGCCTTGACGGCGACGGCGATTTCGCGCCCGATTTTGGTGAATACCTTGGCGCGGGCGTTGTCGGTCTTTTCTTTTTTGCGTTTGATGGTGCTCCATTTGGAGTGTCCGGACATATCTGTTTCACCTTCTTCAGAAATTACGCACAATAGTGTAGCACAGGAATCTGTTTTTAGCAAGGGCAAAAAGAGAACCTCCAAAGCCATACGGCGTTCTCACGCCCAAAGCCGGGTGGAAGCGTCCGGTGCGGCGGCGATGCGCTCGGCCAAGGCGAGCCGGACCTCCTCGGTAAAATACGTCGTTTTCATCAGCCGGTCCGTTGAGGCGGCCAGCACAATCCAGGAAAGCCGGGCGTTGCCGAATGCCTTTTGTATCGGGTCGGTTTTTGAAGTGAGCTGCTGGATGTCGCCGTAGCGCACATAGCGCACGGTTTTGCGGAACCCGCCGGACGTGTAGCGAAGCCCCGTTTCGGAAAGGCAGAGCCGCGTAATGCGCGCCGCGAATTTGTGCTCGACTTCGCCGTATAAAAGCCAGGCGCCCGCAAGCGCGGCCCCCGCGGGCAGCGAAAACGGCGCGACGGCGCAGAACAGCAAAAGGCACTTGCCCGCGTGCAGCAGCCGCTTTTGCACAATGCCGGCGTGCGCGGGCTTTTTTTCGTCGGAAAGGTCGCCGAAATCCGCCGTCAGCGCGCGGCAAATCGCCTCCGCTTCTTGTTCGGGGGCATACAGGCAAAGCAGCGGCCGCTCCTTTTCATTGCCGTAGCCCATAACGCTGACTTCGACATACGCGCGCTTGCAAAGCCGCGCCAGCATGCTCTGGCGGACGGTTACGGCGTTGACCTTGTTCGGCGAAAAAGTATAGGTCTGCCGGTTAAAAAGCCCGTGCGAAACGGTGACGCGCGCGTCGTCCGCCGTTACCGTGTAGCCGAACAGCCGCGCAAACTGCACGGCGCCGGTCGAAAAGAGAAAGGCGGCGATGGCAAGAAGAATCACCCGAAACGCAATTCCGCCCGCGCCGTCGCGCATCCCGGGCAGAAACTGGGTTGCCCACAGAAAAAGCAGCAGAACAGGCGGCACGAAGGAGATGGCCAGCAGCACATGCACGAGCACCTCAACGGGCGAATAGCGCCGCGTCAGCTTTGCGGGCGTTTCGGCAATTTCGCCGTCCATGTCTTTTGCGGCCGCCTTCTGCGCTTCTAAAAAGCGGGCGAACGCCTCCGCTTCCCGCAGCGTTAAAACGAGCGTCAGCTTCGTTCTTGCCCCGGCGGCGGAGTTGAGCTCCACGCGCACCGACGCGAGTGAAAACAGCCGCTTTATGGGGGAACGGCGGACGCTGACGGTGGAAACGGCCGCGAGCGGCACGCGCGTTTCCTTTTGCGTAAAGCCCCGGCGCGCGGTGTAGCAGAACACCCCCGCGCGCACGCAGAACGTCGTGCGCTTCCAGGCATACACGCTCCACAAAAGCGCCAAAAGCGTCACCAGCGGGACGACGCCGGCGGCAAGCAGCAGCAAAAACCGCCCGTTTGCGAGCGCGCCGGACAGCGTTTCCCGCCAGGCCGCCGAAAACAGCTGTTCCCAGAAATTTTCGGGCAGCTCGTCTTCCCACTGCGTCCAAAAGATGAAAAGCGCGGCGAGCAGAACAATGCCGGTGCGCTCGACAATATAATACGGATGGTTGCGGCGCGGCGTCTCAAACATCGTCGGCCTCCCCGGGGCGCGAAAGCCTTTCCTTGAGCCGCGTGTGCAGCCCCTTTGCGACCGCCTCCGCCTGCTCCTGCTCCAAAAAGCCCAAAACAGCCGTGCCGCCCGCCGTCGTGACCTCGACGCGCGCAAGTTTGCACAGCCGGTCGAGCGGTCCGCTGCTGATTTCGATTTGGTGGATGCGGTCCACGGGAACGACGGTGCGTTTTTGGAACAGCACGCCCTCGGAAATTTCCAGCCGGTCCTGCGCCAACAGGTAGCGGTAGCGCCGGTAGCGCAGCTGCGGCAGCAGCAGAAAATCAAGCAGGCAGTACCCCGCGCCGACGCACAGCACCACCGTGCCCGCCGTCGGCAGCTCAAGCGCGCACAGCCCGGTCCGCGCCGCGCAGAACAGCGCGAACAGAATCAGCATCCGAATCCCCGACGTCAGGCGCATGAGCCGCAGCGCGCGGCGGGACAGCTTTTGCGGCGTCTGAAACGTATCTTCCATGTTCTCCTCCGATTTTCTTTCTTTTCGTATCGTAC
>CASGAS010000002.1 GCA_949299505.1 uncultured Eubacteriales bacterium
TTTTCAGCCCAAAACGCTGCGCGACGGTGAAGCGCTTTCCCTTTTACGGGAACTGTCGCCGGAGGTTATCGCGGTTGTCGCCTACGGAAAGATTCTGCCCGCCGAAATTTTGGAGCTTCCAAGGTTCGGCTGCGTCAACATTCATGCGTCTCTGCTGCCTAAATACCGGGGCGCGGCGCCCATGCAGTGGGCGATTCTGCACGGCGAAACGCAGACCGGCGTGACGGCGCAGCGGATGAACGAGGGCATTGACACCGGGGATATCCTGTTGTATAAGGCGGTCAAAATCGAAGACAATATGACGGCCGGCGAGCTGCACGACGTTTTGTCGCCGCTCGGCGCGGAATTGCTTTCCGATACGCTGGCAGGGCTGAAAGCCGGGACGATTTCTCCGACGCCGCAAACGGGCGAAAGCTCTTATGCGCCGCTTTTGACCAAGGACCTTTGCCCAATCGATTTCTTGCAGCCCGCAAAAACGGTGCATGACCATATTCGCGGGCTTTCGCCGTATCCCGGCGCGGTCTTTCATGTGCAGGGCAAACGTGTCAAGGCGCTTGCAAGCGTGCTTTCCGAAACGGCTTTCGACCTGCCGGCCGGTACGGTTGTACCGGAAAAAGACGCGATTTGCATTGTGTGCGGCGACGGCCGGGCGGTTTGCATTACGCAGGTTCAGCCGGAAGGGAAAAAGCCGATGCCGGCCGCGGCGTATTTGGCCGGGCATCCCATGAAAGCCGGTTTTTGCTTGCTTTGACCATAGGTGAGGGCGATTATGAACTTATATTCTTATGTTCTATTTGTGGTACCGGCGCTGCTGCTGTCTCTGTTTGCACAGCTGCATGTGCAGTCCGCCTATAAGCGCTACAGCCAAACGCCGAATTTACGCGGCTTGACCGGCGCGCAGGCGGCAGAAGCGGTGCTTGCGCACTACGGCGTCCAGGGCGTTCGCGTCGAGCACGTCCGCGGCACCCTGAACGACCACTACGACCCGCGAACCAACGCAATCCGCCTGTCGGACGCCGTTTACGGCGGCTGCTCCGTTGCGGCGGTCGGGATAGCCTGTCACGAGGCGGGTCATGCGGCGCAGTATGCGCTCGGCTACGGCCCAATCAAGGTGCGCAACGCGCTGCTCAAGCCGGTGCAGCTTATTTCACAGATTTCCTGGCCGCTTGCCATTGCAGGGCTGATTTTCAGCATTCGGCCGCTTGTCCTGTTTGGCATTATCTTTTATGTCGCCGTTATGCTATTCCAGCTGGCAACGCTTCCCGTCGAATTCAACGCCAGCCGACGCGCCTTGGCGGTTATCGACGAGACCGGCTTGCTTTCCGGTGCGCAGCGCGACGGCGCGGCAAAGGTTTTGCGCGCCGCAGCCATGACGTATGTCGCCGCGTTTGCGGTTACGGCGGCAAACCTGCTGCGGCTGCTGGTTAGAAGGAATTGAGACTATGACCGAACGTCAGATTGCGTTTCAGGTGCTTGTGCGCGTTGAACGGGAAAAAGCATATTCGAATCTTGCTTTGGACGCGGCGCTGAAGCGGACGCCGCCGGCGTGCGCCAAATCCTTTGTTACGGCGTTGGTATACGGCGTGCTGGAACGGCAAATTACCCTGGACTCGCTGCTTGCGGCCTTTTTGCGTCAGCCCATAAAGCGGCTGCGGCCGGAGGTGCTTATCGCGCTGCGCCTTGGCGCTTACCAAATCTATTTTATGGATAAGGTCCCGCAAAGCGCCGCCGTGAACGAAAGCGTGCGGCTCATGCGAAAAAACGGCTGCGCTTTTGCGGCGGGGCTTGTCAATTCGGTTCTGCGCAGGCTTTGCGAAACGCCGCTTGCCTATCCCGAAACCGGAGACCGGATTTATGATTGGAGCGTCCGATACAGCTGCCCAAAGCCGTTGGTAGAACATTTCCTCCGGGAATACGGCGAAGCCGATACGCAGTCTTTTTTAGCCGCCTCCTTTGGCGGCGCACCGGTCGTGCTGCGCGTCAACACCTTGAAAACCGACGCTGCGGCGCTGATGGACCGATTGGCGCAGGAGGGCGTGCAGACCGATTTGGGCGCCTTACCTGACACCTTAACCGTGCGAAAGGGAAACATATCGGAAGAGCTTTGCGCGTATCAAGAGGGCCTTTTTCATGTTCAGGACACGGCGAGCGGCATGTGCGTACAGGCGCTCGACCTGTCTCCCGGCATGACGCTGCTGGATTTGTGCGCCGCGCCGGGCGGAAAAAGCTTCACGGCCGCCGAGCTTATGCAGAACCGGGGAGAGATTTTGGCGTTCGACCTGCATCCGCACCGCGTGCAGCTGATGGAATCGGGCGCACGCCGCCTTGGAATCACGATGATAAACGCCAAGCCGCAGGACGCGACAATTGCGCGTCCGGAGCTGTTTGGTCTCGCGGACCGCGTGCTGTGCGACGTGCCCTGTTCGGGGCTCGGCGTGCTGCGCAGAAAGCCGGAAATCCGGTTCCGCGCGCTAACCTTGATTGACAATCTATGTGAAATACAGTATAATATTTTGGTACATGCGTCAAAATATTTACGCCGCGGCGGGCTGCTGGTGTATTCGACCTGCACGCTTTCGCACGCGGAAAATGAGGACGTGTGCGACCGATTTTTGCGTGCGCATCCCGATTTTCAAAAGGAGGGTGCGTACAGAACCCTTATGCCGCATAAGGATGGAACGGACGGCTTTTTCATCGCGCGGCTTCGGAGCGTTACATGAAGAAAACGGATATTTGTTCCATGACCCGCGCAGAGTTGGAAGCCTTGGTCTCTGCTATGGGGCAGCCCAGGTTCCGTGCGGCGCAGCTGTTTTCCTGGCTGCAGGAAAAAGGCGTATCCAGCTTTTCACAAATGCAGAATCTGCCGCTGTCTTTCCGCACCGAACTTGCGAGTACCTGTTATATTCCGACCTGCACGATGGATACCAAGCTCTGCTCGCAAACGGACGGGACGGTTAAGTACTTGCTCGAATTTGAGCCGGGCGAATTTGCGGAATGTGTGGTCATGCGCTATAAATACGGCCTTTCTATTTGCATTTCCACACAGCTCGGCTGCAAAATGGGCTGTTCGTTTTGCGCGTCGGCCATCGGCGGCTTCAAGCGGAATTTGACCGCGTCGGAAATGCTTGCGCAGATTCGGACCGCGCAGGCGGATATGGGGGAGCGGATATCCCATATCGTTTTAATGGGCACCGGGGAGCCGCTGGACAATTACGATAATGTTTTGCGCTTTCTGCGCCTGGTTACCGACCCGGACGGGCTGAACATATCCATGCGGCACATTTCGCTTTCCACCTGCGGCGTGGTTCCGCGCATTTATGACCTTGCGAAAGAAAAACTCGGCTTGACGCTTTCGATTTCTCTGCACGCGCCGAACGACGAGATTCGCTCTAAGCTTATGCCGGTCAATCGTACCTGGGGAATAGAGGAGCTGCTGCGCGCGTGCAAGCAGTACACGCTGCAAACCTCGCGGCGCATTTCCTTTGAATATACGATGATTGACGGCGTAAACGATTCCGACGCCTGCGCGCTGGAGCTCGCGGGCAGGCTGCACGGCATGCTGTGCCATGTCAATTTGATTCCGGTCAACTCGGTTCGGGAAACCGCGTACCGGAAAAGCCGCGCGCAGCGTCTGCGCCGCTTTTCTGAAATCTTAGAGCAGCATCGGATTACCGTTACTGTGCGCCGGACGCTCGGCGAAGATATTGACGCCTCCTGCGGGCAGCTGCGCGCAAAAAAACTGGCGGCGTCCGAAGCAATACAAACCGAATGATTCTGTCAGCCAAAAAGAAGGTGATGGCTTGAAAATTGCAGCAAAAACGGATGTCGGCCGCGTTCGGGAAACCAACCAGGACGCCTATGCGACCGGGGAGTTGCCCGAGGGCGTTGCCTGGGCGGTCGTCTGCGACGGAATGGGCGGCGTTGCCGGCGGCAATATTGCCGCGACAACGGCGGTAAAGGTCATTTCGGAGCGCATCACATCCGCATATCGCGCATCCATGCAGGGCCGCTCGATTAAAAACCTGCTTGTTTCGGCAATCAACGCGGCGAACGTCAGCGTGTACGACATTGCGCAGGCCAATCCGGAGTTTTCCGGCATGGGCACCACGGTTGTCTGCGCTATCGTAACCGAACATATGGCATATATTTCACATGTCGGCGACAGCCGCGCGTATATGCTTTCCGGCGACAAGCTCGAGCAATTGACGCGCGACCATTCCATGGTGCAGGATATGGTCGAGACCGGGAAAATCACGCAGCTGGAAGCAAAGCTGCATCCGCAGAAAAACATCATCACGCGCGCGCTCGGCGTACAGCCGGAGGTCCGCATCGATTTCTTTGAGCGCGCCATGGAAAACGACGACATCCTGCTTTTGTGTACGGACGGTCTTTCCAATTATGTGGAAAGCGAAGAAATTTGTACGCTTGTAAACGGAACGTATTACGAATTTGCGGAGCGGCTGGTCTCCCGGGCGCTTCAAAACGGCGGCGGCGATAATGTCACCGCGGTAACGCTTGCATATTAAGGAGATGGAACGATGGAAAACTACTGTGGAAAACGCTTGGACGGCAGATATGAAATCCGCGAAATTATCGGCGTCGGCGGTATGGCGGTCGTCTATAAGGCCTATGACAATATCGACGACCGGATTGTTGCCATCAAGATTTTGAAAGAGGAATTTCTGGCGAACGAAGAATTCCGCCGCCGTTTCAAAAATGAAGCCAAGGCGATCGCGGTGCTTTCCCATCCGAACATTGTCAAGGTCTACGACGTCAGCTTTGGGGACCGGCTGCAATATATCGTGATGGAATATATCGAGGGTATCACGCTCAAGGAATATATCGAGCAGCAGAAGGTCGTCAACTGGAAAGAAGCCGTCCACTTTGTCAACCAGATTCTTAAGGCGCTCCAGCACGCGCACGACAAGGGCATTGTGCACCGCGACATCAAGCCGCAGAATATCATGCTTTTGCAGGACGGCACCATTAAGGTCAGCGACTTTGGCATTGCCCGCTTCTCGCGCGGGGACACGCGCACCATGACGGAAAGCGCCATCGGCTCCGTCCACTACATTTCCCCGGAACAGGCCCGCGGCGAAATCACCGATGATAAGGCGGATATTTATTCCGTCGGCGTCGTGATGTACGAAATGCTGACGGGACAGCTTCCCTTCCAGTCGGACAGCGCCGTTTCCGTAGCGATTATGCAGCTGCAGCAGGAGGCTAAGCGCCCGCGTGAAATCAATCCCGAGATTCCGCTCGGCCTTGAGCAGATCACGATGCGCGCCATGCAGAAGAATCCGCGCAACCGCTACCAGTCGGCTTCCGAAATGCTGATGGATTTGGACGCTTTCCGGAAAAATCCGTCTGTGAAATTTGACTACAATTATTTTGTGGACAATGAGCCGACCAAATATGTTTCGCAAAAAGGCGCCGTGCCGGTAAAGCCGGTTGTGCGCGAGCAGCCGCCCAAGCAGCCGGAGACGCAAGAGGAGGCGGAAGAGGACAAAAAGTCCAACAAAACGCTGCCGATTCTGTTCGGCGTCCTTGCCGGCGTGGTTGTTTTGGTCGCGATTTTTGTCGGCGTGTATTTCGGCGTTACGGCGCGCCGGGTGGAGGTTCCGAATTTTGTCGGCAAGAATTTCAACGATGAAATTTCCAACAATGCGGAATATACCGACAATTTCACCTTTGAGACCGAATCGGTTTACAGTGCGGACGCCGAACCCGGCACGGTTTTGACGCAGGACCCGGAGGCGGAAACGAAGGTGCGCATCCACAGCACCATTACGCTGGAAATCGCCTATAACGAGGACAGCACGCAGCTTACCGGGATTATCGGCCTGAACGTGGATGAAGCGCAGTCGAAGCTTCGCGGGGAAGGGTTTGAAGTCAAGGTCATTACGAATTATGACCCGAATGCCCAGGAGGGCGTCGTCTATGACACCTATCCGGTAGAGGGGTCTTATGTGGAGGACGGCCAGCTCATTACGCTGTACGTTGCGACCAACGACGACCCGAACGCCACTTCGGTTCCTTATGTGATTGGGTACAGTCAGGAAGTCGCCAAGCAGCTGATTGAAAGCGCGGGCTTAAAGGTCGGCAATGTGACCCAGCAGGACAGCGAGGAAAAGGCCGGCACGGTCCTTTCGCAGTCGCCGGAGGCGAACCAGTCGGCTTCCGCCGGCGGGGCTGTCAGCCTGGTGGTCAGCAGCGGCAAAGCGCCCGCTTCCTCTGCGACGATCTCCGTCAAGCGGCCGAACGCGAACACCAGCGCATCCATGCGCGTGTATCTGGACGGGAAGCTTGTGGACGGGTACCCGATTGAGGTGCGTCTGGACGGCGGCACGACGCAGGTTACGCTGCAGGGCTCCGGAAATGCGGTTCCGTTCTCGGTCGTCATGGACGATACCGAAATCATGAAAGGGACAATCGACTTTACAAAGGACCCGCCCGCCGTTTCCGCACAGGAGCTTGGCTATCCCGTCGCGGTGCCCAATGTGGTCGGGCTGACCGTTTCCGAGGCTGAGAAAAAGCTGGAAAACGCTGGCTTCTCCAACTTCGTATTTGTCAATAACGTCGGCGGCACCGTTACGTCGGGTACTGTTGTCTCCCAGGATCCGGAGGGCAACACCAAAGTTACGCCTACCACGGAAATCACGCTGACGGTGCAGCCGTAACGGTATGGAAAACAAGTTTCAGACATTTGACGGGCTCATACGAAAAGGCGTCGGCGGCTTCTATTCGGTAGAAGCCGCCGGTGCGGTATATGTGTGCCGTGCGCGCGGGGCGTTTCGCCGCAAGCAGCAGAAGCCTCTGGCCGGGGACCGTGTGCGCATTACGGTTACGGATGGGCGAACGGAAAACACGATTGATGAAATTTATCCGCGCAAGAATCTGCTTTTGCGTCCGCCGGTCGCCAATATCGACGCGCTGGTCATTGTGGTTTCGACCTCCGTGCCGCGTCCGTCGGCGCTTCTGATTGATAAGCTGACGGCGCTTGCGGAATACAAGCACATGGAGCCGGCCGTCGTTTTTACGAAAACGGATGAAGAGCCGGCCGACGCGCTGGCGGAGATTTATCGAAACGCCGGTATCGCGACGTTTTGCGTTTCCAACACGACCGGGCAGGGGGTGGACGGCGTCCGCGCCTGGCTCAGCGGTAAAATCAGCGCGTTTACGGGGAATTCCGGCGTCGGTAAAACTTCGCTGCTTAACCGCCTGGACGCAACGCTTGCCCTGGAAACGGGCGAGGTTAGCGAAAAACTCGGCCGCGGCCGCCATACAACGCGGCAGGCGGAGCTTTTCAAAACCTGCGGCGGCTATATCGTTGACACGCCCGGCTTTTCGGCGTTGGATCTTGAAAAAACGGAGTGGATTCCGAAAGACGCGCTGGCGGATTGCTTTTGCGAGTTTCAACCGTATCTGGGGCAGTGCAAATTCACGACCTGTACGCACACCTGCGACAAGGGCTGTAAGATTGTAGAAGCCGTAAAAGACGGAAAAATCAGCGCTTCGCGGCACCAAAGCTATGTGCAGCTTTATAACGAGGTAAAGGACAAGAAGGAATGGGAAACGTAAAAAAGGCCGACTGCGCCATATTTGCTGCGGGCAGCCCGGTCTCAAAAGAGCGCGTCCAAGCGTACATCGGCGCGGACACATGTCTGATTGCGGCGGATGCGGGCCATGCGTTTTGCCGCGAATTGGGACTTTGTCCGCAGCTTGTTGTCGGCGACTTTGATTCGGGCGTGGCTGTGCCCGCAAGCACGAAAACGCAGGTTATCCGCTTAAATCCGGTCAAAGACGAAACCGACACGGCCTGCGCGTACCGGCAGGCGGCAGCCCGGGGCTTTCGGAACATCGTCTTGTTCGGCGCGACCGGGGGACGGCTTGATCATACGTTTGCAAATCTGGACCTTTGCGCGCAGGCGAAGCGCGAGGGCATCGCGCTCACAATAGCGGACGAGCACCACGAGATTTTTGCGCTGCAAAAGGAGACGCGGCTTCTGCATAAGGACGCCGACAAATACGTTTCCGTTTTCCCGGTCGGCGGCGCGTGTACCGTGTCGCTTCGCGGGTTCGCGTATCCGCTCAAGCACAGGACGCTGGAGCCGTTTTGCGGCCTTGGCGTCAGCAATGAAATCGCCGACTCTGAGGCGGAAATTACCGTACATGAGGGCACTGCGCTCATTTTCATAACGGATAAGGACCGATGAACACAAATTCTGACGCCGCATATAGTGTTAGTAGCAACGATAAAGGCGGTGTCTGCATGAGGAGAAGGGCAAGAAGCGGAAATCTGGGGCTTGTGTTTGTGATGCTTGGCGCAGGACTTATTCTGGCGCTTGTGTTTCCATCCGGCTTTTTGGTTGTTGCGCTTTCGCTTGCCCTGATTGTCAGCGGCATTTTGCTGTGCAAAAATTGCTGAGGAGGCTACGGTATGCAGGTAGTAGTGGTCAAAAGTCCGAAGGTGCTCGGCGGTTTTCTCCGCTGGATTTTCCGCATCAAAAAGGAAACATAATTGTGTTTATCCCAAGACAAAACAGCCCGCAGAAGCGGGCTGTTTTTCTATGCTTTATGTTCAGAAGTCCAGCCATTCCGCGCTGTCTGCGTCGGAGGGCATGCGCCAGTCGCCGCGCGGCGAAAGGCTGACGGAGCCGACCTTCGGCCCGTCCGGCAGGCAGGAGCGCTTGAACTGGTTTGTAAAAAACCGCCGCAAAAAGAGCCGCAGCCAGGCTTCCAGCTGCTCGGGGGTGTATTCCCGGAACGTCCGCGCCGCCAAGAACAAAAGCTTTTGCGGGCGCGTGCCGAACCGCAGGAAATGATAGAGGAAAAAGTCGTGCACGGCATAGGGGCCGAGCGTCTCTTCAGTTTTCTGCTGAATGTTGCCCGCTTCGTCGGGCGGCAGCAGCTCGGGGCTGACGGGCGTGTCCAAAATATCGTGCAAAATGGCGGCGGTATCGGCGGGCAAATGCTCGGCTTCGTTTTCAACCAGGTGCCGGACAAGCGTTTTCGGCACGCCGCAGTTGACGCTGTACATGCTCATGTGGTCCGCGTTGTAAGTGCACCAGCCCAGCGCAAGCTCGCTTAAGTCGCCGGTTCCGACCAAAAGACCGCCGTGTTTGTTGGCAAGGTCCATCAGGATTTGCGTGCGTTCGCGCGCCTGCGTGTTTTCATAGGTCACGTCGTGTACCGCGGGGTCATGTCCGATATCACGCATATGCTGGAGCGCCGCATCCCGAATGGGGATTTCCAAAAGCCGTGCGCCAAAGGCCTCTACCAGCGCACAGGCGTTTTGATAGGTGCGATTCGTCGTACCGAAGCCCGGCATCGTTACGCACAGCAGGCGCTCGGCGGGCAGCCCCAAAATCTGCAGGCTGCGCGCACAGACCAGCAACGTGAGCGTCGAGTCAAGCCCGCCGGAAATCCCGACAACCGCGCACTTTGCGCCGGTATGGGCCATGCGTTTTGCAAGCGCGTGGCTTTGCATGGACAAAATTTCACGGCAGCGTGCATCCTTTTCCTGTTCGTCGGCGGGAACGAACGGGTACTTCGGAACGGTTCGCTCTACAAATTCCAACGGCGTGCAGGGCAGGTGAATACGCGAAGCGACGACGGATACGGGGGAAGCGTGGGCCGCGTTGTCTCCGAACGAGCCGTCGCGGCGGCGCTCCGCAGCGAGACGGTCGAGGTCAATGTCGGCAACGGCGCGGCTGCCGTGAAACGCAAACCGCTCCCCCTCAGAAAGAACGGCCCCGTTTTCCGCTACGGTGCACGCCCCCGAAAAGACAAGGTCGGTCGTCGATTCCCCGACGCCGGCGGACGCGTAGACGTAGGCGCAGAAGCATTTGGCGCTCTGCATGGCAATCAGATTTTTCCGGTACGCGTCCTTGGTAACGGCTTCGTTGCTTGCCGAAAGGTTGGCAATGACGTTAGCGCCGGCAAGGCACAGCGCGGTGCTCGGCGGCGTCGGAACCCACAGGTCTTCGCAAAGCTCCACGCCCAGCGTAACCGTGTCGGAAAGGCGGATAAGCGTCTGCCCGAACGGGACGCTTTGACCGGCAAGGCACACTTCGCCGTGAACGCCGTCGCCGCTTGCGAACCAGCGCTTTTCATAATATTCGTTGTAATTCGGCAGATACGTTTTGGGAATGACCGAAAGCACAGCGCCGTTTTGCAGAACCGCCGCGCAGTTGTAAAGGCGGCCCTGGTAGGCAAGCGGCAGGCCGATGCAGACGGCGATATCCGTATCCGCGGTTGCTTTCGTCAATTCGGAAAGCGCTTCTTCGCACGCGTCAAGCAGCGTCTGCTGCAAAAACAGGTCGCCGCAGGTGTATGCGGATAAGTACAGCTCTGGAAAAACCAAAAGCCCTATGTGGCGCGCTTTCGCGTCTTCTATAGCGGAAAGCGCCATATTGAGATTTTGACGAACGCCGCCGACGGTGACGCGCGGCGAAACCGCTGCGACTTTCAAAAATCCGCTGTTCATGGCATGACCTCCCCAAAAGGATAGTTTTATTATATAGAATTTGACGGAAAGAAGCAAGAGTCGATTCGGCGGCTTGTTGACAATCCGGCGATTTGGGGTAAAATAGTAGGAACGATCGAAAGGAGTGCTTTTTGTGCGTACCTACGAAAAGTCAAAAAAGCTCGATCACGTCTGTTACGACATCCGCGGACCGGTGCTTGACGAAGCCGACCGCATGTCGGCAAACGGCGTGCGAATCTTAAAGCTCAATATCGGCAACCCTGCGCCGTTTCATTTTACAGCGCCGGATGAAATTATCCGGGACATGATTCATACCCTGACCGACGCGGAAGGGTATTCGGAATCCAAGGGGATTTTCTCTGCACGCAAGGCCATTATGCAGTATTGTCAGCTGAAAGGCATTTCCGGCGTCGACGTAGACGATATCTATACGGGAAACGGCGTCAGCGAGCTGATTACCATGTCCATGCAGGGCCTTTTGGACAACGGCGACGAGATTTTGCTGCCGGCGCCGGACTATCCGCTTTGGACGGCGTCCGTTTCCCTGGCGGGCGGCACGCCGGTGCATTACATGTGCGACGAGCAAAACGAATGGAACCCGGATATTGCGGATTTGGAAAGCAAGATTACATCGCGCACAAAGGGAATCGTGCTTATTAACCCCAACAACCCGACCGGCGCGCTGTATTCGCGCGAGGTGCTCGAGGCGGTCGTGCGCATCGCGGATAAATACGGTCTGATTCTGTTTTCCGACGAAATTTACGACCGCCTTGTTATGGACGGCCTTACGCATATTTCCATAGCGTCTTTGGCGCCGCACGTCCCGTGCGTGACCTTTAACGGCCTTTCCAAGTCTCACCGCGTTGCGGGCTTCCGGTGCGGCTGGATGGTTATAAGCGGCGACAAGAGCCGGATAAAAGGGTATATCGAGGGCTTAAACCTGCTTTCGTCCATGCGGCTTTGCTCCAACGTCCCGGCGCAGCACATCATCCAGACCGCGTTGGGCGGCTACCAGAGCGCCGACGAGCTGCTTTGCCCCGGCGGCCGCATTTACGAGCAGCGCGCGTTTATCTACAACGCCCTAAATGCCATTGACGGCGTTTCCGCCGTTAAGCCGAAGGCCGCGTTTTATATCTTCCCGCGGCTGGACAAATCGAAATTCAACATAAAGGACGACGAGCGCTTTGTGCTCGATTTTCTGCGCAAAAAGAAAATTCTGCTTGTGCAGGGGACGGCTTTCAACTATCCGGAGCCAGACCATGTGCGCATCGTCTATCTGCCGACGGTTAAGGAGCTCGGACGAGCGACGGACGAACTTCGCGACTTTTTGCAAACCTATTCGCAGGCGTAAGTACAGCAACGGCGGTCTGCCGGGAAATCCCGACAGGCCGCCGCTTTGTCCGAAAAGATGGGATTGTTATTTCATGCCGTCTTCATAGGCCTTGATCATCTTTTTGACCATCTGGCCGCCGACAGAACCCGCCTGCTTCGAGGTCAGGTCGCCATTATAGCCCTGCTTGAGGTTGACGCCCACTTCGGAGGCAGCCTCCATCTTGAACTTGTCAAGCGCCGCACGGGCCTCGGGAACAACGTTCTTTTTGCTCGCCATTTCTTAACACTCCTTTTCATGCAGATTTGCGTTTGCAGTCATAGTCTGCGGCGCACGCGGCGCAATATCCTTGCAAATTCCTACTAATGCTGTCAAAATGATGCAGCATAAATTTTTGCCCTCCAACATATGTATTACCGACATCGGTAAGGAGGGCATGATCGTGCATGACACTGTAGAGGACCGCGCCGTAGAACTCGGCGAATATATCGTTACGAACAAGGCGACGGTGCGCGCCGCCGCCAAGGTGTTCGGCATCAGCAAAAGCACGGTGCATATGGACGTTGCCAGCCGCCTTTCGCGCATCAGCCCGTCTTTGTACCATGAGGTTCGCGAAGTGCTTGACGTCAACAAGGCGCAGCGGCATATCCGCGGGGGACTGGCGACGCGGGAAAAGTACAAAACGGCGCAGCAGGAAAAATGAGGGAGACCGCGGCAGCGTTGCCGCGGTTTTTTCTGTTTCCGGCAAAAAATTTCAAAATAAGCCTTGTATTGCCTGCGGTTTTTCTATATAATATTTTTCTGTATGATACTTTGTACCGAAAGGTGGCGTACCTCGTGGCAGAAGAGAAAAACAAGTTCGTAGAGCTTGAACACGAGATGATGGATTTCTGGGAGCGCGAGCATTGCTTCGAGAAATTGGTGGAAAAGAACCGCGGCAACAAAATGTTCCGCTTTTTGGACGGCCCCATTACGGCGAACAACCCAATGGGTATTCATCATGCATGGGGGCGCAGCATCAAGGATATTTTCATTCGGTATCACGCGATGAACGGCTGCGACTGCCGCTATCAGAACGGCTTTGACTCGCAGGGCCTGTGGGTCGAGGTTGAGGTCGAAAAGCAGCTTGGCTTCCAGACCAAAAAGGACATCGAGAACTACGGGATGGACAAGTTCACCCAGGCCTGCAAGGACCGCGTCAAGCACTTTTCCTCCATTATCACCGAGCAGTCTAAGCGTCTCGGGCAGTGGATGGACTGGGACCATTCCTATTTTACCAACACGGACGAAAATATCGAGGGCATCTGGCACTTCCTGAAGACCTGCGACGACCACGGCTGGATTCAGCGGGAGTATAAGCCCATGCCCTGGTGCCCGCGCTGCGGTACTTCGCTTTCCGAGCACGAAATGACGGGTTCGTATAAGCTGATGACGCACAACGCCGTCTTTTTCAAGCTTCCCGTTTTGGAGCTGAACAGCAAGATCCTGGTGTGGACCACGACGCCCTGGACGCTGTCGTCCAACGTGGCGCTGGCGGTGAATCCGGATATCGACTATGTCGAGGTGCGCATCAAAAGCGACGACCAGACGCTGTATCTTGCGAAAAACGCCATCCCGGTTCTCGGCGATGATAAAATCGAGGTTGTCCGCGGCTTAAAGGGCAGCGAGCTTGTCGGGCTTCATTTTGAGACCTGCTTCCCGTATCTGCCGGCGCAGGCGGGCATCGAGCACAAAATCGTCGCGTGGGAGGACGTTGCGGCCGACGAGGGTACGGGCGTTGTGCATATTGCGCCCGGCTGCGGTATTGAGGACTTTGAACTCGGCGAACGCATCGGCCTTCCCAAGGTTATGCCCATTGACGACATGGGTATATACCTTGATGGCTTTGACTGGATGACCGGCAAGGACAGCCACGCGATAGCCGACGAGGTGTTCGAGCACTTAAAGGCGGACAACAAGCTCTACAAGGTCGAGCCGCATGAGCACAGCTATCCCGTTTGCTGGCGCTGCAAGTCGGAGGTTGTGTTCCGGCTTGTTCCGGCGTGGTATATCCGCACGGAAGAAATCAAGCCGAAGCTCATTGAGGCTGCCGCCGCCGTCAAATGGGAGCCCGCCTCCAACGGCAAGCGTATGCATGACTGGCTGACAAATATGGGCGACTGGAACATTTCGCGCAAACGCTATTATGGCATGCCGCTGCCGTTTTATCCGTGCGACTGCGGCCATACGACGGTCGTCGGCTCCAAAGCGCAGCTGCGCGAACTGGCCGTCGACCCCCAAAAAGTCGACGCCCTGCCGGAGCTGCACCGTCCCTGGGTAGACGAAATTGAAATTCGCTGCCCGCACTGCGGCAAACCGGTGCGCCGCGTGTCGGAAATCGGCGACGTTTGGCTCGACGCGGGCATCGTGCCTTTCTCGACGCTTAAATATTTCAGCGACAAGGCGTACTGGGAAAAGAATTTCCCCGCCGAATGGGTCACCGAAATGCACGAGCAGGTGCGGCTGTGGTTCTATTCGCTGTTGTTTATGAGCGTAGTTCTCGAGGGGCGCGCGCCGTATGAACGTGTGCTGACGAATAGCGCCGTCGTTGCGGAGGACGGCTCCAAATTTTCCAAAACCGGCTTCATGATTCAATTCGACGAGGCCGCCGAGCGCATCGGCGCCGATACGGTCCGCTACATGTATGCGGGCGCGCCGGTCGCCAGCGACGTGCGTTTCGGTTACAATTTGGGCGACGAGGCGCGCCGCAAGCTGCTGTCGTTCTGGAACATTTACACGTTCTTTGAGACATACGCAAAAATCGACAAGCCGAATTTTGATGGCTATGTGCCCGACAAGAGCAAAATGACGCCGACCGATTTGTGGCTGACGGTGCGCACAAATGAATTCCTTGCGCGCGCCAAGGCGTGCTACGACGACTACAAGGTCTATTTGCTTGTCAAGGATTTTGAAGTCTTTGTAGACGATATTTCCAACTGGTATGTCCGCGTCAACCGCCGCCGCTTCTGGAAAGCGGACGACGAGCAGGACAAGCAGCTTGCGTACTGGGTGCTCTTCCATGCGCTCAATACCGCCGTGCAGGTTATGGCGCCGGTCATTCCGTTCATGACGGAGTATATCTGGCAGAACCTGACGCGAAAAGTGCTTCCAAGCGCGCCGATTTCCGTCCATTTGAGCGACTGGCCGCAGCCGCTTGCGGACTTCCAAAATGACGGCATTATTGAGCAGACCGCGTTTGTGCGCGAGACGATTGCCGTCGCCATGCGCCTGCGCAACGAGCAGCAGCTCAAGGTTCGTCAGCCGCTGGCTGCGATGTACGTCTGCTGCGATGCCGATGCGGCGGATAAGCTGCGGGTTTTCGAGAAGAATATCCTTGACGAATTAAACGTCAAGTCCATGCAGTATCTTTCGTCCGCCGACGCGCTGGAGGACAAATACCTGACCGTTAACTTCAAGGTTGCGGGCGCGGTTCTTAAACAAAACGTCAACAAAATGAAGCAGGCGCTCGAGACGCTTTCCGACGCGGAAATGCAGGCGGCCGTGTCTGCGGTAGAAGCAGGGGAGACCCTCTCGGTTCCCGGCTTTGACGGCAGCTTTGACGCGTCGCTCTTCACCGTCTCTACGCGGACAAAGTCCGGTATTGTTTCCGCCGAGCTGGCAAACGGCGCCGCCGTCGTCGCGCTGGATACAAAGCTTACCGACGCGCTTGTGCGCGAGGGCCTGGTGCGCGATGTTGTCCGGCAGTGCCAGCTGGCGCGCAAAGAGGCGGGCTATGAGGTCGAGCAGCGTGTGTGCGTTTCCATTTGCACGGACAACGCGCAGATTGCCGACGCGCTTGCCGAAAAGCAGGCGTATCTCTGCGCCGAGCTGCTCGCAAAGGACGTTTCCATCGGCAAGGCGCTGGAAGCGCCCGACTACACAAAAGAAGCTGAAATTGCCGGCAGCGCCGTGACGCTGTCGGTGCGTAAAGCATAAAAGGAGAGAAAACAGATGCTCAAAGAAGTAACCAAAGATATGACCATCGGCGATATTTTAGACGCCGACCGTGAGACAGTGCCGTTCTTCCTGGAAATGGGGATGCACTGCCTCGGCTGCCCCGCCTCGCGCGGCGAAACGCTGGAACAGGCGTGTGAGGTCCACGGCGTGAACGCAGACGAGCTGGTCGCGAAGATCAACGCGTTCCTGCAATCGAAATGACCGTGCTTCGGGGCGCAGCTTTGGCTGCGCCCTGCGTATTTTAACGAGATATGCTGCATTTAACACCAAGGCTTTCCGTGGTGGCCGGGCTTGTGCGCCCCTGCAAAACGGTGGCGGATATCGGTACGGACCATGCCTATGTGCCGGCCTATCTGCTGCAAACGGGCACAGCGCAGCGCGCCATTGCTGCCGACATCCACGAAAAGCCGCTTGAAAACGCAAAAAAGACGCTGGAGCGGTTCGGCCTGTCAGAACGCGTGGAGCTTCGTCTTTCGGACGGGCTGCAAAATTTTCGAGCGGGGGAAGCGGACGCTTTTGTGGTTGCCGGCATGGGCGGCGAGCAGATTGCCGCGATGCTTGCCGCCGCTTCGTGGCTGCAGGCGCCCGGGATTCAGCTTGTTCTCCAGCCGATGACGCATGGCGAGGATGTTCGCCGCGCGCTGCGGGAAAACGGCTTTTCGCGTGTTGCGGAACATACCGTCGCGGAGGGAAAGCATCTGTATCTTGTCCTTTCCGCGCTGTGGACAGGCGAAATGCAAACCGTTTCGCCCGCGTTTGACTATATCGGCGCGCTGCGGCCCAAACAGCGCGAAACAGACCGACTGTTCCTTGCGCGCACTGCCGCGCGGCTTCAAAAGAAGGCGGATGCGCTGCGCGAAAAAGACCCCGCGTCGGCGCAAGAGCTTGATTTTATCTTACAGGAGGTTCAAAATGCTTGCCGGTGAGATTTATGATTTTCTGGATTCGATAGCCCCGTTTGTCGGGCAGGCCGAATGGGACAACAGCGGCTTTTTGGTCGGAGAGCGAAACGCCTGCGCCGACCGCGTTCTGTTCGCGCTCGACGCGACGCCGCAGGTTGTTGCGGAAGCGAAAGAGAAGGGGTGTACGCTGCTTGTGACGCATCACCCGATTTTGTTTTCCGCGGTGAAATCCTTTACGGAGCATAATCCGGCCTATTTGGCCGCAAAGGCCGGCGTCGCCGTCATCTGCGCGCACACCTCCTACGATTTTGCCGCGGGCGGCGTTGCGGACGTGCTTTGCGAAACCGTCGGGCTGACGGACGTCTCTGCGTCCGAATGCGGCGAATTCCGTATAGGGAAAACGCAGCCCGTTTCGGCAGAAGCGTTTGCCAAACGCGTTGGGACGGCGCTCTCGGCGCCGGTGTTTGCGGCTTTGCCAGAAAAGGAGCTGCGCACAGTTGCCGTGTGCGGCGGCGCGGGCGCCTCCTTTTTGCAGGCGGCAAAGGCGCAGGGGGCGGATGCGCTGCTTACAGGGGAGGCAAAGCACCACGAGTGGCGCGAGGCTCAGGCACTTGACATTGCGCTTTTGTGCGCCGGCCATTTTGAAACGGAGCACCCGGCTGTCGCGGCTTTGTGCGACCGCGTGCAGGCGGCTTTCCCGCAAATTACCTGTATTTTGTCCGACCAGACCGCACCCGCTTGTCTTCAATAAGGAAACGATATGGCATTAGACGGCATTACTTTGCATTTTCTTAAAACCGAATTGGATAAAACGCTTGTCGGCGCGCGGGTGGAAAAGGTACACCAGCCCGGCAAAAGCGAAATGATTTTGCTGCTTCGCACACGCCAGGGGCCTTACCGTCTGCTGTTGTCCGCCGAATCTTCGTCGCCGCGCGTGCATATCACGACGCAGGCTGTCGAAAATCCGCAGAACCCGCCCATGCTCTGCATGCTTTTTCGCAAGCATCTTTGCGGCGCGGTGCTTGTCGGCTTTAGGCAGGCGGGACTTGACCGCGTGCTGTTTCTGGATTTTGACGCGACAAACGAAATCGGCGACCGCGTCCGCCTGACGCTTTGCGCCGAAATTATGGGACAGCACAGCAACCTGATTCTGCTTGACGGCGATGGAAGGATTCTCGATGCCATCAAACGCGTAGATGCGAGCAAATCGGCCTTCCGTGAAATTTTGCCGGGGCTTGTCTACCAGGCGCCGCCGCGGCAGGATAAGCTTGCCTTAACGGATGAATCGGCGGCGGAGACCTGTCTTGCCCGTATTCAGAAAATCCCGGATGCGCCGCTTGCAAAAGCGCTGATGCAGCATGTCGAGGGGATTTCTCCCATTGTCAGCCGGGAACTTGCGTTTCGCGCTGGCGGCGACTGTACCTGCACGGTTCGCGAAGCCGGGGAGGAGAAGCTGCGTGCGGTGCTGCGGCAGCTTGCCGCAAGTCTTTCCGCTTCTCCCGCGCACTGCGTGGTTTGCGACGAGGAGGGGAAGCCGTTTGATTTTTCCTTTCTCGATATTCTGCAATATGGCGTTTTTTTACAAAAGGTCGAATATGCCGACTTTTCCGCCTTGCTCGATGCGTTTTACGCCGAACGCGACCGCCTGCTGCGTGCAAAGCGGCGTGCCGGGGACTTGCACAGGTCGCTGCAGACGCTGCGTGAACGCACGGCGCGGAAAATGGCGAACCGCAAAGCGCAGCTCGAAAGCAGCGCGGAAAAGGAAAAGCTGCGCGTTTTCGGGGAATTGATTCAGGCGAACCAGTATGCGCTCGAAAAGGGCGCGTCCGCCTATACGCTGGAAAATTATTACGACGAAAATAAGCTCATCCGTATACCGGTTGACCCGGCGCTGACGCCCTCTCAAAATGCGCAGAAGTATTATAAGGCGTACAAAAAGGCTTCGACGGCAGAGAAAATGCTTGCGGACCTGATTGCGAAGGATGAACAGGAGCTGCAGTACCTTGAGTCGGTCGAGGACGCGCTTTCCCGCGCACAGGGGGAGAGCGACCTCTCGATGATTCGGCAGGAGCTTATCGACGGCAGGTATTTGAAACGCAAAAAGGGCGGCAAGCAGCGCCTGCCCAAAGAGCAGCCGCCCTACCGCTTCCAGACCAGCGAAGGCTTTACGGTCTTAGTCGGCCGCAACAATGTCCAGAACGACCGCCTAACGCTTAAGGTCGCCAAGAATTATGACATGTGGCTGCACACACAGCACTACGCCGGTTCACATACGATTTTGCTGTCCGAGCACCGCGCATTTACGGACCTTGCGATTTCCGAAGCCGCCGCTATCGCAGCCTATTTCAGCAGCGCGCGCGACGCGCAGAAGGTGCCGGTGGATTATACGCTTGTCAAAAACATCAAAAAGCCCGCCGGCGCAAAGCCCGGAAAAGTCATTTACAGCACATACAACACAATTTATGTTGCGCCGCGGGAGCCGGAAGAAGCCCCGCAGGGAAAATAAAAAGACGCAGGTTTTACTGCGTCTTTTTTCCTATGGTCATTCGTCGTTTTCGGCTGTTGCCAGCACATCGCTTTCGCGGAACAGCAGGGAAATGCACCATACCGCAGCGATTGCGACCAACGTGTAAATAATTCGGCTGAGGACGGCGTCCTGTCCACCGAAGATCCAGCTGACGATATCAAACTGAAACAACCCGATGGAGCCCCAGTTGATGCCGCCGATGATCACCAAGATCAATGCGATTCTATCCAGCATCGCTCTCAACTCCTTCTTCTGTGTTTTCGCTGCCAGGTGGCGGCTCGAACATAGTATAAGCGGAAAGCGAGCAGATATGTAAAGTGAAAAAGCCGAAAAATTTTAACAAATCAATAGGTGCCGGCAGCTTTGCGCAGGGCGTCTACGCGGTCCGTCCGTTCCCAGGGCAGGTCCAAATCGGTGCGTCCCATGTGCCCGTAGGCGGCAAGCGGCTTGTAGATGGGGCGGCGCAGGTCGAGATATTCCATAATGGCCGCCGGGCGAAGGTCAAAAACCTCCGTTACGATTTCGCTTAAAACGTCGTCGGAAAGCGCGCCGGTTCCAAAGGTGTCCACCATGACGGAAACAGGGTTTGCAACGCCGATGGCGTAGGCAAGCTGCAGCTCACATCGGCTTGCAAGACCCGCCGCAACAATGTTTTTCGCGGCATAGCGTGCGGCGTACGCGGCAGAACGGTCCACCTTCGTCGGGTCTTTCCCGGAGAAGCAGCCGCCGCCGTGCCGGCCGATGCCGCCGTAGGTATCGACGATGATTTTTCGTCCCGTAAGTCCGGAATCGCCGGCGGGGCCGCCGGTGACAAACCGGCCGGTCGGGTTGACGTAAATAATGGTGTCTTCGTCAAACAGATCGTCCGGCACAATGGGCTTAATGACGTGCTTTACAATGTCCGAACGAATTGTAGAAAGCGGCGTGTCGGCATGGTGCTGCGCGGATACGACGATGGTGTCTACCCGAACCGGCTTGTTGTCGGCGTATTCTATGGTGACCTGCGTTTTCCCGTCGGGGAACAGGTAAGGCAGTGTCCCGTCCCGACGCACGTCGGTCAGGCGCTTGGCAAGTTTGTGCGCAAGGGAAATGGGCAGGGGCATCAGTTCCGGCGTTTCACAGCAGGCGTATCCGAACATCATGCCCTGGTCGCCGGCGCCGTGGAGGTTGTAGTCGTCCGCTTCGCCGGTTTTGCGCTCATAGGACTTGTCCACGCCCAAGGCAATGTCGGGCGATTGCTTGTCAATGGCAATGTCCACGCGGCAGGTACGGCCGTTAAAGCCGCTCTCGTCGTTGTCGTAGCCGATTTCACAGACCACATCGCGCGCGATTTTTTCAATATCAACCTTCGCCGTCGTCGTGATTTCGCCCATCACCATGAGTCGGCCGGTAATACAGGTCGTCTCGCACGCAACGCGGCCGTTGGGGTCCTGCGCCAAAATCGCGTCCAAAATCGCGTCGGACACAGTGTCGCAGACCTTGTCGGGATGGCCTTCGGTCACGGATTCAGATGTAAACAGGTGCTTGTTCATAAGGTCTCCTTTTTTTGATTTCCGCCTTATAAAAAGCGCCGCAGGCGCAGGCCCGCGACGCTTTGTTCGCCTTATCTCTCAGCCGTTTTGGCTGTAGGAATTGGCACCTTGCACAAATGCTGCAGGTTGCCGGACTTCACAGGGCCTGTCCCTCCGTCACTCTTTATAAGGAATGCAATATCCGTTTGTCCATGGTATTGTATACCGAAACACACGCTTTGTCAATTGTAAACCGACATTTTTTTGAAATTTACGCGTCCTGCAGCGCGGCGTCGAAGGACGCTTTTGCCGCACACAGGATTTTTTCTGGGTCGTTGCCGACAATGTCGAGTCCCTCCGCGGCGATGCGAAACGACTGCCGTACGCCGAAAAACTGTTCGCAGACCGACCGGACATAGGCGAAGCCGTGGTCGTTCGCCCCGATGGGGCCGCCGGCCGTTGTGATATAGACGAGCCGTTCCGCATTGCAAAGGCTCACGGGCCGCCCTGACTGGTCATAGGAGAAGGTGACGCCCGAGCAGGTGACGTTTTCAAAATAAATTTTCAGCAAGGCCGGGAAAGAGAGGCCCCAGTAGGGCGCAGCGACAACCAGCCACTGCGCGGTACGAAACTGGTTGGCCAGGTCAAAAAACGGCGCGTCTGTGCGCCCGGCGCGCAAAAGGCGGTCCCGTTCTGTCAGACGTTCCCGGTCCAGCGGCCGCAGGCAAAGCTCGGAAAGCTTTACGCGGGTGATTGCGGCATCGGGCACAGCATCCAAAAAACGCTGCGCAAGCAAAAGCGTGCGCGACTGCTCTTCGCGTATGCATGCGTCAATAAACAGAACGGTCTTGTTTCCCATGGGTTTCCTCCGGTTAGCTTCTTGTCCGCCCTTTCAAGATTGGGGACAGAGGCTTGTATAAAATAAAGGTCAGCGCTGTGCTGAGCAGGCCTTTTACAAACGTAAACGGTACGTTAAAAATCAAAAGCGCTTTCCAAAGCGTGTCGGCAGAGGGCAGAATGTCCTGGTACATGGACAGAATCATGTCCATCGGCATAAAGGTCGAGTAAATGGGATATGTGATATAGTAATTGGTCAAAAGGCTTAAAGCGGCCATGCATACCGTTCCGGCCAGCGCGCCGAGAAAAGCGAACTTGCGGTTTTTTCTGTGCTTGTAGATTAGACCCGCCGGAATGACCAGGATGCAGCTCAAAATAAAGTCGGAAAGCTCGCCAATCCCGCCGGTCGACGTCGTTATCAGATTAATCAGGTTTTTGATGAGCGCCACACCCATGCCGCTTGTCGGGCCGAAAGCGAAGGCGGCGAGCAGCGCGGGGAAATTGGAGACGTCCATTTTGATGAAGCTTGGAATCAGCGGCACGCTGAATTGCCAGAGCATGAGCACGGCGGATACGGCGCCCAAAAGCGCGGTAACCGTCAGCTTGCGGATACGCCCGCCGGAAAGGAGCTTTTTGGGGCCGGGTTGTTTGCGGACAGCTTGTTCGGACATGTAGGTCGTCCCTTTCTCAAAAAATTCAAATGCGGCTGTCCTAAAAGAAAACCCCGCAAGAGATAAGTCTTGCGAGGCGAACGTGCAGAAAAACGCATCTTCTTTCATCCGGACTTTGACCGTCGGTTCGGGAATTGCACCCGATCAGCAAAAAGCTTGTGGACTTTGACCACCGGTGGGGACTTTCACCCCGCCTTGAAGACAGCTGTTGATTTGTACTGTTATTATATGCCCCGGCTCACGGTTTGTCAACCGAAGTTTTCGGCTTTTTTCGGACACCCAAAAGCACAAGACCTAAAATGGCAAGAATGGGGAAGAGGTTTCCAAAGCCAAGGCCGATTTTCAGCGCGCTGCCGTCGGTGAGCGCAGCGTCGGCCGTCTGCGCGGCGGAGGAGACGAAGCTGACAAGCCACGGGCCGACAGAACAGCCGATATCGCCCAAAATCGCCAGAACGCCGAACATGGCCGCGCCGCCGTTCGGATAGAGGCCGGATACAAGGCTGAAGGTGCCCGGCCAAAAAAGGCTGATGGAAAAGCCCGTCAGCGCGCACCCGAACAGCGCAAGCAGCGGGTTTGGCGACAGCGCGGTTGTCGTATAGCAGGCGATGCACAGAACCGCACAGGCAAACATAGCCTTTTTCAGGTTGATTTTGCTGCCATAAATCCCGAAAAGAAGGCGGCCAAGCCCCATAAATACGGCGAACAGGCAGGGGCCAAGCAAATCGCCCATGACCTTTGTGACGCCAAGCCCGGTTTCTGCAAAAAAGGACGACCACTGCGACATGGCAAGCTCCGAAGCGCCCGCACAAAGCATCAAAAGCATCGCAATGCGGAAATTGCGTTCGGAAAACAGCTTTTTCAGCGGGATTTTTTCATCTTCCTTAAGCGTTTTCGGAAAAGGCAGCGTCAAAAAGTTTATAAGATTGCAAAGCGGGACGCATGCCCACAAAAGCGGCAAAACGTACCAGAACCGGTCGCCGGCGAACCAGACGAACAGGGTGGAAAGCGCGACAACCGTCATCTGGCCCCAGCAGTAAAACGAGTGCAGCAGGCTCATGTCCGCTTCTTTGCGGTCGCTTGGAATCGCGTCGACAATGGGGCTTATCGTGACCTCAATCATTCCGCTGCCCATAGCGGAAACGATTGTCGCGAGCACAAGCGCCGAAAAGGGCGCGGAGGCGAAGTTCGGCAAAATGCCGAGCATCACAAGCCCTGTCGCCGCACAGGCGTGCGACGCCAAAATGACGACTTTGTAGCCGATGCGGTCGACGACCTTGACGGAAATCAAATCGACAACGGTTTGGGATAGAAAATTGATGAGGATAAGGCTTCCGATTTGCGCAAGCGAAATACCGAACTTTTCCTGAAACACAATAAACAGAATCGGGGAGAGATTGTTAATGATGGCCTGCACAAAATAGCCGATATAGCAGGCGATGGTCGTGCCTTTGTAGGTGCGTTGCATGGGATTAGAGATACTCCTTGTCGTCCGAAAGTTTTGCGGAACCGGAAATGGGAATGGCATCGCCGAGATAGGTGGGCTCCGGCTTCAAAATGCATACGGCAAAGTCTTTGACGCGCGCAGCGCTTTCCCGGACCTGGTTGCGCAGGCGCGGCAAAATTCCGGTGTTCGGGTCGGGCGCCGCCACGCCATAGGCGTCCATGCCGAGCGCGTTGGCAATGTAAACCGCGCGGGACAGATGATAGCGCTGCGTTACGACAATAAGCTTTTGCACGCCGAAAATCGCCTTGGCGCGGTACATGGATTCATAGGTCGAAAATCCGGCGTGGTCCAAGAAGACAACGTCCGGGTCGACACCGCGGTCCACGCAGTACTGCTTCATGGCGTTGACTTCATCGTAATTCTCCTTGCCGTGGTCGCCGGAAAGCAGCAGCCTGTCCGATGCGCCGGTCTCCAGAAGCGCAAGCCCGGTCTGCACGCGGTTTTCCACCATTGCGCCGAGCGAATCGCCGTATACGGAGCTGCCGAGAATCAAAATGCAGTCTGCGTCCATAGCGGCCGCTTCCTCTGCGGACACGATTTTTTGTGCGGCGCTTGCGGTGACATAGATGTTGACGCCGGCAAGGATTAGCGCACAGGCTGCAAGCAGGCAGACGAAACAGAGCAGCAGCCTGCGCGTCTTGAAAAGCTTTTTTCGCATCATACCCTCGTTTCTAAGATCTTAAGCTGCCCGCACACACAAAACGGGCCGCTGTTTGCAGTCAGCAGCAGGCTGTCGCCTTTTTTCAAGCCGAACGTCTCGCTTTCGGCCTCCAGCCGCCCTTCACCCTCCGTTATAAGCAGAGATACAAAGGAGGTCTCGTCCGCCGCGCCGCTGTAGACGCCGGAAACTTCCACCTCCCGGACGGTAAACAGGTCGCAGGCGGTCAAAAGCTGGCTTGTGAAGCCGTCATGTCGTTCTTTCTCGCCCTCCGGTCTGCCCGTATGTGTCGGCGGCGCCGTCACCGTAACGTCAAGCGCCTTTTCGGTGTGCAGCGCGCGCGGCTTGCCGTCCGCGCCGACGCGGCCATAGTCGTAAACGCGATAGGTCGTGTTGGAGTTCTGCTGGATTTCCGCAAGCAATATGCCGCCGCCGATGGCGTGCAGCGTGCCGGATTCAATGAAGAAGAAATCTCCCTTATGGACCTTGACGTGGTTGACGACCTCTAAAAACGTGTTGTCCTCTATGCGGCGGCGAAACTCCGCGCGGTCAATGCTGTTCTTAAAGCCGTAAATCAGCTCGGCGCCGTTTGTACAGTCTAAAATGTACCAACATTCCGTTTTGCCGGGCTCGCCCTCCACGCGGCGCGCATACGCGTCGTCCGGGTGGACCTGCACGGAAAGATTCTGCTTTGCGTCAATGAGCTTGATGAGAATGGGAAACTCAGACTTCTTATGGCAGTGTGCGCCGAGCGCGTCGGGGCCGAGGGTTTTCAGCGCCTCTGCAAGTGTTTTGCCCTGAAACGGACCGTTTAAGACCATGTTTTCGCCATCCTTGTGGCAGGAAAGCATCCAGCCTTCCGCCACGGGGTCCAAATCGGTCTGAAACCCAAAATCGGTTTTCAGGCGCGTGCCGCCCCATAAATAATCCTTAAAAGCGGGCTGTAGACGGAAAATCATGCCGCCGCCTCCTTTGATAAAGTCCGAAGTTATCTTAACAAAATTTCCCGGGAAATGCAACCAATGCGGCGCGGTTTTCCAAAATGTTTTGCGCCTTGCCATGGGCGGCCGCATATGGTAAAATATTGAAAAACAAAGCGGAAAGGATGAGCGAGATGCCGGAGCAACACGCCGCAAGACCCAACATCATTTTTTATTTCAGCGATCAGCAGCGGTGGGACACATGCAACGCGCAGATTATGCCGCATTTGACGGAGCTCTCCAAGCAGGGCGTTACGTTTGAAAATTCCTTTACCTGTCAGCCGGTCTGCGGGCCGGCGCGGGCCTGTCTGCAAACCGGCGTGTACGCCACGCAAAACGGCTGCTACTGGAACGGCGTCGCGCTGCCCGAGCATACGAAGACCATGGCGGATTACCTGCACGAAGCCGGGTACGAGACCGCCTATGTCGGCAAATGGCACCTGGCGTCCGACCGGTACCCCGGGGTAGGCGTCCATTGTGAATCAACGCCTGTCCCGAAAGAGCGGCAGGGCGGCTACCGCGATTTCTGGCGGGCGGCGGACGTTTTGGAATTCACGTCGCACGGCTATGACGGCTATGTGTTTGACGCCGACGGAAACCGGATAGATTTTTTAGGCTATCGCGCCGACTGCATCAACGATTTCGCGCTTCAATATCTGGAGGAAAAGACGTCCGATAAGCCGTTTTTCCTCTTTGTTTCACAGCTCGAGCCGCACCACCAAAACGACCACGGGCAATACGAGGGGAAAAAGGAGTACCTTGACGCCTACAAAGACACGCCGATTCCGAAGGACCTTTCTTTTTTGCCGGGCGACTACAAAAAGGCTTACCCGGATTACCTTGCGGCCATTCGCGCGCTCGACGACAACGTCCAAAGGCTTGTGGACAAATTGATAGAAAAGGGCTTGTGGGACAATACCGTCCTTATCTATACAAGCGACCACGGCTCGCATTTTAAGACGCGCAACATGGAATACAAGCGCAGTTGTCACGACAGCTGCACGCACACGCCGCTTGTCATCCTCGGCGGACCCTTCCAAAGCGGGGCGCGCGACGCGCGCCTTGTCAGCCTCATTGACCTGCCGCCGACGATTTTGGAGCTGGCGGGCGTTCCGATCCCGCCGGAATATATGGGCCGTTCCTTGGTTTCGCAATACGCAGGCACGGCGGAAAAACGCGACTTTGTTTTCATGCAGATCAGCGAAAGTCAATGCGGGCGCGCCATTCGCACGGCTCGCTATAAATACGCCGTGCGCGCCGCTGCGTCCGGCTTGACGCAGCACAGCGCCAAAACATATTTTGAGGACTACCTGTACGACCTCGAACAGGACCCCGTTGAGGCGCACAATCTGGTGCGCAGCCCCGCCTATAAAACCCAGCGCGCCAGCCTGCGCAAGCTGCTTATTAACGAAATGGTGCGCGCAGGGGAAAAAGCGCCGCGCATACTGCCGGCGGTGCGCGTTCGCAAAAAGTAACGCGCAAAACACCGGAAACCTTGGTCGGAATGGACGAAAAGCCGGTAAATCTGCTTTTTTCGTTGGGCCTTTTATGGAAATTTTGCAGGATTTCGATTCAAAGGTTGCAAATTTTACAAAAGCGGTGTAGAATTTATGCGTTAAAAAATTATGGATGCATTTTGGAGGTGCTTTTCATGCAGTATGCGGAGATGACATCGCAGCAGCTTGCAGAGGAACGCAGCAAGGCGGAAGCCGAATTTGCACAGATGAAAAAACTGAATTTGAAGCTCGACATGTCTCGCGGCAAGCCCGGTGCGGACCAGCTGGATTTGTCGATGGATATGCTGAAAGAGATTATCGGCGTGTGCGACTGTAAGGCGGAAAACGGCTTCGACTGCCGCAATTACGGCGTGCTCGAGGGTTTGCCGGAGTGCCGCGCGCTGTTCGCCGAAATTTTGGAGGTTCCCGCGGAAAACGTGATTGTCGGCGGCGCGTCGAGCCTCAATTTGATGTTCGACTATATCGCGCAGTGCGTTACTAAGGGCGTCGGCGGTGAGGCGCCGTGGGCGAAGCAGGGCGACATAAAATTCATCTGCAACGTGCCGGGGTATGACCGCCATTTCACCATTTGCGAGCACTTTGGCATTGAAATGCTCAATGTGGAAATGACCGAAAACGGCCCCGATGTGGAAAAAATCCGCGAGCTTGTCAAAGACCCGCTTGTCAAGGGGATGTTCTGCGTACCGAAATATTCCAACCCGGACGGCATCACCTATTCCGACGAAACCGTCCGTGCGCTGGCGGCGCTCAAGCCTGCGGCAAAGGATTTCCGCGTCATTTGGGACAACGCCTATGTCGTACACGACTTAAACGACCATCCCGACAGCCTTCTCAACATTTTTGAAGCCTGCAAGGCATACGGCAGCGAGGATATGTTCGTGGAATTCACCTCGACCTCCAAAATTACGTTCCCGGGTGCAGGCGTATCGGCGCTTGCCGCTTCGGACGCGAACATCCGCGAAATTCGCGCGCGCCTTGCCATGCAGACCATCAGCTATGATAAGATGAACCAGCTGCGGCATGTGAAATTTTTGAAGAATGCCGCGGGTGTCCGCGCACATATGAAAAAGCACGCGGCGATTCTGGCGCCGAAATTCCAAATTGTGCTGGACGCGCTTGACCGCGAGCTGCGCGAAAACGATTTGGGCCGGTGGACGGTGCCGAACGGCGGCTATTTCATCAGCCTGAATACCACCAAATGCAGTGCCAAGCGCGTTGGGGAGCTTTGCAGGGAAATGGGCGTGGTGCTCACGAGCGTCGGCGCGACGTACCCGTACGGCGTCGACCCGGCGGACCGCAACATCCGCATTGCGCCGACGTACCCGAGCGTTGAAGAACTGAAAAAGGCGGTCGAGGTGCTTTGTTTGGCCGTTCGGCTTGCAACACTTGAAAATTTAACGAAAAAGGTGTAAAGTAAGTCTGTACACACCCGCCGAAGAGAAAACGGGGGTTTCTATGCAGCCTTTACAGTCTACAACCGGATATTCGGAACTGTCTGCCGGAACCGGCGCGCCGTTTGTGTCGGCGCTGCTTGTTGCGGCGGGCAATTCCACGCGCATGGGCGGCGGCAACAAGCAGTTTTTGCAGCTTGACGGCGCCTCTGTGCTTTTGCGGAGCATCCTGGCTTTTGAAGCTTGTGCACTTATTCGGGAGATTGTTCTTGCCGTGCGCAGCTGTGACGTGGACGAAGTGCGCGCCATGGTGCGGCGCGCGGGGGTGCAGAAAGTGTCTGCTGTCGTGCCCGGCGGGGCGACCCGGCAGGAAAGCGTGTTTGCCGCGGCTGCGTGCGCAAGCGGCGACTGCGCCTATTTTGCCATTCACGACGGCGCGCGCCCGCTGGTTTCCGAAAAGGTGCTGGAGGATACGCTTTGCGCTGCCTTTCAGTGCGGTGCGGCGGCGACGGGCGTGCGCGTAAAAGACACCGTCAAGGTTGTTTCGCCGGACGGTTATATTACGGCGACGCCGGACCGTTCCACACTCTGGGCCGTACATACGCCGCAGGTTTTCCGTAAGGATTTGTACCTGCACGCGGCAAAGACGGTTCCGGACAGCGCCGCGTTTACGGACGACTGCCGCTTGCTGGAGGCCGCCGGCGTGCCGGTGCGCATGGTGGAGGGCAGCTACGAAAACATCAAGATAACTACGCCCGAGGACGTCTGCATTGCCGAGGGCATTTTGAGGGGGAGGCGGCAGAGCGTATGATGCGCATCGGGCACGGCTATGACGTACACCGGCTTGTGGAAGGCCGAAAGCTCATTTTGGGCGGCGTTGAAATTGAAAACGGCGGCGTGGGCCTCCTGGGGCACTCGGATGCGGACGTGCTGCTGCACGCGGTTTCCGATGCGCTTTTGGGTGCGGCAGCGCTCGGCGACATCGGCAAGCATTTTCCGGATACGGACGACCGTTATAAGGATGCGGACAGTCTTTTTCTGCTTTCGGAAGTTGTACGCCTGCTGAAAACCAAACGGTATACCGTCTCCAATATTGACGCGACCGTCTTAGCGCAGGCGCCGAAGCTCGCGCCCTATATTATGGAAATGCGGCGGAATATCGCCGACGCCTGCCACGTCGCGCTGGACGCTGTCAGCGTGAAGGCGACGACAGAGGAGGGCCTGGGCTTTACCGGGGAGAAGCTTGGCATAGCGGCGCACGCAGTGTGCCTTTTGGAGCAGGATACAAAAATTAAATTCCTGTAAGGCAAAAGAAAGGAAGGTCCTTATGGCAGAAACGTCCGAAACTCGCAAGAAACGCAAGCTCTGGAACCCCTTCAGCAAGGAAGCCGAGGAGGGCTATGTGCCCAACCGCGAGCTGCTGGCGTATTCGGCTGCGCTGACCGGGCAGAATATGACCTATGTGTTCGTGTCGCAATGGCTGTTTTATTTCTGCACGGACGTTTTGGGCATTTCCCCCGGCAAGGTCGGCTTTTTGACCGGCTTTACCCGCGTATGGGATGCGGTCAACGACCCGATTGTCGGCGCGATTGTGGACCGGCGTAAATGCAAAAACGGCAATAAGCTGCACCCGTATCTCGGCAAGCTCCCGTTTTTTATCGGGATTTTGACGGCGCTGATGTTTGTGGATTTCGGCGTCGGCGAGACGGCGGCGCTTGTGATTCTCCTTTGCATCTATATTGCCTGGGACATGACCTATTCGTTTCAGGACGTTGCGCTGTGGGGCATGATGTCCCTAATTTCCCCGCATCCGCATGAGCGTTCGCGCGTTTCGCAGTGGCTCAACATCGGCGTCGGCGCAGCCTGGGGCGTTACAAGTCTCATTCCGCTTATCATGGGCGCGCGCGAGGCGATTGGAATAACGGAAAAAACCCTGTTTTTGCTGTTCGGCATTATATTCGGCTTCGGCGGCGAATGTATTTCGATGCTGGCTAGCAAAACGCGGGAACGCGTCGCCTATGTCGAAAACAAGCGCGACCAGTCGTTCTGGAAAGATTTGGCGCTCCTGCGGCACAACAAAATCCTGATTTTGCTGCTGCTTGCGCAGGTGCTCAACTTCCTCAACGGCGCGGTGCCGCAAATTTATTTCTTTAAGTATTGCGTTACCATCGAGCTTGGCGGAAATGTCATCAACGGCGAGACGGTCCAGTTCTATTACGGGATTTTGGTCAGCGTCCTGTCGGCGGTCAGCATGTTTTTCGCCGTGAAGCTGTCCGACAAAATCGGCGGGATGCGCCGGATTGTTATTTTGGCGCAGCTGATGAACATCGTATTCCGTGTCGCCGCATATTTTGTTGGTTTTTCGTCGCTTTCGCAGATGGCGATTGTCGTGCTGCTGATTTCCATTTCGTCGGTACCGGTCAATATGGTCGGCATTGCGCAGCGCTCGATTTTGTGCGACGCGGTGGATTACATGGAATGGAAGACCGGCAAGCGCACGGAGGGTATCAGCAACTCGCTGCAGAACTTGACGAACAAGCTTTCCGACGCGCTCAAGCTTTTTACCAGCGGCCTTGTGTTGGAGGCGCTCAGCTATAACGCCGATTTGGGGCTTGAGGGGCAGACCGAAATTTTCTATCGCGCGCAGTGGCCGCTCTTTATGCTGCTGCCGGCTCTTGGTTCCGCACTTTATCTGATTCCGTTTTTGTGCATCCGGTATTCCAAAGCGCAAAAGGAGCGTGTCGAGCGCGAGCTTGCCGAACGCCGGGAACACACGCAGGAGGAAAATACCCTGCAGGCCTAAAGGAGAAAACAGCATGCACAAGCTGCGCGGTTTGCTGCAAAAACACAGGGAATTCCTGTTATATATCGTGTTCGGCGTTTTAACGACCGTCGTCAACTACATTGTCTATTTCCTGTGTAAGGGGCTCGGCTTTAGCTATTCGCCGGCCACGGTGCTTGCGTGGATTGCAGCGGTTGTTTTCGCGTATGTCGTCAACCGGGTCTGGGTCTTTCAAAGCCGCGCTTACGGTGCGCGCGCCGTCGCGCGCGAGGCCGCCCTGTTCGTCGGCGCGCGGCTGTTCTCGCTTGTGCTGGAGCTTGCCGTCATGTTTGTCGGTATGGATTTGCTGCACGCCGGGTCGTTTGTTCTTGCGGCGTTCGGGCGAACGCTTCCGGCCGGTGAATTTATAACGAAGACCGTCGCGCAGGTCATTGTGGTTTTGACGAACTATGTTTTCAGCAAGCTGGTCATTTTCCGCCGCAAAAAATCCGAACCGGAAACAGAGCCCAAAAAATAATTTGCATAATTATCCGTTTTCCTTGCATTTTGCAAAAGACTGGTGTATAATGGCGATATTCTCGGAAAGGGGAACTGAACTATGAAAACAGCCTTAAAAATCCTGTCCGTTGTAATGGCGCTCGCGCTTGTGGTGGGCTGCTTTGCGGCCTGCGGCGGCAATGGCGACGATACGAACGCTGCCGGTCAGGTCAAGGTCATTAACATTGACTTGACGGAAGAGCAGTATGCGTTCGGCGTCGATAAGAACCAGCCTGAGCTGCTCGAGCAGGTCAACGCGTTTATCGCGGAGGTCACCGAAAACGGCCAGATGGAAGAGATTTTCAATAAGTATTTTGGCGACGGCACGCCGACGCCGGTTGTGTCCGCTGCGCTTGACGAGAGCAAGGACCAGCTGGTTGTGGCGACCAACGCCGCATTCCCGCCCTTTGAGTACACGGAGGGGACCAACTACCTCGGCGTCGACATGGAGCTTGCGAAGCTGCTTGCCGACAAGCTCAATAAGGAGCTTGTTATCCAGAACATGGAGTTTTCCGCGGTCGTCCTTTCGGTTGGCAGCCAGAAATGCGACATCGCCATGGCCGGCCTGACCATCTCGCCGGAACGCGAAGAGGTCGTAACCTTCTCGGATTCGTATTACAAAGCTTCCCAGAAGCTGATTGTCCCGGCGGACGACACGACGTTTGACGCGTGCCAGACGGCGGACGACGTCCTGGAAATTCTGCGCGGCATGGACGCCAATACACGCATTGGGTACCAGAGCGGCACGACCGGTCAGAAGTATGTCGAGGGCACGGACGATTACGCGTATACGGAGCTTTCTGTGACCGGCACTTCGTATGAAAACGGTACGCTTGCCGTGCAGGCGATGCTCAACGGCAACCTGGAGTACGTCGTGATTGACGCGGCGCCCGCACAGGCCATTGCGGATTCCGTCAACGGCGTTGCCTAAGCCCGCTGGCTTTAGAAGAATATGCGCTGTAACAATAACCTCACCGGTTTTGGTGAGGCTATTGTTATGCAAAGCAGAAGGAAACCGATTGCATGAATGATTTCGGCCTGAAATTTGAAAAATTTATTGCGCTTTTCCAGGGCGAAAGCGCAGACAAATATATTGACAGTATTTTGCTGGGTCTGCAGAACACCGTCAAAATCGCGGTTATCGGCCTAATAATCGGTATCGTTATCGGTACGCTGATTGCCGCGGTGCGCGTGATGCCGAAGTATAAGCGCCTGCCGCGCTTTCTCAACGGCGTTTGCAGCGTTTACGTCAGCTTTTTCCGCGGCACGCCCATGGTGGTGCAGCTGCTGCTCGCGTATTACGTCGTACTGCCCTTGCTGGATAAGAACCCGCCGTCCGTGTCCGTCGCTATCGTGGTGTTCGGCTTGAATTCCGGCGCGTATATCTCCGAAATTATGCGCGGCGGCATTTTGTCCGTCGATCCCGGGCAAATGGAGGGCGGCCGTTCCGTGGGCTTGAGCTTTGCGACAACCATGCGCAAAATCGTGATTCCGCAGGCGGTCAAAAACATCATCCCGACGCTCGGCAACGAGTTCATCTCCCTTATTAAGGAAACCTCTGTTGTCAGCTTTATTGGCGCGACGGATTTGTATGTCGCGTTCCGTAACATCGGTACGAGCACCTACGAATTCATGGTGCCGTATCTTGCGATGGCGGTTATTTACATCGTAATGGTGCTGGTGATTACCGGACTTATCAAGTTTGTGGAAGGGAGGATGCGCAGAAGTGATCGAGGTCGTTAACTTAAACAAGTCCTTTGGAGATTTGCATGTTCTGAAAGACGTCAACATCACCATCCACAAAGGGGAAAAGGTTGTCGTCGTCGGGCCGTCCGGCTCCGGGAAAAGCACGTTTCTGCGCTGCCTGAACTGCATGGAGGACCCGACCTCCGGACACATTATGTTCCACGGCGTGGACCTTACGGACATGAAGGTGGACATCAACGTCCACCGCCAGAAGATGGGCATGGTGTTCCAGCATTTCAATTTGTTCAACAACATGACCGTGCTTGACAACATCACCCTGGCGCCCGTGCTGGTGGCGAAAAAACAGCAGCGTTCGCGCAAGGCGCGGAAAAATCCGGATTTTGTACGCCGCTCGACGAAGGAGATTAAGGCGGCGGCGAACGCAAAGGCGATGGAGCTTTTGGAGCGCGTCGGCCTTTCGGATAAGGCGGACGCCTATCCGTCGCAGCTTTCCGGCGGCCAAAAGCAGCGTGTGGCGATTGTCCGCTCGCTTGCCATGGAGCCGGAGGTCATGCTGTTCGACGAGCCGACCTCCGCGCTGGACCCGGAAATGGTCGGCGAGGTGCTGGAGGTCATGAAGGACCTTGCAAAAAGCGGGATGACCATGGTTGTGGTCACGCACGAGATGGGCTTCGCGCGCGAGGTTGCGGACCGCGTCGTCTTTATGGACGACGGCCGCATTTTGGAGGAGGGGACGCCGGACGAGGTGTTCAACCACCCGAAAAACGACCGCCTGCAGGAATTTCTGTCCAAGGTCTTATAAGCCTAAGAAACAGCGCCGCTTGAAACCAAGCGGCGCTGTTTGCTGCATAAATTTGCCGTTAAACCTCGGCAATAATTTCGATTTCCGCAAGCGCGTCCTTCGGCAGGGCGGCGGCCGCTACGCAGGAGCGCGCGGGCTTGGACGTGAAAAAGCTGCCGTACACGCCGTTGAATACCGAAAAATCCGACATGTTCTTTAAGAAGCAGGTCGTTTTGATGACTTTGGAAAAATCGGAACCGGCCGCTTCCAAAATCGCGCCGATATTTTCGCAGATTTGCTGCGTCTGTCCCTCAATCGTATCCGCCTCAATCTCGCCGGTGGCGGGGTTGATGGCGATTTGCCCGGAGGCATACAGAATGCCGTTAACGACCTTCGCCTGCGAATAGGGGCCGATGGCGGCCGGCGCGTTGTCCGTGTGTAAGGTTTTAATCATAGCAAACACTCCTTTGCTTTTGTATTGCAATCAATAGGCCTGCACGTTGTAGCCGCGCGCAATCAGCGCATTTTTGATGGCTTCAATATGCTCGAAATTGCGCGTTTCCATCACAAGGCGGAGGTAGCAGCCGTTGATATCCGACCCCTCCGAGGCGCGCTCGTGGTGGACGGAAATGACGTTGCCGCCCTCCTTGGCAATCGCTTCGGCAACATCCTGCAGCTGACCGGGCTTGTCCAGCAGCTCGACGGTCATCGAGAATGTGCGCCCGGACTTCAAAAGGCCGCGTTTGATGACGCGGGACAGAATGGTCACATCGATATTGCCGCCGGAAACGAGGCAGCAGACCTGCTTGCCTTTGATATCGATTTTGTTGAACATGGCGGCGGCGACGCTGACGGCGCCCGCGCCCTCTGCAATCAGCTTCTGCTGTTCAATCAGCGCAAGAATCGCCGCGGCAATTTCGTCTTCGGTGACGGTCACAATCCCGTCGACATACTTTTGGCAAAGCGCAAAGGTCAAGTCGCCGGGTTCCTTCACCGCGATACCGTCGGCAATGGTGGAGACGGCATCGAGCTTTTCAACCTTGCCGTCCGCAAGGGAACGCACCATGCTCGGCGCGCCCTCCGCCTGCACACCGTAAACCTTGACATGCGGATTGAGCGCTTTAATGGCGTAGGCTACGCCGGAAATAAGCCCGCCGCCGCCGACGGGTACGATAACGACTTCCACGTCCGGAAGCTGTTCGAGAATTTCAAGACCAATGGTGCCCTGGCCCGCAATGACGTCTTCGTCATTGAACGGATGGATAAAGGTATAACCTTTTTCATCCTTCAATTGCAGCGCACGATTGTATGCGTCGTCATAGACGCCCGGAACCAGGCAGATGTCCGCGCCGTATTTTCGGGTGGCCTCTACTTTGGAAATCGGCGCGCCGTCGGGCAGGCAAATTAAGGATTTAATCCCGTTTTTGGTCGCGGCCAACGCAACGCCCTGCGCGTGGTTTCCTGCCGAGCAGGCGATTACGCCTTTTTTCTTTTCTTCTCCCGAAAGCTGTGAAATTTTATACGCGGCGCCGCGCACCTTAAACGACCCGGTCTTTTGCAGGTTTTCCGTTTTGAGATGGATTTCGCTTTCCGGGTTAATATCCGGCGCCATAATCATGTCTGTGCGGCGGATGACGTCCTTGAGCTGGTAAGTAGCGTGGTAGATCTTATCGAGCGTCAGCATACGGAAAATCGCTTCTTTCATAAAACTTTTCCATATATTATAAACCCAAACCTGCGCAAAAGCAACGAAAAAGTGCTCGGCGAGCTGTGTTTGTGTAAAATTTCTTGCGAAAACCGCCGGCAGGTGCTATACTGCCTATTGTATGGATTTTCCTGAAAGGAATGGAAGCAATGGACGCGAATTTGGAAAAAGAGATTGTTTTAAGCGCAATACAGCCGACCGGCACGCCGACTCTGGGCAACTACCTCGGCGCGCTCAAGAATTGGAAGGAAATGTCGGCGGATTATACCTGCTATTACGCGGTTGCCGACCTGCACTCCATTACGGTCCGGCCGGAGCCGAAGGATTTGCGCCGCCGGACGCTCGAGATGTATGCGCTGCTGCTCGCGCTGGGGCTTGACCCGGAGCAGAACACCGTCTTTGTCCAGAGCCAGGTGCCTGCTCACGCCCAGCTTGCCTGGATACTCAACTGCTATACGCAGTTTGGGGAAGCGGCGCGCATGACGCAGTTTAAGGACAAAAGCGAAAAGCACCCGGAAAACGTCAACGTCGGACTTTTCTCGTACCCGACGCTTATGGCGGCGGACATCCTGCTTTATCAGGCGCATTATGTGCCCATCGGCGCCGACCAGAAGCAGCATTTGGAAATCACGCGTGACATTGCCGAACGCTTTAACGGCCTGTACGGCGAGACGTTCCGCATTCCGGCGCCGTTTATCGGCAAGGCCGGCGCGCGGGTGATGTCGCTGCAGGACCCGACCAAAAAGATGAGCAAATCCGACACGAACGTCAAGGCCTTTATTTCCGTTTTGGACGACAAAGACGCCATCGTCCGCAAGATAAAGAGCGCCGTGACCGATTCCGAAGCGCGCGTCTATTACGGCGAGGGCAAGGACGGCGTCAATAACCTGATGGGGATTTACGCCTGCTGCACCGGAAAAACCAACGAGCAAATTGAAGCCGAATTTGCCGGGAAAGGCTACGGTGACTTCAAAGCGGCCGTCGCGGAAGCCGTTGTCGCGGAGCTTGCACCCGTCAAGGAGGCGTTCGACCGCTTGATGGCGGACAAGGCGTATTTGAACGATTGTATGCAGAAGGGCGCGCAAAAGGCGTCCTATGCCGCGGAAAAGACCCTGCGAAAGGCCATGCGCCGCGTCGGGTTTTACCAGTTGTAAGGAGGAAGCCTTATGTCCTTGGAACGTGCGCGCACCCACCTGGCCAAGTTCGGCCTGGACAGTAAAATTCAGGAATTTTCCGTTTCCAGCGCAACCGTCGCGCTGGCTGCCGAAGCGCTCGGCACGCAGGAGGAGCGTATTGCAAAAACGCTTTCGTTTCTGGTGGAGGACGAGCCTGTGCTTATCGTTGCTGCCGGCGACGTCAAAATCGACAACCCGAAATACAAAGCGCAGTTTCACACAAAGGCCGTCATGCTGCCCGCCGATCGTGTAGAGGCTTTGGTCGGCCACGCCGTCGGCGGCGTATGCCCATTTGGTGTAAACGAGGGCGTGCGGGTCTATCTGGACGAATCGCTCAAGCGCTTTGAAACGGTTTTTCCCGCCTGCGGGACCGCCAACAGCGCGATAGAGCTTACCATTCCCGAGCTCGAACGCTGTTCGGGTTATCTTCAGTGGATTGACGTCTGCAAGCCGCGCGGGTAACGTATACTTCTGGGGCTGCAAACTGCAGCCCTTTTTTCTTTTAGAATTTTTGTAAATCGCTTGACTTTTCGACGATTTTTCTCTAATATGTGTATCATACCAAATAGGGCGTTTCCATACGACCCGACGATACCTATCGGTTGGAAAGGGGCTGCATAATTGGAAAAAAATTCGGTGATTATCGACCTGAAAAACATCTCCGTCAGCTTTGACGGGCAACCGGTCCTTAAGAATATCAACCTTTATATCCGCGACGGGGAGTTCGTGACGCTGCTCGGTCCCTCCGGCTGCGGAAAAACAACGACGTTGCGCATTATCGCGGGCTTTCAGGCCCCCGACAGCGGCGAAGTGATTTTTGAAGGAAAAGTCATCAATGGTGTTCCGGCGCACAAGCGTCAGGTCAACACCATTTTTCAGCGTTATGCCCTTTTCCCGAACCGCAATGTGTTTGACAACATCGCGTTTGGGCTGGAACAGAAAAAGCTCCCGAAGGCGGAGATTCGTAAGACTGTAGAGGAAATGCTTGCGCTTGTAAACCTTAAAGGGTTTGAAAAACGCCGGATTTCTTCGCTGTCCGGCGGTCAGCAGCAGCGCGTCGCCATTGCGCGGGCGCTTGCGGTGCAGCCGCGCGTCCTGCTTTTGGACGAACCGCTCGGCGCGCTCGATTTGAAGCTGCGCAAGGATATGCAGGTGGAGTTGAAAAACATCCAGCAGAGGCTCGGCATAACCTTTATTTATGTGACCCACGACCAGGAGGAAGCGCTGTCGATGTCTGATACCATCGTGGTCTTAGACAACGGTGAAATCCAGCAGATTGGCACGCCGACCGATATTTATAACGAGCCGAAAAACGCGTTCGTTGCCGATTTCATCGGGGAAAGCAACATTCTCGACGGCATTATGCACGAGGACTTTTCCGTGGAATTCCACGGGATGCGGTTCCAGTGTGTGGACAAGGGCTTTGAAAAGGACGAGCCGGTCGACGTGGTCGTCCGCCCCGAGGACGTCGACATCGTGCCGCCCGAAAAGGGGATGCTGCGCGGTCGCGTGACCTCCGTGACCTTTAAGGGCGTCCATTATGAGATTATCGTGGACATCCATGGCTTCAAATGGATGGTGCAGACGACGCAATTCGCCGCTGTCGGCGATGAAATCGGCCTTTCCATCAAGCCGGACGAGATTCAGGTTATGAAAAAGAGCGCGTATTCCGGCCTTTACGGGGATTACAGCTCCTACAGCGAGGAGTTTGACGAGCTTTCCGACCCGGAGTCCCAGGCGGAGCAGGAAGCGCCGGCGGAGGTCTGACCATGAAAAAGACTTCGTTTGCGCAAAAGCTTATCAACGCGCCGTATATGGTCTGGTCGGTGCTGTTTATTCTCGCGCCGATGGCGATGGTTGTGTACTACGCCGTTACGGACCGCGACGGCAATTTTACCGTTTCCAACCTTGCCTCGCTGTCCAGCTATTCCGAGACGTTCGTGCGTTCCGTCTGGTATGCGTTCCTTGCGACGGTTATCTGCCTTTTGCTTGCGTATCCGTTCGCCTACATTATGGCGCGCTCCAAGGCCTCGCGCCAGCGCACGCTGATGATGCTCATTATGCTGCCGATGTGGATGAATTTCCTCATACGCACCTACTCCTGGATTACGATTCTCAACAACACCGGCATTCTCAACTCTCTGTTTGATGCGGTTGGCATCGGTCGTGTGCAGATGATCAACACGCCGGGCGCTGTAATTCTCGGCATGGTCTATAACTTCCTGCCGTATATGGTACTGCCCATTTATTCCGTGATGGTCAAGCTCGACCAGAGCCTTGTCGAGGCGGCGCAGGACCTTGGCTGCAACAGCCGGGCGGTGCTACGCAAGGTCATTTTTCCGCAGAGTGTGCCGGGCGTCGTTTCCGGTATTACCATGGTCTTTGTGCCTTGCGTAAGTACCTTTTACATCAGCCAGAAGCTCGGCGGCGGCAAGTTCATGCTTGTCGGCGACGCCATTGAAATGCAGTTCCAGTCGGCGTACAACTACAACCTCGGCGCGGCGCTGTCGCTTGTGCTGATGCTGATGATAGTGGTCTGTATGCTCGTTATGAACCGCTTTACGGATGACAACGGGGAGGGGGCGATGCTGTTTTGAAGCGGACCAAAGTCCTTTCCAACCTGTATCTGGCGCTTATCATGCTGTTTTTGTATGCGCCGATGCTTGTCATGATCGTTTTTTCCTTTAACAGCGCGTCGAGCACCGGCGTTTTCCAGGGCTTTTCCACCAAATGGTACGGAGAGCTGATGAACGACAGCGTCACCCTGCAGGCGCTTTCCAACACGCTTGTTTTGGCGGTTGCGTCGTCGCTTATCGCCATGGTGCTCGGAACGCTTGCGGCGGTCGGCATCCATTCGATGCGGAAAAAATGGGTGAAAACGACGGCAATGACCGTGACGAATATCCCGATGGTCAATCCTGAAATCGTCACCGGCGTTTCCATGATGCTGCTGTTTGTTTTTGTCGGAAAGCTCGTCGGGGCAAGCGATGTGCTGGGTTTTCCGACGCTGCTTATCGCGCACGTCACTTTTAGTTTGCCGTATGTAATCCTTTCGGTTCTGCCGAAGCTGCGCCAGACCGACCGCAATCTCTCGGAGGCGGCGCAGGACCTTGGCTGTCCGCCGCTTACGGCGTTCTTCAAGGTCGTTTTGCCGAACATCACCTCCGGGATTGTCACGGGGCTTATCATGGCGTTTACGCTGTCGCTGGACGATTTCATCATCAGCTATTTCGTCAGCGGCCCGAAATTCCAGACGCTTCCCATTGTCATCTTTTCCATGACAAAAAAGAAAGTCAAACCGGATATGTACGCGCTTTCCACACTGATGTTCTTGGCCGTTCTGCTGCTGCTTGTGCTGATGAACGTGCTGCAGGCGCGTGCGGAGAAAAAAGAAGAACAGGCGCTTCGCGCCAAAAGGGAAAAGGGGATAGAACGATGAAAAAATGGTTGTCTGCGGTCCTGGTGCTCGCGCTTCTGGCCGGTATTTTTGCGCTGTCCGGCTGCGGCGCAGAAACCGCTACGCTTGACACGTCCAAGCTCGTGGGGAATTACGACGTGCCGGAGCTTCGCGGGACGGAAATCAACGTCTACAACTGGGGCGAATATGTTTCCGACGGCGCCGAGGGGACGCTCGACGTCATCACGGCTTTTGAAGAGGTCACGGGCATTACGGTTAACTACACAATGTACGATTCCAACGAGGATATGTACGCGAAGCTCAAAAGCGGCGGAGCAAGCTACGATGTGGTCATTCCGTCAGACTACATGATTGCGCGCATGATTGCGGAGGATATGCTGCAGCCGCTGGATTTCTCGAACATTCCCAACTACAGCTACATTGCCGACGATTTCAAGGACCTGTATTTTGATCCGGAAAACGCCTACAGCGTCCCGTATACCGGCGGCATGGTCGGCCTCATCTACAACACGACGATGGTTGAAGGCACACCGGACAGCTGGTCCGTGATGTGGGACGAAGCGTATGCGGGCAACATCCTGATGTTCAACAATCCCCGCGACGCGTTCGGCATCGCCCAGTTCTTGCTCGGGCAGTCCGTGAACACGACGGACATAAGCGAGTGGGAAGCGGCGGCCGATAAGCTCATCGAGCAAAAGCCGGTTGTGCAGTCCTACGTTATGGACGAGGTCTTTGACAAGATGGAGAGCGGTGAAGCGGCGATTGCGGCTTACTACGGCGGCGATTATCTGACCATGGCAGACGTCAACCCCGACCTTGCGTTTGTTTACCCGAAAGAGGGCACAAACATCTTTGTCGATTCGATGTGCATCCCGTCGAACGCCGGAAACAAAGCGGCGGCGGAGCTGTTCATCAACTTTATGTGCGAGCCGGAAATTGCGCTTGCAAACGCCGAGTACCTGTGCTACCTCTGCCCGCACACGGCGGTGCTCGAGGATGAGCGGTACACGCTGCGCGGCAACGAAGTTTTGTATCCGAAAGAAGAGGTCAAGACCGAATATTTCCACAATCTCGACCGCGACACGCAGGATTTGCTTTCGCGTTTGTGGGAACAGGTGAAATTGGCGTAAGGAGCGCGTAAGCGTATGGCGACACACGAAAAGCCGGATGTCCCGGCGCTGCCGTTTTTTGAAAGCGGAAACGTGTACACGGGCAGCTTCCGGCAAAGCTTCCGGTTTCGCATCGCGAAAGCGGAGGATGCGCTGACCGGCTCGTATTGGAACGAGGACCTCTGTTTTGAAAAAGCGGAGCACGTCGTTTCCGAAACGTTCCCGCTTACAGAGGCGGGAAGAGCAGCCTGCATAGACTGGATTGCCGAACATCAGCCGGAATAAGAGAAAAGCGGAGGGATTTCCCTCCGCTTTTTCAATCCGTATTGCTATTTGTCAATGGAAATTCCGGCGGCGCCGGGGTTTAAGAAAAGCTGTACGGTATAGCCCTCCGCGTTCGATGCTTCATACCGGAACACCGTAACGCCTGCGACCTGTAAATCCTGGGTTTCCGCATTTTCCGTAAACCCGGCTTCGGCAAGCTCGTCGCGGTAACTGCGCAGGGACGCAAGCTCCGCGTCTGCGAACAGGACGGTCAGGCGGCGCTGTGTTGCGGAAAAGGACCGGATGGTGAAGGGCGGGCGCGGCACAAGCGCGGTAAACTCGTTTTCGACCCAAACGCTGTCGTACGGGGAGGCGGTTGTGGTTTCAAGCGCCGGGGCGGTTTCGCTGCGCGGGACGCCGTCGTCGGCCGGTTCCGCCTTGCAGCCGCTGAAAAACAGAAGCGGCAGAGAAAGTATCGGGAGTATTGCGGCAATACGCATAAACGCCTCCGAGAATGTTCAAGATGCTTGGAGAACCCGGCAGGCAAGACTTCGCCTACGGTATTTTCCAAAGCGATTATAGCATTTTCCCGGCCGGTTTTCAAGCTTTTGCGGACGGTCGGCCCTTGCCGCGCTCGAAAAGCGTTTGTGTTGACAAATCCCGTACCGCATATTAGAATAAATCGAAATGGGATTCGCGCAATACCCGCATCGGAAACGGCGTAAGCTGTCGGCCGGTTTTTCGCGCGGAAGATGCGCGCAAGATTCTTAGGGGAGGCTGTTTCATGAAACTGTCCTTGGTGGTTCCGTGCTATAACGAGGCGGAAAACGTGGCCGAATTTCAAAAAACGGTGATACAGACGTTTGAAAACGAAGCGTACGAGTATGAGATAGTATTTGTGGACGACGGAAGCAGCGACGCCACCTACTGCAACCTGAAAAAAATCTATGAAGCGCAGAAATGCCCGGTTAAGGTTGTCGTTTTTTCCAGGAATTTCGGGAAAGAGTCGGCGATTTACGCGGGTATTCAAAATGCCTCCGGCGATTACATTTCTTTGATTGACGCCGATTTGCAGCAGCGGCCGGAGCTTGTGCGCGATATGGTGAAAATTCTTGATGAAAACCCCGACTACGACGTCGTGGCGGCCTATCAGGAGCATCGCAACGAGAGCAAGGTCCTTTCTGCCTGCAAAAAAGTCTTTTATTCCGTAATTAACCGCCTGACGAATACGGAGCTGAAGGCCGACGCCAGCGATTTTCGCACCTTCCGCCGCAATGTGGCGGAAAGCATTCTGCACCTTGGCGAGTTCCACCGTTTTTCAAAGGGTCTGTTTTCCTGGGTCGGCTACAACACCTGCTTCATTCCGTATACGGCTTGCGCGCGTGAAAAGGGCGTCAGCAAGTGGAGCTTTTTCAAGCTGGTAAACTATGCGATTGAAGGCATTGTCGGCTTTTCGACGAAACCGCTTCGCATCGCCACGCTGTTCGGTACCTTAACGGGCGTTGCCGCCTTGGTGTATTTGCTTGTCGTGTTTATTCAAAAGCTTGTGATTGGGATTGACGTCCCGGGCTATGCCACGCTGATTATTCTGATTTTGTTCCTCGGCGCCGCGCAGCTGTTCTGCATCGGCATTATCGGGGAATACGTAGGCAGAATTTTTGAGCAAAGTAAGGAAAGACCGATATATATCGCAAAGGAAATCTTAGATTACCGGAAATAAGCCTGTGCTTGCGCGTTCTGTGACGGCTTTTGTGCGGACGTAAGCCTTGAAGCAAAACAGATGCGCGGAAAAAGAATTGTAAGGAAGAATGCAGTATGGACAAGTTGCTGAAAACTATGTATGCCCGTGTAAGCGCAGCGGAAAAAGCCGCAGCAATCAGCGCGTTTGTCTGCGGGCTTGTTGCCCATATGTATATGTTTACAAACAAGCTCCCGAATCATGACGATATGCGCTACAGCTTCAGCTACAGCAACCTGGTAGACGACGTTATGAATTCCAACTCCCGCTGGGGGCAGCCGTTTTTGTCCAGAATTTCCGGCATATGGAGCACGCCCTGGCTTATAGGCGTGCTGTCGCTTCTTTTCATCGCGCTCTCTGCCGTGCTGGTGGTCAAGCTTCTTAAGGTCAAAAGCGCGACCTGCGCCGCCTTAATCGGCTGCGTGATGGTTACGTTCCCCGTAACCACGGCCATATTCGGCTATATGATGACGGCGGACACCTACTTTTTATCGCTTTTCTTATCCTGCGCCGCCGCCTATCTTTTAACAAAGAAGAACCCCGTATTTTTTGGGATAAGCGTCCTGTGCTTTACCGTTTCACTAAGCATTTATCAGGCGTTTCTTCCCTTTGCGCTGAGCCTGTTCTGCGTGTATTTGGTTCGGGAAATGCTGGAAACGCGCGACAACCGGCGCGTTCTCCTTTCCTTTTTGAAATTGGCCCTGTCTTCCGCGCTGGGATTGGCGCTGTATCTGCTGGCTGCAAGACTCCTCGGGGCGGTCGGCTCGCGCCTGGACGACCAGAAAACAACGGGGCTTCGCGATATTTTCGACCGGATTGCGCTTGGCTTCCGGGATTTGTTCGGGTACTTTTTTAAAGACGAATACAATGTCACGTCAAAATATTTTTGCATCGCCTTTGCCGTTTTATCGGTCATAAGCGTGGTGCTGCTGCTTCTTGTGGTCAGGCGCAATCGCCTGCGCCCAACGCACATCCTGCTTTTGGCTCTGCTGCTGCTTGCCTTTTTCGGCGCAAAGATAAGCATCTACGTCATCGTTTCTGAAACCGTCCACAGCCTGATGGTATACGCATTCGTTATGCTGCCGATTGCGTTCGTCGTTATACTGGACGTTTGGACGGACGGCTTAGCCTTCCCCGAAAAGCTTCCGTCGCGGCTTACCGCGATAGGCGCAAGCCTTTTGGTCGCGCTGCTGTGCTGGAACTTTGCCATAACGTCCAACCACGATTATTTAAGAATGGAGTTGACCTTTCGGCAGACGTACGCGTACTCCGTTCGGTTGATTGAACGAATCGAAGATACGGAAGGGTACACAAAGGATATCCCGATAGCCTTTATCGGCGCGCCGTCCATGGAAGCGGACAACGCAGAATTGTATGCATATCTCTGGGGCGAAGGCTCCCTGCAGATTACCGGCTCTCTGTCGCCGGACAGCTTGCTAGCCTATTCTGCGACGGATTATTCGCCTTACCGGTATTTCCTGTCGCAGTATCTGGGCTGGGACCATGAGATATACAGAGTGTATCCGCCTTACAACGACAACGTGCCGGCTGCCGCCGTCGTGGCAAAGGAGCTGGAGGTTTATCCGCAGGCGAATTCGACCTGCGTCCAGGACGGCGTGCTGTTCGTTCGCTTTTCATAAAGAAACGCTTGACGGCTTTGCACAAATCAAGCCCGGACCAAAACGTGTCCGGGCTCTTTTTTGTTCCCGTAAAAACGAATGCTACAGATATGCATTTTCAATTTTGATTCCAGCCGCTGTCTTTTGGCACAGGCGTTCTTACAGGGCTTGTCTGCAAATGCTGAAAACCAAGGTTTTATGTGCGCAAAGCGCGCAATATCGCAAAAAAAAGCGGCGAACCAAAAGGCTCGCCGCGACGTGGTGCGGATAACAGGACTTGAACCTGCACGCTTGCGCACAAGATCCTAAATCTTGCGTGTCTGCCAATTCCACCATATCCGCATGTACCGCATCAGCATTATAGCAGAAGTAACCGCCGTTTTCAACAGCGAAATCCAAGATTTGGATAGACAAAACTCCGGGAATGGTATACAATACAGATAAAAGATCCTTTGAAAGGACGTGTTTTGTGTGAATTCTGTCTGGACCGATAAGGTGGACGTTACCTGTCCTTTGCCGGAGTATCCGCGCCCGCAGCTTGTGCGGGATAACTGGCTGAACCTCAACGGGAAATTTTCCTACGCTATCCTGCCGCAATCCGCCGACTGGCCGGAGCAATACGACGGCGAGATTCTGGTGCCGTTTGCCGTCGAGTCGAAGCTTTCCGGCGTTGAAAAGCCGCTGCTTCCGACGCAGCATCTCTGGTACAGAAAGGGATTTGTACTGCCGGACAGCATGATGGGAAAAACGGTGCTGCTGCATTTCGGCGCCGTTGACTGGAAATGCCGCGTATTTCTTAACCGGAATCTGATTGGCGAGCATGTCGGCGGGTACTGCGGCTTTACGCTGGATATTACGCAATATCTTCTGCCCGGTGAAAACGAACTGGTGGTCTGCGTATACGACCCGACGGACAACGGCTGGCAGCAGCGTGGCAAGCAGGTGATTCGCACGCACGGCTTCTGGTACACGGCCACCTCCGGCATTTGGCAGACCGTATGGCTGGAGGCGGTCAGCGACTGCTATGTGCAAAATATCCGATACACGCCCGACGTTGACGAAGGGGCTGTTCGGCTGCAAACAGAGCTTGGCGGAGCGGCGCAGGAGGCAGAGCTTCGCTTGACTGTTTCCTTTGACGGGGAGACGGTTTTTGCCGGCGCCATTGAAGCGGACGCGGCTGTTCCTGTGCCGAACGCAAAGCTGTGGAGCCCGGAAACGCCGAATCTGTACGACGTCAAGCTGGAGGTTTACAAAGACGGTGCGTGCACTGATACGGTTACAAGCTACTTCGGCATGCGCAAATTCTGTGTGGCAAAAGATGACGCTGGTATTGTGCGGCTTTTCCTCAACAATAAGCCGTATTTCCAAAAAGGGCTTCTTGACCAGGGCTACTGGCCGGACGGCGGGCTGACGGCGCCGACGGACGAAGCGATGATTTTTGACATCGCCGAAATGAAGCGTCTCGGCTTCAATATGCTGCGCAAGCATATTAAAGTAGAGCCCCTGCGCTGGTACTACCATTGCGACAGGCTCGGCATGCTCGTCTGGCAGGATATGGTCAGCGGCGGCGAATACATCGGGGATTTCTTTGCGGGCGTGCTTCCGAACATCGGCATTTTACATATCAAGGACAACAAGAATTACGCGCGCTTTAAGCGGACAAAACCGGAATGGCGCGAAGATTTCCGCCGCGAGCTGTCGGAGATGATTGACCTTTTGTACAATACGGTGTCTTTGTATGCATGGGTACCGTTTAATGAAGCGTGGGGACAGTTCGACGCTCTGGAAATTTGCGACCGTGTGCGCCGTCAGGACCCGACGCGCGTCATTGACCACGCAAGCGGCTGGTACGACCAGGGCGGCGGCGACATACAGAGCATGCACAAGTATGTTTTGCCGATTCGTATGCGGCGTCTGGATGACCGCGCGTTTGTGATTACGGAATTCGGCGGCTATTCGCGCAAGGTCCCCGGGCATACCTGGAACCTGAAAAAGGCGTTCGGCTACCTGATGTTCCCGAACAAGGAAAAGCTGACGGCGGCATACAGGCGGCTGTTGGAAAAGCAGGTCATTCCGCTTGTGTCCCGCGGGCTTTCCGGCACCATCTATACACAGGTAAGCGACGTGGAAAACGAGGTCAACGGGATGTACACCTATGACCGCGCCGAACTGAAGCTGGACGCGCAGACCGTTATGGAGCTGAATCAGAAATTGACGCTATAAGCTTGAAAAAGGGGAGAGGGACCCATGGGAAATTCCAAGCTGCGGCTTTTGCATGTGCTGGACCTTTTGCTGAGCGAAAGCGACGATGACCACCTGCTGGAAGTCGACCAGATTCTGTTGTATCTTGAAAATCACAACATTGTCTGCGAGCGCAAATCCGTTTATGACGACGTGCGCACGCTGCAGGATTTCGGGTACGACATTATTTCACGCAAGGGCAGCGGCGGCGGGTATGCGCTGGTTTCGCGGGACTTTGAGGCTGCGGAGCTGCGCCTGCTTTGTGACGCCGTGCAGGCCGCCGGGTTTATTACGCCCAAAAAGACAAGGCAGCTGATTAAAAAGCTGACAAAGCTGACCAGCGCCCCGCAGGCGGAAATCTTGCAAAAACAGGTCTATGTTGACAACCGCCCGAAGTCCGGCAACGAAGAAATCTATTACCATATCGACAAGCTTGACCGGGCGATTCAGAGCCATGTGCAGGTCAGCGTCCTGTACCGCAGACGGTATCTTACGGCTGACAATACCGTTGGCAACGAGGACGTATTGCACACGGTCAGTCCGTACGCGCTGATTTGGTCGGACGATCATTATTATCTGATTGGGAACAAGGAAAAGTATCAGAATCTGATGACGCTGCGTGTGGACCGCATCAAAAAGCTGGAGCTGCTGCCCGACACGCCGGCGCGGCCTTTCTCGGAAGTTTCGCCCTACAAGACGGCGTTCGATACGGCGGACTATGCCAAACGGCATTTTCACATGTTTTCCGGTACACCAGAGCCGGTCGAGCTGGCGTTTGACCCGTCTTTGCTCGAGCAGATGCTAGACCGCTTCGGCGACGATGTACGATTCCGCAGGAGCGACACCGGTAAGCTGGAGCTGCGGACCGAGGCGGCGGTCAACGAGGGCTTTGTTTCCTGGCTGCTGCAATTCGGCAGTCAAATCTATGTGAAAAAGCCGGAATCGTTGAAGGTGCGCTTGTTTGAAAAAGCCCGGGAAGTGGAGCATGTGTATAAGATTTGAATGCTTGTGCACAATAAACAAAAAAAATTACCAATTCCGGTCGCATTGTCCGTGGGCGATACTTGCAAATATGCAGAGATTGTTATAAAATAATCAAGGCATCCAATGTGTAAAACAGATGGAAAGGAAGATCCACATGAGTAGTGCTCTGAACAAAAAGACGGTCGAAGATCTCGACGTAAAAGGCAAACGCGTACTTGTGCGCTGCGACTTCAACGTCAAAATGGAAAACGGCGTGATTACAAGCGATAAGCGCATTGTCGCTTCCTTGCCGACCATTCAGTATCTGATTAAGAACGGCGCAAAGGTTATCCTTTGCTCGCATCTCGGCCGCCCGAAGGGCGAGTTCAATCCCGAATTTTCGATGAAGCCCGTTGCGGCGCGGCTGTCCGAGCTGCTGGGGCAGCCCGTGAAGCTTGCGGACGACGTGGTCGGTGAAAGCGCACAGGCGCTTGCCGCTTCTTTGCAGGACGGCGAAGTCCTTCTTTTGGAGAACGTCCGCTTTGAGCCGGGCGAAACGAAAAACGACCCGGAGCTTTCCAAAAAATTCGCGGCGCTTGCGGACCTGTATGTCAACGACGCTTTCGGTTCTGCACACCGTGCGCACTCTTCCACGGCCGGCGTTGCGGAGTATCTGCCCTCCGCCTGCGGCTATTTGATTCAAAAAGAAATTCAGTTCATCGGCGGCGCCCTGGAAAACCCGAAGCGTCCGCTTGTGGCGATTCTTGGCGGCGCTAAGGTATCCGATAAAATCGGCGTCATTACCAACCTGATCGACAAGTGCGATACGCTGATTATCGGCGGAGGTATGGCGTACACCTTTATGAAGGCGCTGGGCCACTCCATCGGCAATTCGCTGTTGGAGGCGGATAAGGTTGAGCTCGCCTCTGAAATGATGCAGAAGGCGAAGGAAAAGGGCGTCAACTTCCTGATTCCCGTCGACAACAAGGTCGGCAAGGAATACAAGCCCGATACGGAAGCGAAGATTGTGCCGTCCGACGACATCCCCGACGGCTGGATGGGCCTGGACATCGGTCCTGCGACCCAGAAGCTGTTTGCCGACGCTGTAAAAGGCGCGGGCACGGTTATTTGGAACGGCCCGATGGGCGTTTCCGAATGGGATAATTTTGCTGCCGGCACCATCGCGGTGGCTACTGCGATTGCGGACAGCGGCGCGATCTCGATTATCGGCGGCGGCGACTCGGCGGCGGCGATTCAGAAGCTCGGCTTCGCCGATAAAATGTCGCACATTTCCACCGGCGGCGGCGCTTCCCTGGAATACCTGGAGGGCAAGGAGCTTCCCGGTATTGCGGCGCTCGACGACAAAGAGTAAAAGGTATACAGGTGGGCGTTTTGCCCACCTGTATCTCCATATGGGAAAGGAGCTTTTTTATGAACAAAGCATACCGTAAGGCGGTTATCGCCGGAAACTGGAAAATGAACAAAACGCCGCGTGAAGCAAGCGCGCTGATTTCGGAAATGCGCCCGCTTGTTCAAAACGCGGACTGCGACGTCGTGCTTTGCGTACCGTTTATCGACATCCCCGCGGCGGTTGAGGCCGCTAAGGACTCCAACATCAAAATCGGCGCTGAAAACGTCCATTTCAAGGCGTCCGGCGCCTATACCGGCGAGGTTTCCGCGCAGATGCTTGTGGAATCCGGCGTTGAATATGTTGTGGTTGGCCACAGCGAGCGGCGCACCTATTTCGGCGAGACGGACCAGACGGTCAACCTGCGCACGCTTGCCGCTTTGGAGGCGGGGCTGAAGCCGATTGTTTGCGTTGGCGAAACGCTGGAACAGCGCGAGCTCGGCTATACGGAGACGCTTCTGAAATATCAGACTAAAATGGCGCTGACCAACGTAAAGCCCGAACAGCTGAAAAATGTTATCATTGCCTATGAGCCCGTCTGGGCGATTGGCACGGGCGTTACCGCTACCGCCGACCAGGCGGACGAAGGCAACGGGTTTGTCCGTGCTGCGGTTGCCGAAGCGTTCGGCGAGGAGGCCGCAAAAGCGCTGACTGTGCAGTATGGCGGGTCCATGAACGCCGGAAACGCTGCCGAATTGCTGGCCAAGGAAAACGTGGACGGCGGTCTTATTGGCGGCGCTTCGCTGAAAGCGGCTGATTTTGCAACGATCGTCGAAGCCGCTTCGAAATAAAAGGGCAGAAGGAATCTAACATGAAAAAACCGGTTGTATTGTGCATTATGGACGGGTTCGGCTACAACCCGTCGGAAAAAGGCAATGCGATTCGCGCTGCAAAAACGCCGCGGCTGGATGCGTTGATGGAGCAGAATCCGATGACCTATATCGGCGCGTCCGGCATGGACGTCGGCTTGCCGGACGGCCAGATGGGCAATTCCGAAGTCGGACATACCAACATCGGCGCGGGCCGAATCGTTTATCAGGAACTGACGCGTATCACAAAGTCCATTGCAGACGGCGACTTCTTTCAAAACGAAGCGTTTTTAGGCGCGGTCGAAAATTGTAAAAAGCATGGCTCTGCGCTGCATTTGATCGGGCTTTTGTCCGACGGCGGCGTCCACAGCCACAACACGCATTTGTATGCGCTTCTTTCACTTGCCAAGAAAAACGGGCTGCAAGACGTTTATGTGCACTGTCTTTTGGACGGCCGTGACGTGCCGCCGGCTTCCGGCGTCGAATACATCCGCGAGCTGCAGCAGAAAATGCAGGAAATCGGTGTCGGCCGTATTGCAACGGTCATGGGACGCTTCTACGCTATGGACCGCGACAACATTTGGGACCGCGTGGGTATGGCGTACCGCGCCATGGTTGAACGTGAAGGCGTACAGACCGACGACCCGATTGCGGCTGTGGAAGCCTCCTACGAGACGATTGACGGCGACGGCAAGCATTTGACCGACGAGTTCGTGATGCCGACGGTTGTTTCCGGCGGCGCACCCATTGCCGCGAACGATTCCGTCATCTTTTTCAACTTCCGTCCCGATCGCGCGCGCGAAATCACCCGTACTTTTGTGGACCCGGATTTTACCGGCTTTGCGCGCAAGGCCTTTTTCCCGCTTTACTACGTCTGCATGACGCAGTATGACGAAGAAATGCCGAATGTGGAAGTGGCTTTTAAGCCGGAACGGCTTGTGAACACGATGGGCGAGTACTTGTCCAAGCTCGGTAAGACGCAGCTGCGCATTGCGGAGACGCAGAAATACGCGCATGTGACGTTCTTTTATAACGGCGGCGAGGAAAAGGTCTATCCGGGTGAAGACCGCATCCTGATTGACTCCCCGAAAATTTCGACGTTTGACCTCAAGCCGGAAATGAGCGCGTATGAGGTCTGCGATGCGGCGTGCAAGGAAATTCGCAGCGGAAAATATGACGTGGTGATTCTGAACTATGCCAACTGTGACATGGTGGGGCACACGGGCGTATTCGATGCGGCCGTCAAGGCGGTCGAGGCGGTCGATACTTGCGTCGGCAAGCTGACGGACGCGGTGCTGGAGATGGACGGGGTGATTCTGATTACGGCCGACCACGGCAACGCGGACCAGATGGTTGCGGAAGACGGCACGCCGTTCACCGCGCACACGACCAATCCGGTACCGCTGGTTGTCGTCGGGTATCCCTGCAAGCTGAAACAGGCCGGCGGTCGCCTTTGCGACCTTTCTCCGACGATGCTTGCCATTATGGGCATCCCGCAGCCTGCGGAAATGACCGGCGTTTCACTGCTCGAAGAATAATCGGACCACGAGACCGGAAAGCAAAAAACTGATACCATCGGCACACAGCGCGCACAGCACTGTGTGCCGAATTTTTTTGACGCCGACCGCACCGAAATAGACGGTTATCGTATAAAAGGCCGTTTCCGTCGAGCCGGCAATCACACTGGCGGTTCGCCCAATATATGAATCCGGTCCGTAAGCCGTCAGAACGGCCTGAAAGGCGCTTAAGGAGCCGCTTCCGGAGATGGGAGAAAGCAGACATAACGCAAGCACTTCGGCCGGGAAACCAATTTTCGCAAGCACCGGTGATAAAAAAGCGGTCAGTTTTTCAATACAGCCGCTGGCCGTCAGCATTTGTACGGCAAGCAAAAGGCCGCAAAAGGTAGGCAGCAGGGAAACGGCGGACAACAGGTTCTCTTTTGCGCCCTTCAAAAAAGTATCAAGCACCGGAACCCGCTTATAAATCCCGTGCAGCAGAATCCCGCCTACGCAAAACAGCAGAAAGGCCGTTCCAATGCCGTTCATTTCCGCGTTTTCTCCAAGAGTTTAGCCAAAAGAACAGCGACAAAGCAGCCGGAAAAGGAGACCAAAAGCGTTGCTGGCAAAATCTCCATAGGCGCGGCCGAACCGCTTTCCAGCCGCAGCATGGCGACCGTTGTCGGGATTAAACGCACGCAGGAGGAGTTGAGCACGACAAACAGAATCATTTCCGGGGATGCGACATTCGATTTCCCGGAAAGCCGATGAAGCCGCTGCATGGCGGCAATTCCGGCGGGCGTCGCCGCGTTGCCAAGCCCCAGCAAATTTGCAGACAGATTGACTGCGATGGCTGATTTCGCCTCGTCATCGTACCGGATACCGGGGAACAGGCGGTTGAGAAGCGGCGACAACAGGAATTCTATTTTTTTTATTAGTCCGGAATCCACTGCGATTCGCATCAGACCGCCCCACAAGCAGAAAATTCCCGCCATTTTCAGCGTGATGGTTACGGCTTCCTGCGCAGCGGAAAATATAGCGTTTGCAGCCGGCTGCGCTTCGCCGTTTATAAGTGCAAACACAATAGAGAGAAGAATCATGCACGCCCAAATCCGGTTCATCATTCGTATCACCGGTATCAATATATTGGACTGTGAAAAAGAATATGCGGATGTTGACAAAAATGTCAAATAATGTAATAATGAATACAGTTTCGTAGAAAAGGAGGATGGCCGATGAAATCGACCGGGATTGTGCGGGGCCTTGACAAAATGGGTCGAATCGTGCTGCCGATGGAAATTCGGAAAATGCTGCACCTGATTGATGACAAAAGCTGCGTGGAGTTTTACACGGAAGCGGATACGGTCATCCTGAAGAAATACACGCCGGCCTGCATTTTCTGCGACCGTGCGGACGACACGGTGGAGTACCACGGCATGAAAATTTGCCGGGATTGCCTGCGCAAGCTAAACGACCTTGCCGACGTGCAGAATCCAACCGAAACGGATGAAGCGTAAACCGCAAAAAAAAAGCTCTCTGTACAGAAATTGTACAGAGAGCTTTTTTCGCTTTGGTTAAAGGTTGTTCAAGTGATAGCTAAGCGTCATCAGACTGTCGGACAGATGGACGTTTTCCACGGCAATGCCCGGGTAGTTTGCGGCGATGTCATAGTGCGTGAAATTCCAAAAGCCCTTTACACCGAGCTTGATAAGCTCCTCGGTGACGTCCGCCGCGCTGTCGCTCGGAATACAGAGCACGGCCACAACCGGCGTGTTTTCCCGGCAAAAGTCGTACAGCCCTCCAATCGGGCGGATGGGCAGTCCGCGGACAAGCTGACCGGCAAGCGCTTCGTTTTTATCGAAAATGCCAATCAGATTGAAGCCGCGCTCCTCAAAGGACATGTGCGCCGCGACGGCACGGCCGAGATTGCCCGCGCCAATCAGTACGGTTTTCGCCTTTTTGTTGACGCCGAGAATTTTCCCGATTTCCGTATAAAGCTGGCTGACATTGTAGCCGTAGCCCTGCTGTCCGAACCCGCCGAAGCAGTTGAGGTCCTGGCGAATCTGTGAAGCCGTAAAGCCCATTCGCTTGGATAGCTCGCTGCTGGAAATGCGCTGCAGGCCGCTTTTTTTCATCTCGCCTAAAAAGCGGTAATACCGCGGCAAGCGTTTGATTACGGAAATCGAAACATCGTTTTTCGGCATATCCTCACCTCATTTATTTAAGGATCGTACGGTCTCCATGACATAATCGCCGAACGCGCTGCAGGTTGCGCCGTCTTCACGGCCGGTAATCTGCAGCTTCTTTTCTTCAAACATGCAGATGTCCAAAGCGCGTTCCAGCAAATCAGCCTGCTTCTGCTTGCCAATGTGGGAAAGCAGCATAACGCTGGCACGAAGCATGGAGCAGGGGTCCGCGTACTGCGCGCGTCCCTCGCGAACCATGCGCGGGGCGGAGCCGTGGATGGCTTCAAACATGGCGTAGCGTTTGCCGAGATTCGCGCTGCCCGCCGTGCCGACGCCGCCCTGGAATTCCGCGGCTTCGTCTGTAATGATATCGCCGTACAGGTTCGGCAGAATAAAGACCTTAAAGTCGCGCCGCCGTTTTTCGTCAATGAGCTTCGCGGTCGTGATGTCTACATACCACTCGTCCGTTGTGATGTCCGGGTACTCTTCGCCGACCGCCTTGCAGATGCGCAGGAACTTGCCGTCCGTCGTTTTAATGACGTTCGCCTTGTTGATAATGGAAACGCGGTCTTTTCCGTTTTTGCGTGCGTATTCGTAAGCAAGGCGCGCGATTCGCTCCGTACCCTCAGAGGTGGTAACCACAAAGTCCATCGCAAGGTCGTCGTCTACCTCTACGCCCTTGGAGCCGACCGCATACGCGCCCTCGGTGTTTTCCCGGAAGAAGGTCCAGTCGATGCCAAGCTCACGCACCTTGACGGGGCGGACGTTTGCAAACAGGTCCAGCGCCTTGCGCATGGCGACGTTGGCGCTTTCGATGTTCGGCCAGGGGTCGCCCGCCTGCGGCGTCGTGGTCGGGCCCTTCAAAATCACATGGCAGGCCTTAAGCTGTTCCAGAACATCGTCGGGAATCGCTTTCATTGCGGCGACGCGATTTTCAATCGTCAAACCATCGATTTCACGGAACTCGACCTTGCCGGCCTTGACGTCGTCCTCCAGCATATAGGCGAGCACGCGCGCCGATTCTTTTGTGATAATCGGGCCGATCCCGTCGCCGCCGCAAACGCCGATAATAATTTTATCTAAGCTGTTGTAATCCACAAAATCCTTTTCCGCCTTAATCCGGTCGGAACGCGCGGACTGCTCGCGCACCAGAAGCTCAAAGGATTTCAGCGCTTTTTGCAGTTGTTCTTCGGTCATTGCCATTTCCTCCTTTTACAGGGATTCCCTTGTGTAATTCAGCAGGCCGCCCGCCAGCAAAATATCTTTCTGGCGCTCGGACAGCGTGTAGGTCAATTTGTACTGCTTTCCGGTCGTCTTGTCCTCAAGCGTTACGTCGGCGCCGGATTTTAGCTCCGCCTTTATGTTGGGCAGGCACAGCAAATCGTTTTCGCTGATTTCGTCATAATCCGCTTCGTTTTGGAAGTTTAACGGCAAAATACCGGCGTTGATTAAGTTGGCGCAGTGAATACGCGCAAAGGACTTTGTAATCACGGCTTTGACGCCAAGATACAGCGGTACGAGCGCCGCGTGTTCACGCGAAGAGCCCTGCCCGTAGTTCGCGCCGCCGATGACGATGCCTTTTCCTTCCTTTTTGCAGCGCTCCGGGAAGGTCTTGTCGCATACGCCGAAGCAGAACTGCGAAAGATACGGAATGTTGGAGCGATAGGGGAGGATTTTGGCGCCCGCGGGCATGATGTGGTCGGTCGTTATGTCGTCGCCGACCTTGAGCACCGCTTTGGCTTCAATCGAATCCGGCAGCTTATCCGTCGTCGGGAATGGCTTGATATTCGGCCCGTACAGGATCTCGACGTCTTTGGCTTCCTCCAAAGAAGCGGGGGGTATAATCATGTTGTCGTTGACGTCGAATTTTTCCGGCATAGCAATGTCCAGCGGCTCGCCGAGCTCGCGCGGGTCAGACAAAACGCCCGTGAGCGCGGAATATGCGGCGACCTCGGGGCTGACCAGATAAATGCCCGCGTCCGCCGTGCCGGAACGGCCCTCAAAGTTGCGGTTGAACGTGCGCAGCGAAATGCCGCCTGAGTTCGGCGACTGCCCCATGCCGATGCACGGGCCGCACGCGCTTTCCAGAATCCGCGCGCCCGCGTTTATCATATCGGCAAGCGCGCCGTTTTTCGCAAGCATGTTGAGTACCTGCTTGGAACCGGGCGCGATGGACAGACTGACGGTCGGCGCAACGGTTTTGCCCTTCAAAATGGCGGCGACCTTGAGCATATCCATCAAGGAGGAGTTGGTGCAGGAACCGATGCAGACCTGATCGACCTTTATCTTTCCGATTTCCGTCACCGACTTGACGCGGTCGGGCATATGCGGCATAGCGGCCATCGGCGCCAGGGCAGAGAGGTCGATTTCGATGGTTTCGTCGTACACGGCGTCGGCGTCGGCCGCCAGCGGCGTCCAATCCTCTTCGCGTCCCTGCGCCTTCAAAAACGCCTTTGTCACTTCGTCGGAGGGGAAAACCGAGGTGGTCGCGCCAAGCTCGGCGCCCATGTTCGTAATGGTTGCGCGCTCGGGGACGGACAGCATCTGCACGCCGTCGCCCGTATATTCAATGATTTTTCCGACGCCGCCCTTGACGGTCATGCGGCGCAGGACCTCGAGAATCACGTCTTTCGCGGCGACATAGGGAGACAGTTTCCCGGTTAAGCGCACGTTGACGATTTTGGGCATGGTGATGTAATAGGTGCCGCCGCCCATGGCCACGGCGACGTCCAGACCGCCGGCGCCCATGGCGAGCATCCCGATGCCGCCGCCGGTCGGCGTATGGCTGTCAGAACCGATCAGCGTCTTGCCGGGCTTTCCGAAGCGCTCCAGGTGCACCTGGTGGCAAATGCCGTTGCCGGGGCGGGAAAAGCGAATCCCGCGCTTTTTCGCTACAGACTGGATAAAACGGTGGTCGTCCGCGTTTTCAAAGCCGGTTTGGAGAGTGTTGTGGTCGATGTATGCGACAGAAAGCTCCGTGCGGACACGCTCAATCCCCATCGCTTCAAATTCAAGATACGCCATTGTTCCGGTCGCGTCCTGGGTCAGGGTCTGGTCAATGCGCAGACCAACCTCAGAGCCGGGCGTCATATCGCCCGTAACCAAATGACTTTTGATAAGCTTTTGTGCTGCGGTTAAGCCCATAGCTGTGTACTCCTTACTTTTTCATTTTTTTAACAATCTTATGAGCATATTCTAATACGCTGCGAAAAGTTTGTCAAGAAACAGGCAACCATTTTAATAGGAAAAAAGAGGAATCCTATCCATCCGTCCGCAGATTCCCCATAGCGCCGGGAACTCCGGGGATTGATTCGCATGGTTCTTTGTGTTATAATACATTGAGTCGATATCTGCCTTTTTCCTGTGCATACTATAAACAGTTGTCCAAGGGAGGCTTTTTAGTATGCGAATGAAAAAGAGAACGGATTTGTTTCAGACTGTTATGCACCCGGTTGGGCTGCAAACGGAAGAACCGGCTGACGATACGGACACGCCGATTCGCGAAATCGTGGAAACCGGCTCCATCACCGTTTCCAAGGACGGGCACTTGATTCATTGCCTGACGATTATCGGGCAGATCGAGGGCCATTATATTCTGCCCGCGCAGAATAAAACCACAAAATACGAGCATGTCATACCGCAGCTGGTCGCCATAGAAGAAAGCAGTGAAATCGAAGGCCTTTTGCTGATTCTCAACACGGTCGGCGGCGACATTGAGGCGGGCCTTGCCATAGCGGAGCTTATCAGCGGCATGCAGACGCCCACCGTTTCACTGGTTCTCGGCGGCGGGCATTCCATCGGTGTTCCGCTGGCGGTGGCGGCGAAGGAATCCTTTATTGTCCCGTCCGCGACGATGACCATTCATCCGGTGCGTATGAACGGCCTTGTGCTCGGCGTTCCGCAGACGTTTTCCTACTTTCAGAAAATGCAGGAACGCATTGTGGATTTTGTTGCGCGAAATTCCAACATGCCGCCGGAACGGTTCCGCGAATATATGCTGGCGACCGGGGAACTTGCCACGGACGTCGGTACGGTTCTGGAGGGCAAGCAGGCGGTGGAAGCCGGGATGATTGATCACCTCGGCAGCCTTTCCGACGCGCTGGAACGACTGTATCATAGAATTACAAACTAAATGCGCCATTTTGCGCTTTTGAAACGACCCAGGGGGGATTTGATGGCTGCTTCCAACGGCAACAGCAAAAAAAGAAATACGGCTTCTCGCGGCGCGCGCACCGGCGCGGGACAAGCTGCCGCGCAGCACAAGGCGGCAAAAAAACAGCTGACTGCTATTGTGCTGTTCTGTATTGCGCTTTTGCTTTTGTGCTTATGCTTTATTCCGGGCGGCGGTCTTTGGGGCGCCTTGCGCAGCGGACTGTTCGGCGTATTCGGCTTTTGCGCTTTCGTTACGCCGCTGCTTTTAATTTATGTAGCGGTCATGGCCACGCTTGACAAGGCCGGAACCAGAGTGGGCGCTAAGGTTGCGGAAGCCGTCGTGCTGATTTTTCTGATTGCCTCGGCGATACATATTTTCCGTTTCAACGGCGTCGTAGATTTTACGGGCGACATCGTCGACGCGTTCAACGCGTTTAGAATTGATGGCTCGTATACCGGAAGCGGTGCAATCGGCGCGATTTTCGGCGGGCTTATTCTGCTTGCCACCGGCGGGGGAAAGGCGGCCGCCGTTGCGATTGTTTTGATTCTTCTGTTCCTCTGCGTAATGCTGATGACCGGCCTTACGCTTATAAAGCTGTTCCGCGGCGTTGCAAAGCCCGTGCAAAAGGCGAACGAATACCGCGAAGAAAAGCTGGAGGAGTTTGCGCAGAAACGCGAGCAGGCCTTTAATGTCGACGTCGATCTTGGGCCGGAACCTGCGGCTGCGGAACCGGAAAAGAAGCGTCGCGGCCGCAAAAAAGCGGAAATTGTTCCGCTTGCTGCCGACAATAAGGCGGAAGCGAGCGTTTCGGACGAACCGGAAAGCACGGCGAAAAAGCCGGTGCAGTTAGATGACATCATCAATAAGATGAAAGAGCCGGTGCCGAAGATTACGCCGGAGGGCGGCGTTGTCACGCCGGAAAAGCCTTCGGAAAAAGCGCAGACGGCAGTGGTGGAAACGGCTTCGCAAGAAGACGGGGCGCAGCCGAAAGCCTATGTCAAGCCCACGCTTGACTGCCTGGCGCCCGCAAAGGCCGCGCGTAACGTGAAATACGAGGACGAGTTAAAGGCAAACGCGACCAAGCTTGTGGATACGCTCAAAAGCTTTGGGGTCGAGACGCGCATTGTGGACATTTGCCGCGGCCCTTCGGTTACACGGTATGAAATTCAGCCGGCCGCCGGCGTGAAAATCAGCCGGATTACAAATTTGACCGACGATCTGGCGCTGAATCTTGCGGCCGGCGGGCTTCGCATCGAAGCGCCCATTCCGAACAAGGCGGCCGTCGGTATTGAAGTGCCCAATAAGAACCGTGCGACCGTCACGCTTCGGGAGATTATCGACACGGACCAGTACCGTAGCGCGCGTTCCAAATTGTTTGTGGCGCTCGGCAAGGACATTGCCGGCAACTGTACCTACGCCGATCTTGCCAAAATGCCGCATCTGCTTGTGGCGGGGACTACCGGCTCCGGTAAATCCGTCTGTTTGAACTCCATGATTGTCAGTCTGCTTTACAACGCAACGCCGGATGAGGTCAAGCTGCTGATGATTGACCCGAAGCAGGTTGAATTCACGGTATACAACGGCATTTCGCATCTGATTGTTCCCGTCGTCTCCGACCCGCGCAAGGCGTCCGGTGCGCTGGCCTGGGCGGTTACGGAAATGCTTACGCGTTATAAAACGTTTTCGGACAATAACGTGCGGGATATCAAGGGCTACAACAGCATTTGCGAAAGTCTCGGCGAGAAGAAAATGCCGCAGATTGTGATTTTTATCGACGAGCTTTCCGATTTGATGATGGCGGCGCCGCATGAGGTGGAGGATTCCATTTGCCGTCTGGCGCAAATGGCGCGTGCCGCAGGCATGCACCTGGTCATTGCGACCCAGCGTCCGTCGGTTGATGTTATCACCGGCCTTATTAAGGCGAATATTCCCAGCCGGATTTCCCTGAAGGTTTCCTCACAGATTGACTCGCGCACGATTATCGATGCCGGCGGCGCCGAAAAGCTTTTGGGCAACGGCGACATGCTCTTCTATCCGGTCGGTATCGAAAAGCCCATACGCGTGCAGGGCTGCTTTTTGTCGGACGGCGAAGTCGAAAAGGTCGTCGATTTCATCAAAGCGCAGCAGCAGTCCTCTTACGACGACGAGGTCATGCAGGAGATTGAGCGCCAGGCTGCCATGGACAAAAAGAAAAACGGCGGCGCCTCAGAAGATGGAGATAAGGACGCCGACGCAGACGAGATGGTGCCGAAGGCCATTGAGGTCGTTGTGGACGCGCAAATGGCCTCTACGACGCTTTTGCAGCGTAAGCTGAAGCTCGGATACGCCCGCGCCGCACGGATTATTGAAAATCTGGAGGAGCGCGGCATCATCGGCCCGTACGAGGGCAGCAAGCCGCGCAAGGTGCTCATTTCCAAGCAGCAATGGTATGAAATGAATGCGCTTGCGCAGGGAGGCGCAGGCAGAGATTATTCGGAGCCGGAACCCGACGACCGGCAAACGCCGGCAGAGGATTCTGAAAACGCGCAGTTTTAAGGAGGGAGTCTGTGAATTTCCGCTCTCTTCCAAAACCGCTGCGCATCGCCGCAATTGTTGCCGTCTCGGCCGTTTTGCTGCTGAGCACGATTATATCTCTGTTTCCGCAGGTGGGCTTGCCGACCTGGGGCGAGATTTTCCGCTTTGCCGGGCTGAACGAAACGGTTGATTCCGGCGATTATCCCTTTTCGGTGCATTACCTGGACGTGGGACAGGCGGACTGCAGCTTAGTCGTCTGCGGCGACGACGCGGTTCTGATTGACGCGGGGGATGTGGACGCGTTCCTCACAATCGATTCGTATCTTCGCGCACAGGAAATCGACAAGCTGCAATATTTGATATTAACGCACGCCCATGCGGACCACATCGGCGCTGCGGACGAGGTTTTGGAGCATTATGAGGTCGAACATGTGATTTTGCCGCGCTATACGGAGCAAAACATGCCGACGACCACGGTTTATGAAGACCTGCTGTTTGCGCTGGAAGAAAGCGACGCGCATGTCCACGCGGCGCAGGTCGGCGACGTTTACACGCTGTCTGATTTTTCCTTTCAGATTTTAGGCCCAACCAAGGACTACACGGAACTGAACAACACGTCCGTAGTTGTGCGTGCGGTCTACGAGGATACGGCGTTTTTGTTCCAGGGGGATGCGGAGGCGTCGGCGGAAGCGGACATTCTGGAAACCGGGCTGCCGGTGTCGGCGGACGTTATCAAGCTCGGACATCACGGCTCGAAAACGGCCTCCAGCGCAGCCTATCTCCAGGCTGTTTCTCCGGTCCTTGCCGTGATTCCCTGCGGAGAAAACAACATTTACGACTTTCCGAACCAAGAGATTTTGGATCGCCTTTCGGATATGGGTATTGATTGCCGCCGAACCGACCGCAACGGCACCATCGTGGTTGCAAGCGACGGCCGGCGCGTCGGCGTGCATACGGAGCAATAGTATGGATAGGTGGATTTTAGACCGGGTAGAAAACGGTTTCGCCGTAATGGAAACGCCGCAGCATACGTTTATGTCGTTTCCGCTAACGGCGTTTTCCGGCGAAACGGCGCGCGAGGGCGGCGTATACGAAAAAAGGGGAGACGGTACTTTTCAGCTGCTTGCCGAAGAGACGGAAAACCGCAAAAAATCCCTTTACGCTTCGCAGGAAAAAATTTTTCATAAGCCGTAAAAAAAGCTTGCTTTTTGTTTATTTCAATGCTATAATCCTATACGCAATTCGCACGCGCGGGGATTACGGTAAAATTGCACGTAAGGTGTCTTGCCGTAAGTGGAACCGTGCGGAGGAAAAAATAAGGAGGAACCCCTATGTCAGTCGTATCCATGAAACAGCTGCTCGAAGCCGGTGTGCATTTCGGGCACCAGACCAGAAGATGGAACCCCAAAATGGCGCCCTACATTTTCACCGAGCGCAACGGGATTTACATCATCGATCTGCAGAAAACCGTTAAAAAGCTGGACGAAGCGTATAACTTTGTCCGTGAGCTTGCCGCGAACGGGGATGAGCTTTTGTTCGTCGGTACCAAAAAGCAGGCGCAGGAGTCGATTAAGGACGAGGCGGCCCGCTGCGGTATGCCGTATGTCAATGCGCGTTGGCTCGGCGGCATGCTGACGAACTTCGTCACCATCAAAAAGCGTATCCGCCGTCTTGCACAGCTGCAGGCGATGCGTGAGGACGGTACGTTCGACATTCTGCCGAAGAAAGAAGCGGCGAAGCTCGAGCTCGAAATTGAAAAGCTTGAAAAATTCCTTGGCGGTATTACGGAAATGAAAAAACAGCCCGCCGCCATGTTTATTGTGGACCCGCGCAAGGAGCGCATTGCCGTTTCCGAAGCGCGCAAGCTCGGTATTCCGATCATTGCCATTGTGGACACCAACTGCGACCCCGACGAGGTCGACTATGTAATTCCGGGCAATGACGACGCCATTCGTGCGGTCAAGCTGATTTCCGGCGCGATGGCGGACGCCGTTCTGGAAGGCAAGCAGGGCATGCAGGGCGCAGCGGCTGCGGAAGAACCCGCCGCTGAAGAAGAGGCTGCTGCTGAATAAGATTATCCTTTGCTGCCCGTGCGAATCCTTGTGCGGGCAGTTTTGTAAAAGCAAAGATTCGGAGGTATAAAAATGGCATTTACTGCTGCTGATGTTAAAGCGCTTCGTGAAAAAACGGGCGTGGGCATGATGGACTGCAAAAAAGCCCTTACGGAAGCGAACGGCGATATGGAAAAGGCAATCGACGTTCTTCGCGAAAAGGGTCTGGCGGCTTCGGCCAAAAAAGCCGGCCGCATTGCCGCGGAAGGCATTGTATACGCTTACACGGATGCGCAAAAGAAAGTCAGCGTTTTGGTCGAAGTCAATTCGGAAACCGACTTTGTCGCGAAAAACGATAAGTTCGTAAATTATGTTGCCGCCGTTGCAAAAACGATTGCGGACGCGGCGCCTGCCGACGTGGACGCGCTGCTTGCCACGCCGCTGGCCGGCGACACGCGCACGGTTCAGGAGAACCTGCAGGACATGGTGCTTTCCATCGGCGAAAACATGAAGATTCGTCGTTTTGAGCGTGTGGAGGGCATCGCGGTCGATTACATCCACGGCGGCGGAACCGTCGGCGTCCTGGTTGTGTTTGACACGGACGATGCGACGGCTGCCAAGGATGCGTTCAAGGTTATGGGCCGTGACGTTGCGATGCAGGTTGCGGCAATGAGCCCGGCGTACCTCGACGAAGCGAGCGTTCCCGCCGACGTGCTGGAACACGAAAAGTCGATTATGAAAGCGCAGCTTGCGGAGGACCCGAAGATGGCGAGCAAGCCGGAGCCGGTTCTTGCCAAGATTGTGGACGGCCGCATCGGCAAGTTCTTCAAGGAAAACTGCCTGCTTGACCAGGCGTTCGTCAAGGACGGCGACATGAACGTCAAGCAGTATGTTGCGTCTGTCGCGAAAGAGCTTGGCGCGGATATTCAGGTTACGCGCTTTATTCGTTTTGCAAAAGGCGAGGGTCTTGAAAAGCGTGAAGACAACTTCGCGGATGAAGTTGCCAGCATGATGAAATAATTTGGCTTTTTGCGGCGTGCGCTTTTGCGTGCGCCGTTTTCTTTATGGCTTTTTCTTCGGAATCTCTTGTGTTTCCGGCCGGTATCGTCTATAATATCCGTGTCGGCTCCCGCATATGTTTAGCGGGGTGGTTCTATGCGCAGACGCATGCGACTGCAGATTGTGGCCGCGGTTGTTTTGTTTCTTTCCGGTCTTTCTTACTTTTTATATACCGTTCATGCCGCTTTGCATTTGCCGCAGGAAAATCAGTCAGCCGGCAGTATGACGGTGTTGATTGACCCGGGGCACGGCGGCGTTGACGGCGGCGCCGTAGCGGCGGACGGTACGGCGGAAAAGCACTTGAATCTGCAAATTGCCGCTTTGCTCCAAAAACAGCTTGCTGCTTTCGGCGTCACAACCGATATGACGCGCGAAGAAGACGTTTCGATTCACGACGAAAGCGCGAAAACCGTTCGCGAAAAGAAGGTTTCCGACATCCACAACCGTATGCAGATGATGGAAGAAAGGCAAAACTGCTTGTTTGTCAGCATCCATCAAAACAAGTATTCGGATTCGTCTTTGCGCGGCACGCAGGTTTTCTATTCTCCCAATACGGCGGAAAGCGCTGTGCTTGCCGGCTGTATACAAAGCCGGGTGCAGTCCCTGCTACAGCCGGAAAACACCCGGCAAATCAAACCGAGCGGCAGCTCGATTTATCTTTTATATTATGCGCAAAAGCCGGCGGTTTTGGTGGAATGCGGGTTTTTGTCCAATGCAAGCGAGCTGGCGCTTCTTAAGCAGGAGGCGTATCAGCAAAAACTTGTATTTTGCATCGCCGTCGGAATTTTGACCTATTTGTACAATTTATAGGAGGGAGTAGGCGCATGGCTTCCGCAGCAAAAACCGTATATGTCTGCTCTGCCTGCGGCTATGAGTCCTCAAAGTGGTACGGGCAGTGCCCCGCTTGTCGGGAATGGAACACGTTAGAGGAAGAATTGCGCGCGCCGGCTGCACCGTCTTCCAAACGCCGCGCCACGTCGGCGGTGCAGAACCGCAGCAGTGTGCAGAAGCTTTCCGAAATCACAGCGGACACGGAGCATCGGTTTGACACGGGGCTTCGCGAACTCAACCGCGTGCTCGGCGGAGGGCTTGTCAAAGGTTCTCTGGTTCTGCTCAGCGGCGACCCGGGCATCGGAAAATCCACACTGCTTTTGCAGATTTGCGAGCATCTCGGAAAAGGGCTTCGCGTGCTGTATGTATCCGGCGAAGAATCGGCGCATCAGCTTAAGCTGCGCGCCTCACGTCTCGGCGTATCAACGGACAACCTTTCTCTGCTTTGCGAAACAGACGCACAGTATATCTGTGAAGTCCTGGCCGCCGAGAAGCCGGACGTTGTGATGATTGACTCGATTCAGACGATGAACATTCCGGAGCTGAGCTCCTCTTTCGGAAGCGTGACCCAGGTGCGTGAGACGACCAATCTTTTTATGCGCACCGCCAAAACGCTGAATATCCCAATCGTAATCGTCGGCCATGTCAACAAAGACGGCAACATTGCGGGGCCAAAGGTCCTGGAGCACATTGTGGACGCCGTTTTGTATTTTGAAGGGGACCGCAATCTTTCTTACCGCATTTTGCGCGCGGTTAAAAACCGGTATGGCTCGACCAACGAAATCGGCGTATTTGAAATGCAGGACAAGGGGCTTGTCGAGGTCGAGAATCCCTCTATGATGCTTCTTTCCGGCCGTCCCAAAAACGTCTCCGGCTCCTGCGTCGCCTGCATAATGGAGGGTTCGCGCCCCATTATGGCGGAGGTGCAGAGCCTTGTTACGCCGACCGGCTTCGGCACGCCGCGCAGAATGGCGACCGGCGTCGATTACGGCCGCGTTTCCATGCTTTTGGCCGTCCTTGAAAAACGCGCCGGCTATTTTGTCGGCAACATGGACTGCTATGTCAATGTTGTCGGCGGTCTGAAGATTGACGAGCCGGCCTGCGATTTATCTGTTGCGCTTGCCGTCGTATCGGGCCTTAAGGATGTTCCGGTACCGGAAAACGTGCTGGCGTTTGGCGAAATAGGTCTTGGCGGCGAAATTCGCGCGGTTACGGCCTGTGAACAGCGTATCCGGGAGGCGGAAAAGCTCGGGTTTCAAAAGTGCGTTGTTCCGAAATACAATCTTATGAAGATACGCAAAAATTTGAAAGCGGACATAGAAGTTGTCGGCGTGACAAACATCCGGCAGGCGTTTGACGCGATCATCGGGTAACAAAAATGCAGGAGGCAGCTATGCGAAAAAGAAAATGGGCAAATTTCTGCGGCTCTGTTTTAGCCGGTACTTCGTTGCTTTGCACGGCGGCCGCCGCGCGGCACATGCAGCGCAAATACGGGGAAACAAACTCGGTGTTCCGTGCGGACGTTTCGCACATAGCCGGGTATGCGTTTGAGCGGTTGGTGCTGGCCAATCCCAAGGTAGTAGATTTTCTCGCGCCGTATTTTTCGGACGAGACGGAAGATAAAATTTTGGAGGAAGTACAATGAAAGATTTTAAGGGCGTGTACGCCGCACTCATGACGCCGTTTTGCGAGGACGGCAGCCTGGACCGGGAGGGCCTTGTACGCCTTGCCGACCACTGCATCAACGCAGGCCTTACCGGCCTTTATGTCGGCGGGAGCACCGGCGAGGGCTTTTTGCTGACGGAAGAGGAGCGCATGGAGGTGTTCCGCGTCGTCGGCAAAGCGATGGCGGGCAAGTGCAACCTGTTTGCACATGTCGGTGCGATTTCTACGGACAGCGCAATTCGTATGGCGAAGGTCGCGGAAGACAGCGGCTTTGATGCCGTCAGCGCGGTTGCGCCGTTCTACTAGTCGTTCCCTCTGGAAGCCATTAAGGGGTATTACAGCGACATCAGGC
>CASGAS010000003.1 GCA_949299505.1 uncultured Eubacteriales bacterium
TGCTCTTGAAAATAGCGGTCGACGTTGTTTTTCGAGACCGTGGCGCCGAGGTGCATTAAGTTCAGCGCCAATACGAAAACCAGAACGGTAAAAATCGTGTAGCGCGTCAAAGCAAAATCCGGCTTCCAAATGTAGATGATAACACCGATTAAAACGGCAAGCATCAACGCCATTAACCAACAGACGCCGACGCGGCGAAAAAGCAATATAAGAAAATCAAAGGCACGGTGCAGAAATGCGTTTCCTGCGGGCAGTGTGAAAATAAGTGCCCCCAACAGCTGCCCATTCGCGAACTTCTGCATGAAGCCGACGCCTTTTTTAAGGAGAAGAAAGCATGACAGACGCCGTTCGACTGAAAACACGCTCGGCGGCACGCCGGGTTTCTCTTTCGGCGGTGATTTGCGCGCTTTCCGTAATTACCCCGCAAATTTTCCACTTGGTCGGCGGCCAGATGGCGGGCAACGCCTTTCTGCCGATGCATATTCCGGTGCTCTTAGGCGGATTTTTGCTCCCGCCCGGTGCTGCAATGGTTTGCGGCGCGCTCTCACCGGTGCTCAGCTTCTTTTTAACCGGCATGCCCGCTATGCCGCGGCTTATCTTTATGGTTTTGGAGCTCGGCGCTTACGGCTTTTTTGCTTCGCTGTTTGCGAGAAAACTGCGCTTGCCGACCTTTTTAAGCCTTGTGCTTTCTATGCTCTGCGGCAGAGCGGTCTATTTTGTAAGCGTTGTCGCGGTGCTTCATATTTTGCATTTGCAAATTCCCGGCATGACCTCCGCCACGGCGGCGGTTTGGGCGGCGGTAAGCACCGGCGTTCCCGGTATTCTTTTACAGTTGGTTTTGATTCCGGTCTTGGTGGCCGCGTTAAAAAAGGCAGGTTTGATTCCCCGTGACAACAGAACTCGAAAATTGTAAACAAAAGCTCATAGAAGGCGGGCACACCTGCGCGGCGCAGAACAACACAGAATTGCGCACCGACGACCGGCGCGGGATTTTGCCGCTGATGCAGTGGCTTTCCGACGGCGAATTTTTGCGCGGTGCGGTCGTGGCGGATAAAGTTATCGGCAAAGCGGCGGCGTTTTTGCTCGTCTTGGGTGGCGTGCGTGAAGTGTTTGCCGGCGTCATCAGCGTTCCGGCGGCGGAGGTTCTCGAAAACGCAGGGATACCGTATACTTTCGAGAAAAAAGTGCAAAATATTGAGAACCGGCGCCACGACGGCATTTGCCCGATGGAGAGCGCCGTCTTAAAAACTGAGGACCCGCAAGAGGCATTTTCGATTTTAGAAAAAAAGTGTGCCGAGTTTCAAGAAAAAAAGTATTGACAAGCCCCGCGCTTTATATTATAATAGCAAAGCCGCAGAAAAAGCGGCTGACATGGCGGCATAGCTTAGTTGGCTAGAGCGTCCGGTTCATACCCGGAAGGTCACAGGTTCAAGTCCCGTTGCCGCTACCAAAGCGGCGGTATGCAAATACCGCCGTTCTGCGGCCCGGTGGTCAAGCGGTTAAGACACCGCCCTTTCACGGCGGTAACACGAGTTCGATTCTCGTCCGGGTCACCAAAAAGCCCCGCTTTTTAAGCGGGGCTTTTTCTTATGCTTCTTTTCAGATGTCGGGAATCAAACCCATATGGCTTTCCGGCGGCTTATGCCGCTAAAAATTCCGCCGGAATAACGTCGCGCACGAAGTCCTCAATGTACGCCACGCTGAAATCCGACTGCTTGATGCGCGAGGCCTGCCGCTTGGCGAGCGTGTCCGTGTACTGCGACAGCGGGTAAATCTGCACGTCGTGCGAGCCGCTGACATAGTGCGTGACGATGGTCTCAAACCGGACGTTCGAGACCGAGACCGCCTTCGACTGCGGGTCGACGGTCACGTCGTAGTGCAGCATCCCGCCAATGACGCGCGCGGCGGTGTTTTGCTGGGAAATGAAGTTCCCGAGCGAATAGGCGACGAGTGTTTGCGAGCCGCCCGCGTTTTCGAGCCATTCTATGGGCTGGAGCACATGCGGGTGGTGCCCGATGATGATGTCCGCGCCCCAGGCGGCCATTTGTTTTGCGAGGTTCTTCTGGTCCTGCGAGGGTGTGGTCGTGTATTCGCTGCCCCAGTGGGCGTTGACGAGCACCACGTCGCAGGCGTCGGCCGCCGCCTTGATTTTTTGCTCAATCGCCTCCGTTTCGGAGGTGTACAGGAATTCCAGCGGGCTGTCGTCGGGCAGGGAAAGGCCGTTCGTGTACTGCGTAACGCCCACAAGGCCGATTTTTATGCCGTCGCGCTCGATGTATTCGACGTTTTCAAGGTCCGCCTTGTCCTTATACGCGCCGGTGCGCACCACGCCGGAAACTCCGTCCCAGAATTCAATGGTTTCCAAAAGCCCCTTCGAGGTCTTGTCCAGCATGTGGTTGTTCGCCAGGTTGACGACGTCGAAACCGATATCCGCGACCTCCTGCCCGAGCTCGGTGGGGGAATTGAACAGCGGGTAGCCCGAGGGCTTATAGCTCTTTGCAATGGGGGTTTCCTGGTTGATGGTCGCCACGTCCGCCGCGGCTACGGTGTCGGCGATGCGTTCGTAGCAAAAGGAAAAATCATAGCCGTCCCCGCCCGTACGGCGGTTGGCCTGTTCGTAAATGCCGTCGTGAATCAGGTTGTCGCCGACCGACAAAAACGACAGCGTAACCGGCTGCAAAGCCGGCGCGGTCGTTGCGGGCGCGGTGGTTTCGGCGGGCGCGGCGCCCACGGGGGCGGTCTCCGGCGCGCGGCCGTTTCGCACAACGCCGACAACGGCGACCACGCCGGCGACCAAAACGAGCGCGAGCACAAAGGATAAAAAGACCTTTACACTTTTTTTCTGCATGGCGTATCGCTCCCTTTATTTCAGCGTGGGGTACAGCTCCCGGTAGCGGTCGATGGCGTCTTCGATAATCTCCACCGCGACGGCGGCGCCCTTGGCTTCGTCAATCACGGTCTTTTTGTTTTCGAGCATTTTGTAGACCGAGAAAAAGTGCATCATCTCTTCAAACACATGCGCGGGCAGCTGGGAAATGTCCGTATAGCCGTTGTAGGTCGGGTCGCCGACGGGGATGGCGATGATTTTGTCGTCCGGGTCGTCGTTGTCGAGCATCGTGATGACTCCAATCGGGCAGCAGGTCACAAGCGTCAGCGGCTCGATTTTTTCCGAGCAGAGCACCAGCACGTCGAGCGGGTCGTTGTCGAGCGCAAAGGTGCGCGGAATCAGCCCGTAGTTCGCCGGATAGTGCGTGGAGGTGTGCAGCACCCGGTCCAGGCGCAGAAGTCCGGTCTCCTTGTCGAGCTCGTATTTCATTTTGCTGCCCTTGCTTATCTCAATGACGGCGTCAAAGGTACGGCTGTTGATGCGCTCGGGGGAAATGTCGTGCCAGATGTTCATTTTTGCACTCCTTTGTATTCTTCAATGAGCAGCTTGCGGATCTCCCACAGCTTTGCGGACAGGTCGACGTAGTATTTGTGCGGGTTCTCAAAGCGCTTGACCTCGTCCCAGAGCGTGTCCACCTGCTCCGAGCAGTATTCGCGGATTTCCGCCGGGGCGGGGGAGGTGTAGACACATTCGCCCTGCTTGAAAATCGGAACAAGCAGCGGCCGCGCCACATAGTTTTCAATCTCCTTGCGCTTCCAGGTGTAGTCGGGGTCGAACAGCTCGTAGGGCTTGGAATCGTCCAGCTCCTCGCTGTCCGTGGTCAGCACGTCGGCAATCGCCTTGCCCGTATCCATGTCGAACAGGCGGTAGACGTTCTTCGACGACGGGAGGGTGATTTTGTGCACGTTTTCCGACAGGTTGATTTTCGGGACGATGCGCCCGTCCGGCTCCTCTAAGGCGCACAGCTTGTATACCCCGCCGAACAGCGGCGACGACGCCGAGGTGATCAGCCGTTCGCCGACAATAAAGCAGTCCACCTTTGCGCCCTGCGCGAGCATGTCGGAAATCAGGTGCTCGTCCAAGGAGTTGGAGGCGAGAATGCCGCAGTCGGGGAAGCCCGCTTCGTCGAGCATTTTGCGCACGCGCTTGGAAAGATAGGGAATGTCGCCCGAGTCGATGCGCACGCTTTTCGGCCGGTAGCCCGCGGGCACCAGCACGTCCTGAAAAGCGCGTATGGCGTTGGGCACGCCGGAACGCAGGGTGTCGTAGGTATCCACGACGAAGGTGCAGTCGTCGGGGTAGCGCTTCGCGTAGGCGCAGAACGCCTCGTATTCCGAATCGAACATCTGCACCCAGCTGTGAATCATCGTTTTGAGCACCGGAATGCCGAATTCCTTGGCCGGCAGAACGCCGGAGGTTGCCGTGCAGCCGCCGATATACGCCGCCCGCGCGCCGTAAACCGCCTCGTCAAAGCCCTGTGCGCGCCGCGCGCCGAATTCCGCGACCGCCGTACCGCGCGCCGCGCGTACAAGCCGGTTCGCCTTCGTCGCAATCAGGCTTTGCTGGTTGATGCACAAAAGCAGCAGCGTTTCAATCATCTGCGCCTGCACCACGGGGCCGCGCACCTTGACAATGGGCTCGTTGGGGAAAATCGGCGTGCCCTCGGGAACGGCCCAGATGTCGCAGGCGAAGCGGAAATCCCGCAGATACGCAAGGAAAGGCTCGGAAATGCCCTGCATGCGCAGAAACTGCAGGTCGTCCTCGGTGAAATGCAGGTTCTGCAAATTTTCAATCACGCGCTGCAGACCCGCCATAATGGCGAAACCGCCGTTGTCGGGGACCCGGCGGAAAAACAGGTCGTAGCAGCCGATTGTCTCGCCAAGGCCGGCGGCGTAAAACCCGTCCGCCATGGTGAATTCGTACAGCTCGGTCGTCAGGACCTCCCGCGTGCCGTTCGGTTCAAACGCATCCATATGCGCACCTCCCTACATTTGGTTTCATTGTAGCATACTTTGTGCGGTTTCGCAACGGAAATCCCGGCCGGGCGTTGCAATCCGGCGCGGTTTTTTGTATACTAAGGACAGGTCCATTCTGTTCTGACGGAAAGGAGAAAGAAAGATGGAATCTTTTTTGGAGCTGGAACGCCGCCGGCAAAGCTGCCGCCGGTATGACCCGCGTCCGGTGGAGCCGGAAAAGCTGGAAGCGCTCGCCGAAGCGGTGCGGCTTTCCCCGTCGGCGTGCAATTCACAGCCGTGGCGCGTGATTTTCGTGACCGGCGCGTCCGCCGCGCCCGTGCGCGCCGCCGTGCAGCCGGGTGGCAGCAACCCCTTCGCCGAGGGCTGCCCGGCGTTCGCGGTACTTGTGGAAGAACCGGCCGTCTTAAAGCCCGCTGTGGCCGAAAAATTCGGCAGCCAGGCGTTCGCCCAAATCGACCTTGGCATCGCGACGGCGCACTATTGCCTTGCCGCAACGGATTTGGGGCTTTCGACCTGCGTGCTCGGCATGATTGACGAGGCGGCGCTGCAAACGGCGCTCGGCGTGCCGCAGACACACCGCATCCGCCTGGTGATTGCGACGGGCTATGCCGAACCCGGCGCGGCCATCCGCGAAAAAACGCGCAAGCCGCTTTCGGAAATCGCGGAATTCCGGTCGTGAGCGCGCTGACCCCCCTCCCGCTGTATGCCCTGCTCCTATACGGGCTGTTTTTGGCCGCCTCCTATCGGTTTCGCTGGCACGAGCGCGCCTTTGACCCCAAAAAGCGTACGCACCGCGCCGCGGTCGCGGTCTGCGCGCTTTTGTGCCTGCTGCCCGCGGCGGCCATTCTCTGCGCGCTGCCGCACGAAAACACGGCCTACCCCTTTTTGGGGCTTCTGGAAAATGAAAACGCCTACAACCAGCAGTTCGACGCGTTTTTGAAGGGGCAGCTTGCGCTCGACTTCCAGCCCGACGCGCGCATTCTGGCGCTGGAAAATCCCTACATCTGGGACGCGCGCACCGAAACGGGCGCGTGGTACCCGTGGGACCGCGTGCTTTTTGACGGGCAGTATTATTCGTACTTCGGCGTCGCGCCGATTTTTACGGTGTATTTCCCCTGGTATTTTCTGACCGGTACGCTGCCCGCGCCCGCGACGGTCTGCTTCCTTTTGTGCGTCCCGGGGATTCTGGCCGGCGCCGCGCTGCTTGTTGCGCTCATGCGCCGCTTTGTACCGGACGCGTCTGTCGGGCTTGTGTGCCTCGGCGTGTTCGCCGTGTCGTTCGGCAGCCTTCAGTACATGGTGTCGGCCTCGGCGGATATGTATTACATCGCCGTGCAAAGCGGGCAGACGAATCTGCTGCTGTTTTTGCTGTTCGCCGTGCTCGGCACCGCCCCCGGCAAAAAGACCGCGCGCCGCGCCGCCTGCCTGGCGCTTGCCGGCTTGTTTTTAGCACTGACGGCGGCGTCGCGTCCCAATTTGCTGCTGTTCGCTGTGCTTGCGGTCCCGCTGTTCCTCTCCATGCTGCGGGAAAAGGACGTGCGCGTCGCCGGACGGCTTGTAAAGCTTTTCAGCTTTGCAGTTCCGACTGCTTTGGGGGCGGCTTTGCTGATGGCGTACAACTATGCGCGCTTCGGCTCGGCGCTCGAATTCGGCGCGCAGTACCAGCTGACCGTCGCCGACGTTTCCACCTATTCGGTTTCGCTGTCGCTCCTGCTGCCGGCGGTCTACTGCTATTTCCTGCAAATGCCCGCCGTACAGGGGGGGTTCCCGTATTTGGCGCTGACCTATGAGCCGGTCAGAAGCTACGGCGGCTACCTGTATACGACCTGGATGATGGGGGCGTTTTCGCTGCCGTCGCTTACCGGGATTCTGCTTGCGCCGCTTGCTTGCCGGCGCGGGCAGAAAAAGGACCTTGTAAAGCTGTTTACCTTTATCCTTGCGGCGGCCTGCTGCTTCCTGCTCGCCTTTGTGGATATCTGCTTTGCGGGGGTCTGCGTTCGGTATTTGGCCGACATCACCGCCGTCGCCGCCGTGTTTTCGACCGTGCTTTGGCTTGACCTTAACGCACGCGCCGCGACGCTGTCCGGCGGCAAGCGCTTTGCGGTGTATGCGGCCGTTTCCGCACTGCTGTTCGCGACCATACTCGTCGGGGCGCTGCTCATCTTTGAAAACGAGCGGCGGTATCTCTTGCAGACGGCCGCCTGAAACCGCCGATAAAAAACGCTCTGCCGTACAGCAGAGCGTTTTTTTTGTTCGCTTCGGTATTTTTTTATTCCGTCGGCTGTTCGCAGACGAACTCCGAGGCCTCTTTTTCGTCGAGCGGCACCCATTCGGGCTTTTGCACGATGATGCGCACCGCGTGCTTTAAGGTGGTCGCTTCCACCTCGGTCTGGTCGCCGCCGAACTCGCCGTCGAGCGTAAAGGGCGTGGGCGTGTCGAACATAAACTTGATGTGCTTGCAGTGCCGGATGGTCACCAGCTTGTTTTCGGCGACGCTTTTCTGCACCATGTCGTTGGCCAGCGCCAGGATTTCGGCGGGGTTTTTGAACATTTCCACGAGCACCAGCTCATGCAGCCCGTCGTCGAATTCCACGCCCATGTTGTGCAGCACCGGCATCCCGCCGACGCCGTAGGAGTTGGACGCGGCGCCGTAGAAGTAGTCGCCCTCAAAAAATTCGCCGTCCGCCTCCACGCGCGCGTGGAAGGGCTTCATGTGGAAAAAGTCGTGCACCGCCTGCAGGTAGTAGGCGTTTTTGCCGAGCACGTTTTTGATTTTCTGGTTCGCGGAATAGGAAATGGCCGTAAAGTTGCCGAACGCCGCGACGTAGATGAAATATTCGTCGCCGAATTTCCCAATATCCACGGGCTTCGGCTCGCCGTTGATAATGGCCTCGACCGCCGCGTATACGTCGGTCGGAATGTTCAGGGAATGGGCGAAGTCGTTGGTCGAGCCCATCGGCAGGTAGCCGACGGGAATGTCCGTGCCCAGCTCCATCACGCCGCAGATGGTCTCCTTAAGCGTGCCGTCGCCGCCGCAGCAGACCACAATGTCAAATTCCAGGCCGCGGCTGCGCACAACCTCATAGGCGTTTTTGTTGATTTGCGTGCAGCAGGCGGTCACGCTGTACCCGGCCTGGTCAAAGCGGTTGATGATGCGCATCATGTACTGCTTCGCCAGCTTTTTTCCGGAGACGGGGTTGACCACCAGCAGCATTTTCTGTTTGCGTTCTTCCGCCATGTCGCTCACCTCGGACCTCAGTTAAAATTGCAGCTTGTCGGCGATATAGGCCGAAAGGGAATCAATGGGCAGGCGGACCTGCTCCATCGTGTCGCGGTCGCGCACCGTGACGCAGCCGTCCGTGCTGCTTTCAAAGTCGTAGGTGATGCAAAGCGGCGTGCCGATTTCATCCTCGCGGCGGTAGCGCTTGCCAATGGAGCCGGTTTCGTCGTAATCGACCATGAATTCCTTTTGCAGGCGTTCGTAAACGGCCTGCGCCTCGGCGGAAAGCTTTTTGGAAAGCGGCAGCACCGCCGCCTTGTACGGCGCGACGACGGGGTTTAAGTGCAGCACCACGCGCGTGTCGTTCTTTTCGGCGTCGAGCACCTCTTCGTCGTAGGCTTCGCACAGCAGCGCAAGCACCGTCCGGTCGAGCCCATAGGTCGATTCGATGATGTAGGGGATGTACCGCTCGTTCGTTTCGGGGTCGAGATAGTCCATTTTCTGCCCGCTGTATTCCTGGTGGCGCTTCAGGTCGAAATCGGTGCGGTTGTGCGTGCCGTTGATTTCGCCCCAGCCGAAGGGGAACAGGAACTCAATGTCGCAGGCGGCCTTGGCGTAGTGCGCAAGCTTCTCATGGTCGTGGAAGCGCAGGTGGTCGGGCGCAATGCCCAGGTCCTCGAAATACCGCTTGCCGTAGGCCTTGAAGTATTCGTACAGCTCCGCGTCCGAGCCCTCCTTGCAGAAGGTCTGGAACTCCATCTGCTCAAATTCGATGGTGCGGAAGGTGAAGTTGCCGGGCGTAATCTCGTTGCGGAACGCCTTGCCAATCTGCCCGATGGAAAACGGGAGCTTGGCGCGCATGGTGCGCTGGACGTTGAGGTAGTTGACGTATTCGCCCTGCGCGTTTTCGGGGCGCAGGTAAATGACGCTTTTCGCGTCGTTCGTGACGCCGCGGAACGTCTGGAACATCAGGTTAAATTCCCGAATCGGCGTGAAATTGTGCTTGCCGCAATGCGGGCAGGGGATGGAGTGGGCCTTAATAAACTCGAACATCTCGTCCTTCGTCATGCCGTCGGCGTGGGCGTTCGGGTCAAAGTCGTCAATCAAATTGTCGGCGCGGTGGCGCATCTTGCATTCCTTGCAGTCCAAAAGCGGGTCGGAAAAGCTCGCCACATGGCCGCTCGCCTCCCAGACGCGCGGGTGCATGAGAATGTCGGCGTCGACCTCATAGCTGTTTTTGCGTTCCTGGATAAAGCGCTTGCGCCAGGTGTCCTTGACGTTGTTTTTCATCCGTGCGCCCAAAGGACCGTAGTCCCAGGTGTTCGCCAGGCCGCCGTAAATTTCGCTGCCCGGGAAAATGAAGCCCCGGCTCTTGCACAGCGCAACAATTTTTTCCATCGTTTTTTCGGTATTGTTCAGCATAAAAACCGTCCTTTACCGCCTTCCGTCATGAAAGGCTTGTGTCTTGCCAAAAAAGTGCCGCCGTCCGTTGGCGGCGTCTTTCATTTTAGCCCATAACCGACACCCTGTCAAGGAGAATCCCAACATTTTGACAAGCCCGCACGCAGAAAAACTGCAAAAAAAGGCTTGACTTTCTGTCCGCCGCGCTGTATAATACCACTTGCAATTCACACAGCGGTATTGTGTAATGGTAGCACAGCGGACTCTGACTCCGTATGTAGAGGTTCGAATCCTTTTACCGCTGCCAGAAATACCCCAAGAGCGTGGCTCTTGGGGTATTTCTTTTAGAATAAGAAAAAGGATTCGAACCTGGGAAGGTCTGCGCGAAAACAAAACAGTCCGGGGGACTGTTTTGCGCGCAGAGCGCGAGGGCGGTACCGCACGCGAAGCGTGGGGCGACCCGAGCGGAAAGCGGGCACAGCCGCCGCTTAAGCTTTTTTGTAAAACAGTGCGAACGACACGCCGGAGCAGGCGAGCGTCTGCCCGTCCCAGTCGGCGTTTTGCAGCAGCAGGCAGTCGTACGCCCCGTCCTTCAGGTATTTTCGCATGGGCACGCGCACGGCGGCCTTACGTGGCTGGAGGACGACGACCAGCGTGCCGTCGCGCCCATTTCGCCGGTAAATAAAGGGGTTTCCGTCCTTTTTATGGCCGGTGTGCAGCACCTGAAACGGCGCGTGTGCCCGCAGGCAGTCGAGGCTGCGCTTATAGTGCGCAAGCGTTTTGACCGTGTTGTAAATGGAGTGCGGGTCCTGCGCTTCGGCGGCCACGGTATAGGGCGAATCCGGCCCCTCGACCGGCAGGTACAGGTCGCCGTCGGCGGCGCTGAAGCCGTTGTTTTTCGTGTTGTCCCATTGCATGGGCGTGCGCGCGCCGGTGCAATGGTAGCCGCCGTCCTTGCTTTTGAGCGGCTGATAGCGCATCCCCAGCTCATCGCCGTAATAGATGAGCGGCACGCCCGGCAGCGTCATGTACGACGCCCACAGCACGCGAATCATGTCGTCGCTGCGCGAGCGCGACAGACGAATGGTGTCGTGGTTGTCAAGGTGCAGGCTCTGATAGCCGCCGATTCGGTTGATTTTCCGCACCGCGTGCAGATAGGGGACCAGGAATACGGAAAACAGCCGGCTTTGCTCGCTGATATAGGTTCCCTCGTAAATGTGCGCGTCGTCGCGGTCGTTGCCGTTCGCCTTTGTGTACCCGAACGGGTAGTAAAACGCAAGGTCAAATCCGGCTTTTCCGATGGTCTTTTGCGGGTCGTTCCATTCCGGCAGGAAAACCGCGTCGGGATAGCGCGCGTGCAGGTCGCCGAGCACCTCCCGCCAAAAGCGGATGTTCCCGCGGTAGCGGACGTCTCCCTTAACCATGTTGTGCGCCATATCCACGCGAAAGCCCGCCGCGCCCATGTCGAGCCAGAAAGCGCAGACGTCCTTTAGCCGCTCGCGGTTCTGCAGGGCGGCGGGGGCGTCCATCGGCATCTGCCAGGACTTTGTCGGGCGGTAGTAGCCGTAGTTGAGCGCCGGCTGCGTCGCATAGTAGTTGACCTTATACATGTGCGGCCGCTCGGAACGCCCGCAGATAAAGCGCGCTTCGCAGTGCTCCGCGTCCAGGTTGTCCGACCAGATATACGCGTCGGTAAATTCGTTGCGCTCCTCCTTGCAGGAGGCCGCAAACCACGGGTGCTGGTCGGAGGTGTGGCCCATGACAAGGTCGAGCAGCACGCGAATCCCCAAAGCCTTCGCCGTCTCAAACAGCCGCCGCAGGTCGTCGTTCGTGCCGAAGCGCGGGTCCACGCGGTAGTAGTCGGTGATGTCGTACCCGCCGTCTAAAAACGGCGAGCAGAAGCAGGGGTTGAGCCAGACCGCGTTGCAGCCGAGGTCTGCGACGTAGGGCAGCTTTTCAATAATGCCGGGAATGTCGCCGACGCCGTCGCCGTTTGCGTCGTAAAAGCTCGTCGGGTAGATTTCATAAAAGACGGCGGAATCCAGCCAGTCGCCTCGCATAGGAACGCCTCCTTTACCGGTCGCCGAACAGCTTGAGCCGGAGTTTTTCTTTTGCGGAGAAATCATCGGCGAACAGCGCGGAAAATTCCAGAATATCGGGTGTGCCGGCGGCTTTCGTTACCGTCAGGCGCAGCGTGTCCGCCGTGGTGTGCGGGAAGCGGAAAATGCGCTTGTTGCCGATGCATTCGGCCGTGAGCGTGCGCCGTACTTTTCCGTCTGCAAGCAGCTCGACAGAAAAAGCGCGGACGGCGTGGCCGTTTTCCAGGTTTTCGCGCAAAACGATGTGGTCGACCGGTGTTTTCTGCGCCAGCCGCAGCGTGAGCGTCCGTCCCTGCCCGGCGGTTGCGGCCAGAGGCTTTGCAAAGCGGCGGCGCACAAGCTCGCCGAAGTGCGCAAATTCCCGCACGTCGCGGTCGGGCACCAGCCCGCGGTCGTCAATCACCATTCCCAAAAGCAGGTTGCAGTTGCGCCCGACGGATTTGTAGTATAGCTCCAAAAGTTCCTCCCCCGGGAGAACCAGCCAGTCCTCGCCCGCTTTCCAGAACCATTCGCCCCGCCGGTTGGGCGCGTCGCACTCCGCGGGCGCCCACCGCGCCCCGTCGGGGTCCCCCGCGCCGATGCTCTCATCCTCGGCGGTGCCGTCAAACTGGCTGTCGCCGTTCGTTGCCGACCAGCAGTTGTAGGGCGCCGCGCCGCGCTCGTTGCCGACCCAGCGGGTGTTGTTCGTCTCGCCCAGCGCCGACCCTTGAAAACGCACGGCGTTCGGCTGATATTGCGCATAAATGCCCTTTAAGTCCGGTCCGCCCTTTTCGGGCGGCAAAAGCCCGCCGTCGAACCAGATTTCAAACAGGTCCCCGTACCGGCTCCAAAGCTCCCGCAGCTGCCTTTGCGTCAGCTCGGCGAACCGCTTCTGCGCCGCTTCGTCCCCGTTTGTGACGCGTCCGGGGACGTCCGCCTGCATCAGCGAGCTGCACGTGCAGTTGTAGTAAAAGCCGGGCTTAAGCCCGTATTTTTTGCACGACGCGACGAACTGCGCCGCAATGTCGCCGTGGTAGGACGACTGCCGGACGGAATACGGCTCTGTCGGGAACAGGCAAAAGCCCGTGCCGTGCTTGACGACCAGAATGGCGTACCGCGCCCCCGCGCGCTTTGCGGTTTTGACCCACTGGTCGGTATTCAGCGCCGTGGGGTTAAAAACGGACGCGTCCGGCAGCTGCTCCCAGCGCTTGCGGAAATCGAAATATTCGGGGGCAAAAACGGGAATGTCGTAGTGGATGATAACCCCGACCTCCGCCTGCGCCCATAATAGCTGCTGTTTCGTCGGCTTTGCCATTTTGCCGCCTCCCGGAATAAAGTTGAGATAGGGTTCTCCTGTATTGTAACACGGCCGGCATCCGGCTTTCTGCACGATTTTTGGCCGCGCGATTCGGTGAACCTTACCAAAACCCGCGGCAAAACGGACAAAAAAAGAGCCCTGCCAAAAAAGCAGGACTCTTGTTGCCGTATGGGTGGTTACGCTTCCGCACTTTCAGCAGGGGCTTCGTCCGTGTCGGCAGGGGCTTCGCTGTCTGCCTTCTTGCCCTTTTTGCGCTCGCCGATGCTCAGCATCAGGTTGAGGATAATGCCCGCAATGGCGGCGCCCGCCACGCACGGGATGCCGTTCGTAAAGCCCGGGAACGGGATGTTGCCGCCGAAGGCGTACTGCCCGCCGAGACCGATAATCATGATGCACGCAATGACGGCGATGTTCTTCGAGGAGAACATGTCGCATTTCTTGTCAATCATAATGGCGATACCCTGCGCGGCGATTGCGCCGAACAGATAAATTTCCAGCCCGCCAATAACCGCAGTCGGAATGGCGTAGATGCCGCGGATAAGGGGCGTAAAGCACGCCACAACCATCGCGATGATGGCCGCGACAACCAGCACCGGCACCGAAAAGACCTTGGTGATGGCCATCGTCGAAATGTTTTCGCCGTAGTTCGTGCCCGCCGGGCCGCCGATCATACCGGTGATCATGTCGCCGATACCGTCGCCGATGAGGTTGCGGTCAAGCTTGGAAATCAGGTCGTACTTTTTGCTGACGCCCTTGCGCCGCGCCACGTCGTTGACGTAAATGTCCAGCTGGTACATGTGCGCGGTGGACTCGGGAATAGTCGCAATGGCAATCGGCATAATGGCGACGACCGCCGCAAGCGTGGGTTTGGGCAGCGAGAAGGCGGGCAGGGCAAAGATGCTGCCGTCGCCGAGCTTCCAAACCGAGGCGGAGACGAGCGAATCGACCGTCATCTGGTCAAACAGGTTCATGCTGTCGGACTGCCCGCCGGCAAAATAGATAATCGCGGTAACAAGGCAGCCGAACGCCGCGCCCAGAAGCAGCGGCAGCTGCCCCAAAAAGCCCTTGAGGTAGCGGGAAAAGAGAATGGTCGCCACAAGCGTGGACAGCGACACGAGCCACACAAGACCCATGTTGCCCGTAAAGGTCGCGGACGGCGTGTACGCGTCCGTAATGGCGTTGCCCGCAAGCGTCAGGCCGATGATCATCGCGACCGGACCCGTAATGGTGGGCGGCAGAATCTTTTCGACCGCCTGGGTGCCGAACAGCTTGATGATAAGCCCCGCGGCAATGGAAACGAAGCCGGACATCACAATGCCGAACTGCGCGTACTGAATCGCCTCCGTCGGCAGCGTGGCGACGGTGCCCGCCTGCCAGGCGAGCATCTGCGCGTACGCCTCGGGCGAGAGGCGCTCCATGACCGTCTCGCTGGTCACAAGCGCCGAAATGGCCGTCAGGTATGCAAAGCTCGAGCCGTAGTAAAGCGGAATTTTGCGCCCGGTAATCAGGATAAAGCAAATCGTGGCAAGACCGCTGGCAAAAATGGTCGTCGAGACCTGGAAGCCGGTAATCAGCGCCACGGTAACCGTGGCCGGGAACATGACGATGACCTGCTGCACCGCGTACAGCAGCAGCTGCCAAAACGGCGGCCGTTCGTCGGGCAGATAGCCGTAGACCTTTTTCTCTTTCATCCGAAACCCTCACTTTTCGATACTCGGCGCTTTGCAGAATGTGCCCCATATCGACAGCAAAACGCCATACAAAACAAATTTTAGCATGGCGTATGCCAGAAGTCAACAAAGAAATCCCGCTTTTGACAAAACGCACAGACCGGGTTGTACAAGCGCCGGATTTTGTGTTATAGTAACGGAAAAGAAGGGAGGCTGCGGCATGTATCGCATTTTGATTGTGGAGGACGACGCCGGCATTGCCGAAGCGGTTGCCGCCGCGCTGGAAAAATGGGACCTGCAAACGCGGACAGTTACGGATTTTCAGCATGTGCTCGCGGAATTTTCCGCGTATGACCCGCAGCTTGTGCTGCTGGACATTTCCCTGCCGTTTTACAACGGGTATCATTGGTGCGCCGAAATCCGACGCGTCTCTACCGTCCCCGTTATATTCCTGTCCTCAGCGGGGGACAATCTCAATATCGTCATGGCCATGAACCTCGGGGCGGACGACTTCGTGGCAAAGCCCTTTGATATGCACGTGCTGACCGCCAAGGTGCAGGCCGTCCTGCGCCGCGCTTACGATTTCGCCGCAAGCACGCCGGTTTTGGAGCACCGCGGCGCGCTCTTAAACACGGGCGACAATACGTTAACGTATGCAGGACGGCAGCTTGCGCTTTCCAAAAACGAATACCGCATTCTCTATACCCTGCTCGAGCAAAAGGGCAAGGTCGTCAGCCGCGAAACGCTGATGGAGCGGCTTTGGGAAACGGACAGCTTTGTAGACGAAAACACGCTGACCGTCAACGTCAACCGACTGCGCAAAAAGCTGGACGAAGCGGGCCTTTCGGATTTTATTGAGACCCGGCGCGGCATCGGGTATTTGGTGAGGTAGCGCGATGCGGTTCTGGCTTTCCTATCTGCGGCAGAATAAAACGGGGCTTTTGCTGCTGCTTCTGTGCACGGCCGTATTCGCGGCGGCTTTTGCGCTTTACGGACTGCCCCTTGGCGCAGTGGGATACCCTGCGGCGGTTTCGGCGGTCATCCTGCTTTTTGTGCTGCTGTGCAAAGCGCGGCGCGCGTATAAAAAGCACAAAACGCTTACGGCGCTGGCGGGCCGGTCCGCGGCTCTCCTTTCGAACTTTCCGCCGGCGCAAACCGCCGACGACCGGGATTACCAGGCGATTATCGAAGCGCTCCGAGCCGAGCTGCGCACGATTGAAAACGCGGACGACGCGCGATATCGGGATATGCTCGATTACTACACTACCTGGGCGCATCAAATCAAAACGCCCATCGCCTCCATGCGCCTGACGCTGGAAAACACGGACGCTGCCGAGGCGCGGCGCATCAAAGAGGACCTTTTGCGTATCGAGCAGTATGTCGATATGGTCCTGGCCTTTTTGCGTCTGGATGCGGATTCCACAGACTATGTGTTCCGCACCTGCAACCTCGACGACATCCTGCGCCGGGCGTGCCGCCGGTTTTCGACAACCTTCATCTATAAAAAGCTGCATCTCGAGTTCACGCCGACGCACGCGCAGGTTGTGACCGATGAAAAATGGCTGCTCTTTGTTGTCGAGCAGCTGCTTTCCAACGCCGTCAAGTATACGCCGCCCGGCGGCACGGTTTCGATTTTTATGCGAAGCCCGCAGACGCTTTGCATCTGCGACACGGGCTGCGGCATTGACAAGGCCGATTTGCCGCGCATTTTTGAAAAAGGGTATACCGGGCAAAACGGCCGCGCCGAAAAAAGCGCGACGGGTCTTGGGCTCTATCTTTGCAAGCGGATTTTAACGCAGCTCGGGCACGAAATCAGCGCCGCATCCGAGCCGGGCAAGGGCGCGTGCTTTACCGTTGACCTTACGCAGGCGCAGCTGCAGGTCGAATGACGCCGGACGCGGCGCGGGATTTTGAAAATCTTACAAAACTGTAAGATAGACACGGGGAAATGTAAGCCGAATCGATGGCGCGCATTTCCCCGCTTTGCTACAATGATGCCGCAAGCCGGGAAACCGGCAAAAAAGGAGGCATGTGCAATGCATATTTTAGAGGTCACCGATTTGAAAAAGACCTATACCACCCGCTTCGGCGCAAGCTCGGTCGAAGCGCTTCGCAGCGTGACGTTCAGCGTGGCGCAGGGTGAGTACGTCGCGATTATGGGGGAGTCGGGCTCGGGCAAGACGACGCTTTTGAACATTTTGGCGGCGCTCGACAAGCCGACGGGCGGCAAGGTCGTGCTCGACGGCGTGGACCTTTCCGCAATACCGGAATCCGGCGTCGCCGCGTTCCGCCGCGACAATCTGGGCTTTGTTTTTCAGGATTTCAACCTGCTGGACACCTTTTCCCTGCGCGACAACATCTATTTGCCGCTGGTGCTCGCGGGGAAACCGTACCGGGAAATGGAGGCGGCGCTTCTGCCCATTGCCGAAAAGCTCGGCATAGAAAAGCTGCTCGACAAATATCCGTACGAGGTCTCGGGCGGGCAAAAGCAGCGCGCGGCCGTCGCGCGGGCGCTGATTGCGCATCCGCGCCTGGTTTTGGCGGACGAGCCCACCGGCGCGCTCGACTCCAGGGCGACGGACGAGCTTTTAAGCCTGTTTGCCGCCATTAACGCGGGCGGGCAGACCATTTTGATGGTCACGCATTCGGTGAAGGCGGCCAGCCGCGCGGGACGCGTGCTGTTTATCAAGGACGGCGAGGTGTTCCACCAGATTTACCGCGGCGACAGCACGGACGAGCAGCTGTACGCCAAGGTCTCGGACACGCTGACCATGCTTGCGACGGGCGGGGTGCGGCAATGAAGCGGGGCCTGTATACAAAGCTCGCGCTTGCGGGCGTTCAAAAGAATAAAAAGCTTTACCTGCCCTACATTCTCACATGTACCGGCATGGTGATGATGTGCTATATCGTGTCGTTTCTGCAAACGAGCCCCGTGTTCGGCAGCCTGCCCGGCGGCGATACCGTCCAGGCGTTTTTGGGGTTGGGCTTCGGGGTCATGGCGGTTTTTTCGCTGCTGTTCCTGTTTTATACGAACGCTTTTCTTGTGCGGCGGCGCAAAATGGAATTCGGGCTGTACAACATCCTCGGCATGGACAAGAAAAACCTTGCGCTGGTTTTGGGAATTGAGTCGCTGCTTGTTACGGGCGTGACGCTTCTTGCGGGCCTTTTCTGCGGGGTCCTGTTCTCCAAATTCGCCGAGCTCGGCATCATAAAGCTGTTAAACGGACAGGCGGATTTCCGTTTCTCCGTTTCGCCGCAGTCGTTGGGCTATACGGCGCTGCTGTTTTTGGGTATTTACCTGCTTTTGTACCTCAACACCCTGCGTCAGCTGCATTTGGCGAATCCCATTGCGCTGCTGCACAGCGAAAACACGGGTGAAAAGCCGCCGAAGGGCAACGCGCTTTTGGCGCTGCTCGGCGCAGTGCTGCTCGCCGGCGCGTATGTGCTCGCCGTTTCCATTGAGGACCCGCTTTCCGCAATGCTCTGGTTTTTCGTGGCGGTCATCATGGTCATTCTCGCGACCTATCTGCTGTTCGTTTCCGGCTCGGTTACGCTTTGTCGGCTGCTGCAAAAGAATAAACGGTATTATTACAAGACCCGCCACTTTGTCTCCGTCGCCTCCATGCGGTTTCGTATGAAGCGCAACGGCGCGGGGCTTGCGTCCATCTGCATTTTGTGTACGATGGTGCTTGTCATGATTTCCTCGACCGCGTGCCTGTATATCGGCAAGGAGGACAGCCTGCGCCAGCGGTTCCCGCGCAACTACAACCTGAATGTCTACGTGGAGTCTTTGGAGATGCTGCACGGCGAGCCCGTCCGGCAGTCGCTTGACGCGCTGGATTCCGTTTGCGAAAATCACGGCTATGCGCCGCAAAACGTTCTGTCTTATCCGACCGCCGCGTTCGCGGGCTACATGCAGGGCGACCGGGTGCTGCTCGACGAAGCGGACTTCACGTCCGCGCCGACTACAACGAATCTGTTGGATTTCTGGCAGTTCTTCATCATCTCCTTGGAGGATTACAACCGCTTGATGGGCGCGTCGGAAACGCTCGCGGAGAATGAGGTCATGGTGTATGTCACAAAAGACCAAAGCTATACGGCGCCGACCTTGACCATTGGTACGGATGCGCCGCTGCAAGTCAAAAAACAGGCGGAAAGCTTCGCGGACAACGGCGTGGACGCCATGCAGGTCATGGCGAGCATGTATATCATCGTGCCGGACTTTGACGCGGCAGTCGAATGGCTTTCGGCGCAGCAGGCCGTGGCGGAGCTCAACTACATTTACGCCTTTGACCTTTCTTGCTCGGACGACGCGCAGATTGCTTTGCAGGAGGAAATGGACGCGGCGCTCACGGCAATCGAAACGCAGGCGGGCGAGGACAGCGGCTTTGCTCTGCAGCTTGAGGGCGTCGCGGCGGAGCGCTCTTTCTTCTACGGGCTGTACGGCGGGCTGTTTTTCCTGGGAATTTTGCTGGGGATTGTATTCGTCTTTGCGGCCGTGCTGATTATCTATTACAAGCAGGTGTCCGAGGGGTACGAGGACCGTTCGCGGTTTGAAATCATGCAAAAGGTCGGCATGACCCGCCGGGAAATTCGCCGCAGCGTCAATTCCCAGGTCTTAACGGTGTTTTTCCTGCCGCTTGCGCTCGCGGGCGTGCACTTAGGCTTCGCGTTCCCGCTGATTCGCAAGCTGCTGCTTATCTTCAGCCTGACGAATTTCCATTTGCTCATATTGGTCACGGTGTGCTGCTACCTCATTTTCGCGCTGTTTTATACGCTCGTGTACCGCGCCACCTCGCGCGCGTACTATGCGATTGTCAGTGCGAAAGGGGACACGACGGTATAAAATGGGACAAGGGGTGCGCCGGGCGCTCGAACGGCTGACCATTTTCGCGGGACTTGCGGCGGCCGCGATGCTTGCCGTGCCGGCGGGACTGCTCATGGCGCTTGCGGCGGGCGTCTGGCATTTGACGGACGTGTTGGCTGGGAAAATTATGCGGTCTTAAAATTTCGCGGCAATTTCGCCCCGGTACGCGGCGCTTGCGCACCGGGGCGAAATACGGTATACTGAATTTATGAAAACAGCCGCGCGGCAGAAGGGAGGCGCTTTGGATGGAACGGCTGGTATTCCACGTGGACGTCAACAGCGCGTATCTTTCCTGGGCGGCGGCGCAGCGCGTGGCCGAGGGCAAAGACGACCTGCGCCTTGTGCCGTCGGCTGTCGGCGGGGACCCGCAGCGGCGCACCGGGGTGATTTTGGCAAAATCCATCCCGGCCAAACGTTTCGGCGTGCGCACCGGCGAGCCGGTCGCGCTGGCTTTGCGCAAGTGCCCGCAGCTGGTGCTTGTCGAGCCGGATTTCAAGCTCTACACCAGCAATTCCCGGGCGTTTATGGACGTCTGCCGCCGGTTCGCGCCCGTTGTCGAGCCGTTCAGCATCGACGAGTGCTTCCTGGATATGACGGGCACGGGCCACCTGTATCCGGACCCCGTCGCCGTTGCGCATACCATTAAGGACACCATCCGCCGCGAGCTGGGCTTTACCGTCAACATCGGCGTGGCCGAAAACCGGCTGCTGGCGAAAATGGCGAGCGATTTTGAAAAGCCCGACCGCGTGCATACGCTGTTTCACGCGCAAATTCCCGAAAAGCTCTGGCCGCTGCCGGTCGGCGCGCTGTTTTCCGTCGGGCAGGCGACGGCGAAAAAGCTGGAGAACGCGGGGGTGCGCACCATAGGCGACCTTGCCGCAATGCCGCTGTCCGCGCTGCAGCCGCTTGTGGGGAACAAGTGGGGCAGACAGCTGCACGCGTACGCGAACGGCTTGGACGATTCGCCCGTCTCGGACGTTCCGGAGCAGGCGAAGGGGTACAGCGTTTCGACGACGCTTGAGGCGGACGTGACCGATTTTGCCGTCGCCCATAAAATTCTGCTGGCGCTTGCCGACAGCGTTTCGTCGCGCCTGCGCGCAGACGGCGCGCGGACGGCGTGCGTGGCGGTGACGACCCGAACGGCGGCGTTTGAGGACCGTTCGCACCAGAAAAAGCTTGCGGCCCCGACCGACGTGACAAAGGAAATCTATGAAGTGGCAAAGCGGCTTCTTTTTGAGCTTTGGGACGGGAAAACGCCGCTGCGCCTTTTGGGGCTTTCGCTGACGCAGATTGACCGCAGCGGCGAGGAGCAGCTGAGCCTGTTTGCGGACGAAGAAAAACAGAAGGCGCGCAAGCTGGACCGCACGCTCGACCAGATTCGCGGCCGGTTCGGTCTTTCCGCCGTGCAGCGCGGCGCGACGCTCGACGGCGCGCCCGAGGTCGGGAAAAAATACAAAGCGCAGCTCGAAGAGGACCGCAAAAAGCAAAAATAGAAGAAAACGAGGCGGCGGGTCAAAAGCCCGCCGCGATTTTTGTCACCTTTTGCGCCGCTGCATGAAGCGGAAAATCCGCGGCCATACTACCCTTGTCATTTTTGCGGCAAGGGGCGAGGGCTGTGCAGTACAACAAGGTCGAAATCTGCGGCGTGAACACCGCGAAGCTGGAGGTCTTAAAGGAATCGGAGAAAATGGAGCTGCTTCGCAAAATGCATGAGGGCTCCCCGGCGGCGCGCGACCGCCTTGTGCGCGGGAATCTGCGGCTGGTGCTCAGCGTGATTCAGCGCTTTTCCAACCGCGGCGAAAACCCGGACGACCTGTTCCAGGTGGGGGTCATTGGCCTGATGAAGGCCATAGACAACTTCGACATCTCCCAAAACGTCCGGTTTTCGACCTATGCCGTGCCGATGATTATCGGCGAGGTGCGCCGCTATCTGCGCGACAACAACGCCGTGCGCGTCAGCCGCTCGATGCGCGACACCGCCTACCACGCGATGCAGGTAAAGGAACGCCTGCAGCGGACGCTTGACCGGGAGCCGACGCTGGAGGAAATCGCCGCCGAGCTGCAGCTGCCCGCAGCGGAGGTCGTCCTGGCGCTGGAGGCGATTGTCGAGCCGGTCTCTTTGTACGAGCCGGTCTATTCCGACGGCGGCGACACCATTTATGTGATGGACCAGGTCGGCTCGCCCGAAACGGAGCGGGACTGGATTGACACGCTGGTCATGCGCGAGACGATGGAGCGCCTGTCCGCGCGGGAAAAGAAGATTTTGTACCTGCGCTTTATGAAAGGACGCACGCAGACCGAGGTCGCGGCGGAAATCGGCATTTCCCAGGCGCAGGTCTCCCGGCTCGAAAAGGGCGCGGTCAAAAAGATTCGCGGCGAATGACAAGTTGGGTGTTCGCCGCGCATATACTGTTCGCGGAGGTGCTTGCGAATGAATTGCTGCGTCACCGATTTGCGCGACAAGGAAATCATCAATCTCAAGGACGGCTGCCGGCTCGGCTGCGTCTGCGACGCGGAGATTGACACCTGTACGGGGCGCGTGCTTGCGCTTATCGTCTTCGGCAAGAACAAGCTGTTCGGCCTAATGGGCCACGGGCAGGATATCCGCATCGCCTGGGAGGACATTGAGGTCATTGGCGACGATACCATTCTCGTCAGCTTTGACCTGCCCGCCGAATGTAAGCCGCCCGCCAAAAAGAAAACGCCGCTTGAGGGCTTGTTCCGACAGGGGTAAGCGGAGGGGCGGCCGCGCGGGAAGCCGCGCAGCAAAAAAACCGGGAGGCGCCGTTTGCTTGGCGCCTCCCGGTTTTGTCCAGGTCCTGTTATTCCCGTTCGGCAAGCGGCCGGTACGCCTGCTCGCCGGAAACGCTTTTATACGCGGGGCGGATGATTTTGTCGACGTTCGTCAGCTCTTCCAGCATATGCGCGCTCCAGCCCACCACGCGCGCCATGGCAAAAATCGGCGTGTAAAGCTCGGACGGGATGTCGAGCATGCTGTACACAAAGCCGCTGTAAAAGTCCACGTTGGGGCTGACGCCCTTGTAAATGCGCCGCCGCGCGGAAATGACCTCCGGCCCCAGGCGCGCAATCAGGCTGTACAGCTCGAAATCCTCGGCGCGGCCCTTTTCCTTCGCCAGCTTTTCCACAAAGCTCTTGAAAATTTCGGCGCGCGGGTCGGAAATGGAATAGACCGCGTGGCCCATGCCGTAAATGAGCCCCTTTTTGTCAAACGCCTTGCGCTCGAGCAGGGCCTCCAGATACCGGCGCACTTCGTCTTCGTCGTGGATGTCGCGCACATGCCGCTTGATGTCCTTGAACATTTCGACGACCTTGATGTTCGCGCCGCCGTGCTTCGGGCCTTTCAGGGAACAGAGCGCCGCCGCCATGACGGAGAAGGTGTCCGAACCCGACGAGGTGACCACATGCGTCGTGAAGGACGAGTTGTTGCCGCCGCCGTGCTCCATGTGGAGAATCAGCGCGATGTCAAGCACCTGCGCCTCGAGCGCCGTATACTTTTTGTCGGGCCGCAAAAGCCGCAGGATGTTTTCCGCCGCCGAAAGCCGCGCGTCCGGGTGGTGGATGTACAGGCTGTCGTTGCAGATATAATGGTTATAGGCCTGATAGCCGTAAACCGCGAGCATGGGGAACCGGCTGATCAGCGCCAGGCACTGGCGCAGCACGTTTTCCTGCGTCATTTCCGTCGGGTTGCTGTCATAGGCGGACAGCGTCAGCACGCTGCGCGTCAAGCTGTTCATAATGTCCTTGCTCGGCGCTTTCATGATGACGTCGCGCACAAAATTGCGCGGCAGCACCCGCAAGGCGGAAAGCACGTCGCAGAACTCCTCCAGCTGCGCGCGGTCGGGCAGCCGCCCGAACAAGAGCAGGTACGCCGCCTCCTCAAAACCGAAGCGCTGCTCCTGGATACAGCCGCGCACAAGCTCGGTCACGTTGATGCCGCGGTAGCGCAGCTCGCCGGCGCAGGGCTTGCGCCCCTCGGGGGTTTCTTCGTAAGCCTTGACGTTGGAAATCGTCGTCAGGCCCGCCAAAACACCCACGCCGTTTTTGTCGCGCAGCCCGCGTTTGACGGCATAGGTTTCGTAAAGCGCCGGGTCAATCGCGCTGCAGGCAACGTTCTGCGCGCTCATTTTTGCGGCGTATTCTAACAGTTCACCTTTGGTTTTGCGCATATAGCTTTCTCCTTTGCGCAGCCGTACGGCAGCGGCGGTACGGCTTAGAATTTTCCATCTATAATGATATCGGAAAACCAAAGCGCCGTCAACGCCTATTTTGTAAACAATATATGAACTGTCGTTATTTTATTGACAGTTTTTGCGGAATCGTTTATAGTATAAACGGATATCCAATACAATGTGGTTTTGGGCGGCTTATTCCCACGCGGGCGGCTTTTTAAGAAAAAGGGGGCGGCGTTATGGAAAGAGCCATACGGCAGGAAACGGCGGAAATGCTCACGGAGCTGTTGTTCCGGTTTTACAGCGCCGGGCAGCGGCAGCCGCGCGTCAGCGCGGGGCCCAAGGTACACACGCACGCGTTTCACGTTCTGTATCTGCTGGCGCATGCGCATGAAAAGCGTCTGTCGTTAAGCTTTCTGCTGACCGAGCTGCAGGTGACCAAGCAGCAGCTCTCCAAGCTCTTAAACGAGCTGGAGGACCTGGGGTTTGCCGAGCGCGTGCGCACGGGGCGCGACCGGCGCAACGTCCTTTTGCAGCTGACCGAAGCGGGCGAGCGGTACTTCGTCGAACGCGAACAGGCGGTCGCCGACCGCATCGCGGCGTTCCTCGACAAATACCCGCCGGAAAAAACCGATATCCTGCACGAGCTGCTTATACAGCTCTTCGTGTAAGAACACAATATGGTTTTGGGCGGCCGAACCGAAAATCTCCCCGGGCAAGCGTTTTGTGAAAGCGCTTGCCCGTTTTTTGCGCGCTGCTGCGCGGGTTTCGACAAACTGCACAATATCTTGCGCAAATTTTCGCCGATATTCCGATTGCATACTAAGTTTTGTGGTGCTATAATAAGGACGCTTTCCGCCCGACGACCGGTTCGGGCGACAATTTTGTCAGAAAAAGGGAGGGGAACGCCCATGCAAATCAGCGGGCTGCAAAGCTTGACGCTGCTCGACTTTCCGGGCAAGGTGGCGTGCACGGTGTTCACGGCCGGCTGCAACATGCGCTGCCCGTTTTGCCACAATGCGGAGCTGGTGCTTTCCCCGGACGCGCCGGCGGCGATGCGCGAGGACGAGTTTTTCGCTTTTCTTCGCAAGCGGCAGGGCGTGCTCGACGGGGTCTGCGTAACCGGCGGGGAACCGCTGCTGCAAAACGGGCTGATTGACTTCCTTTTGAAAGTAAAGGAATACGGCTTTACAACGAAGCTCGACACAAACGGCTTTTTAACCGAGCGGCTGCGGCAGACCGTGGAGAGCGGCGCGGTCGATTACGTGGCGATGGACATCAAAAACGACCCGAGCCGCTACGCCGAGACCGTCGGCGTGCCCGATTTCCCAATGGAGCCGATTTTTTCGAGCGTGCAGTACCTGATGACCTGCGGCGTGGACTACGAATTCCGCACCACGGTCGTGCGCGAGCTGCACCGCGCCGGCAACCTGACGGCCATTGCCGAGTGGCTGCGGGGCGCAAAACGGTATTTTTTGCAGGGCTTTCGCGATTCGGGCGAGCTTTTGGGGACGGGGCTGCACCCTTACTCCCCGCAGGAGATGCGCGACCTGCTTGCGCGCGTGCAGGCCGTTTTGCCGCAGGCCGAGCTGCGCGGCGTGGATTGACGAAAGAAACCGGACGACAACAAGATATTGTGTGTGCGTAAAAATCACCTCCTATATCTTGATAAAACCGCTTGACAGCCGCAGGGCGGCGTACTATAATATTTTGTGCAGCCTTCTTTAGTGGAACGAACGGGCGACCGATCCAATCAGACTATAAAAAAGTGAGGGAAATGGAATGTATCAGGTCATCAAACGGGACGGCAAGCGTGTAGACTTCGACCTGTCCAAAATCACCGAGGCCATCCGCAAGGCGTTTGAGGCGCAGGAGCGGCAGTACAACATGGACATCATTGAACTGCTGGCGCTCAAGGTCACGGCGGACTTCGAGAAAAAGGTTAAGGACGGGCTCATCGGCGTGGAGGACATCCAGGACAGCGTTGAGGCCGTGCTCATTGCGGCGGATTACGCCGACGTGGCGAAAGGGTATATCCTTTACAGAAAGCAGCGCGAAAAGATTCGCAACATGAAGTCCACGGTGCTCGACTACAAGGAGATCGTGAACAACTATGTGCATCTGACGGACTGGCGCGTTAAGGAAAATTCCACCGTGACCTATTCGGTCGGCGGCCTTATCTTAAGCAACTCCGGCGCCATTACGGCGAACTACTGGCTGTCGGAAATTTACGACAATGAAATTGCAGAAGCGCACCGCAACGCGGACATCCACATCCACGACCTGTCGATGCTCACCGGCTACTGCGCGGGCTGGTCCTTAAAGCAGCTTATCCAGGAGGGCCTCGGCGGCATCCCGGGCAAAATCACCTCGTCGCCCGCGTCGCACCTTTCGACGCTGTGCAACCAGATGGTCAACTTCCTCGGCATCATGCAGAACGAATGGGCGGGCGCGCAGGCGTTTTCCTCGTTCGACACCTACTTGGCGCCCTTTGTAAAGGTTGACAACTTGTCATACAAAGAGGTCAAGCAGTGCATCCAGTCCTTCGTCTACGGCGTCAACACGCCCAGCCGCTGGGGCACGCAGTCGCCGTTCACGAACATCACGCTCGACTGGACGGTTCCCGCGGACCTTGCCGAGCTCAACGCCATAGTCGGCGGCAAGGAAATGGACTTCAAGTACAAAGACTGCAAAAAAGAAATGGATATGGTCAACAAGGCGTTTATTGAAATCATGGTTGAGGGCGACGCCAACGGCCGCGGGTTCCAGTATCCCATCCCGACCTATTCCATCACCAAGGACTTTGACTGGTCCGAAACCGAAAACAACAAGCTGCTGTTTGAGATGACCGCGAAGTACGGCACGCCGTATTTCTCGAACTACATCAACAGCGACATGGAGCCCTCGGACGTGCGCTCCATGTGCTGCCGCCTGCGGCTCGATTTGCGCGAGCTGCGCAAAAAGTCCGGCGGCTTCTTCGGCAGCGGCGAGAGCACGGGGTCTGTCGGCGTCGTAACCATCAACATGCCGCGCATCGCCTATCTCTCCAAGACCGAGGAGGAGTTCTACAAGCGGCTTGACCGTATGATGGACATTGCCGCGCGCTCTTTGAAGGTTAAGCGCGACATCATCTCCCGGCTTTTGGACGAGGGCCTGTACCCCTACACCAAGCGGTACCTCGGCACCTTCAACAACCACTTCTCGACCATCGGCCTTATCGGCATGAACGAGGCGTGCCTGAATGCCAACTGGGTCGGCGAGGATTTGAGCCACCCGCACGCGCTGCAGTTCACGAAGGACGTGCTCAACCACATGCGCGAGCGCCTGTCCGACTATCAGGAGCAGTACGGCGACCTCTACAATCTGGAGGCGACCCCGGCGGAGTCCACGACCTACCGCCTTGCCAAGCACGACGTGCAGCGCTACCCCGACATCATCACCGCGGCGGGCGACTGCGGCACGCCGTACTACACGAACTCTTCGCACCTGCCGGTGGACTTCACCGCCGACATCTTTGAGGCGCTCGACATCCAGGACGAGCTGCAAACGCTCTACACCTCCGGCACGGTCTTCCACGCGTTCCTGGGCGAAAAGCTGCCGAGCTGGCAGTCGGCCGCGAACCTGGTGCGCAAAATCGCCGAAAACTACAAGCTGCCCTACTACACCATGTCCCCGACCTATTCGGTCTGCAAGGAGCACGGCTACATCACGGGCGAGCACTACACCTGCCCCGAGTGCGGCGGCGTGACCGAGGTCTACAGCCGCATTACCGGCTATTACCGCCCGGTGCAGAACTGGAACGACGGCAAGGCCGAGGAGTTTAAGCACCGCAAGCTGTACGACATCGCCAATTCTCACCTGCGCCACAACGGCGTTTTGAACCCGGAAACGGCGGAAGCCGCTGCCGCCGCGCCGCAGGAAAAGGCGGGCGAGCTGCTGCTGTTCACCACCAAGACCTGCCCGAACTGCAAGCTGGCAAAAGCGGCGCTCGACAAGGCCGGCGTTGCGTATACCGTGATTGACGCGGAGGAAAACGCGGAGCTGACGGACAAATACGGCGTCCGCCAGGCGCCGACGCTCGTCTCCGTTTCGGGCAACAGCTTTGAAACCTTTGCGAACGCCTCCAACATCAAGGCGTTTGCGGAAAGGGCATAACCTATGCAGGATATCCTGATTGTCGGCGCGGGTACGGCGGGCTTAACGGCCGCCATTTACGCCGCCCGCGCTGGCAAGACCGTGACGGTGCTCGAAAACGAAGCCGTCGGCGGGCAGATTGCCACCTCGCCGAAGGTCGAAAATTACCCCGGCTTTGAAAGCATCAGCGGGGCGGAATTTTCCGACCGGCTTTTTAATCAGGCGACGGCGCTGGGCGTTTCGGTCGAGCTGGAGCGCGCCAAGGCCGTCCGGCAGACGGCGGACGGCTTCACCGTCGAGACCGGCGGCTCGTCGTATGCGGCGCGCGCGCTTATCCTCGCGACGGGCGTCAAACACCGCAGCCTGGGGCTGCCGGAAGAAGCGGCCTATCTCGGGCGCGGGCTGTCCTACTGCGCGGTGTGCGACGGAGCGTTTTTCCGCGGCCGCACCGTGGCGGTCGTCGGCGGCGGCAACGCCGCGCTGCAAAGCGCGATTTACCTCTCCGACGTCGCCGAAAAGGTCTATCTGATTCACCGCCGCGCGCAGTACCGTGCCGAGGAAGCCGTCGTGCGCGCCATGGAGGCAAAGCCGAACATCGAGCCCGTTCTAAACAAAACGGTGGCGGCGCTTTCCGGCGAACCGCTTTTGCAGGCGCTCACCCTGCGCGATACGCAGACCGGTGAGACCTCGGAACTCCCGATAAACGGCGTGTTCGTTTCCATCGGCAAGGTCCCCGCAAACGACTTTTGCCGGGATTTGGTCAAGCTCGACGAAGCCGGCTTTATAGCGGCGGACGAATCGTGCAAAACAAACGTACCCGGTATTTTCGCCGCGGGCGACTGCCGCACAAAGTCCGTGCGCCAGCTGACCACCGCCGCGGGCGACGGCAGCGTCGCCGCCCTTGCCGCGTGCGACTACTTAAACGCAAACGCATAAAACACCCATAAGCAAAAGCCCTTTGCGCAAAAGCAAAGGGCTTTTTACGTCGCTTTTCCTACCGGCAGGGCGGGTGGACTTGCTTTCGCCGTTCTTTTTGCCGCCGCAAAAAAACGGTGCACGATTTTGCCTTGTTTTATGGAGACGGCAAAAATTTTCGTTTCCTCGACAAAAAATTTCCCGGCGGCTCGGTATAAAATCTCCAATCAAACAGACAATAGCACAGAACGAATTTGGAAAGGGAGATTTCATATATGAAAGCCACCGGCATTGTCAGAAGAATCGACGACCTTGGGCGCGTGGTCATCCCCAAGGAGATTCGCCGCACCATGCGCATCCGTGAGGGCGACCCGCTGGAAATTTACACCGCGCCCGACGGCGAGGTCATTTTTAAGAAGTATTCCCCCATCGGCGAACTGTCGCAGACGGCCGCGCAGTATGCCGAGGTGCTCAACCGCGCCATGCAGCTGCCCGTGCTCATTACCGACCGCGACCATGTGATTGCCGTGTCCGGCGCGCCGAAGCGCGAGCTTTCCGACCGGCGCGTCAGCGAGGAGCTCGAAGCGCTCATGACCGAGCGCGCGACCTATACCGCCACGCCCGACACCCCGCCCCTGTACCCGGTGACGGGCTACGAAAAGGAGGCGGCGCTGGCGCTTCCCATTATCGGCAGCGGCGACGTTTCGGGCGCCGTGGTGCTGATGCTGCGCGAGGACGGCTCCATGCCCACCGCCGAGGAAACCAAGCTTATGCAGGTCGCGGCGTCCTTTCTCGGCAAGCAGATGGAGGATTGACGGCGGAAGGCGCAGACGGACGGACTGCTGTCTGCAAATACAGACGGGAGAAAGCAAAGGCTTTCTCCCGTTCTTTTGCGTTGGATATTTTATTTTTCCGGGTTCTCTAAATCTATCAAATGGAATCCCGCTGCGCGAATCAGCCGGTTATAGACCGCAAGCCCCATGCCGGAAAGGTCCGGGCAGCGCGCATACACGGTTTTGGCGCCCTGCTCGTCGAGCTCGCGCAGCGCGTCAAAAAGCCTTGCGGCCTGCGATGCGCCGTCGTGCGCCTTGCCGTAGGTCACGGCGCGCGGGAAATGCGCCTCCTCTCCTTGAAAGCAGAGGACGGTTGCGTCTTTCCCGTCCACATAGGCGCAAAACTGCTCGAACGTGCCCTTTAGAATCGTAATATCCGCGCGCGGGGCGTAATGCTTGTATTTCATGCCGGGCGATGCGGCAACCGCGCCGTCCTTTAATTTGTGCAGCACGGCGTCGTCCACCTCGACCTCGCCCAGAACCGCCCGCAGCTGCTCGACGGTCACGCCGCCCGGCCGCAGCACGCGCGGCACGGCGCCGGTAAGCGAAACCACCGTGGATTCCACGCCGACCGCCGCGCTGCCGCCGTCCAAAATCAGCGGGATGCGTCCGCGCATATCGGCGAATACATACGCCGCGTTCGTGGGGCTGGGGCTGCCCGAGAGGTTCGCGCTCGGCGCGGCCAGCGGCACGCCCGCCTTGCGGATAACGGCCGCCGCTACGGGGTGGACGGGCATGCGCACCGCCACGGTCGAAAGCCCCGCCGAAACGACGGCGGGCACGCGGGAACTGCGCGGCAGAATCATGGTCAAGGGACCCGGCCAAAACGCCTTTGCAAGGCGCTTTGCCGCTTCGGGAACAGCCGTCACAAGCGGCTGCAAGTCTTCCGTGGCGGCGATGTGGACAATCAGCGGGTTGTCCTGCGGCCGCCCTTTGGCGGCGAAAATCTTAGCGACCGCCGCCTCGTCCAGCGCGTTGGCGGCAAGACCGTAGACCGTTTCCGTCGGAATGGCGACGACCTCGCCCGCTCTAAGCAGCGCCGCCGCGGCGGCAACGGCGTCTTCGGCTATCGTACCGTCTGGGCGGTACGCGTTTTGCACCTGCGTTTCCATGCGCGCACCCTCTTTATCCGACGAACGACCGGATGGCAAAATACGCAATCACGACGGCGCCCAGCACAATGCGGTACCAGCCGAAGACCTTAAAGTCATGCTTTTTGATATAGGCCATCAGGAATTTGATGATGAACAGCGACACGACAAACGCCGTCAAAAGCCCCACAAGCAGGATGGCGATTTCCTGCCCGGTATAGGAAAAACCGTATTGCACAAGCTTTAGAGCGCTTGCGCCGAACATAACGGGGACGGCGAGGAAAAACGTGAATTCCGCCGCAACGGTGCGCGACACGCCCAAAAGCAGCGCGCCGACAATCGTTGCGCCCGAGCGCGAGGTGCCGGGGAAAACGGCGGCGATAAGCTGGAACAGGCCGATGTAAAACGCGAGGGGGTACGTCAAGTCGGCGATGGAGTTGATTTTCGGCTGGCGCTTTTTGTTGTAGTTTTCAATGATGAGAAAGCAAATACCCACGACAATCAGCATCACGGAGACCGTCTGCCAGTTGTAAAACCATTCCTCAAGCTTGTCGTCAAACAGCAGGCCGACCACGGCGGCGGGGATGCAGGCGACGACGACCTTGAACCACATGGTAAAAATGGGCTTTTTGATAAGCAGCTTCTTTTCCTGTATGCCGAACGGCCAAAGCTGCTTCCAGAACATCACCACGACCGCAAAAATCGCGCCGAGCTGGATGACGACGAGGAACATGCTGCGAAAGTCGTCGGAGACGTTGAGCTTAATAAATTCGTCGACTAAAATCATGTGGCCGGTGCTGCTGACGGGCAGCCATTCGGTAATGCCTTCTACAAGGCCCAGAAAAAAGGCCTTCAAAATTTCCAACATATGCGTTTTGCTCCTTTTTTTGATCGTTCTTAAGTATACCAGACTTTTTCCGGAAAGAAAACCTCCCGCGCGAAATTTTTTCGCCCGGCCGCCGCGTTGCATTTTTCCCCGCGCCATGCTACAATAAAGCCCGAAAGAAAGGCTTTGTATAAAGGAAAGCAGGATATGAACAAGCATTTTGAAGCGTTGGAGCTTCCGAAAATTTTAGAAAAGCTCGCCGCGCACACCGCCTGTGCGGATGCGCATGCGGCGGCGCTTGCCGTCACGCCGCAAACGGATTTTTACGAAGCGCAGCGGCTTTTGGAGGAGACCAAGACCGCCCACGGGCTTATCGCGCAGTTCGGCGCGCCGTCTTTTGGCGGGCTGCAAAACGTGGACGGGCCGCTGCGGCGCGCCGAAGCGGGCGCGACGCTTTCCATGCGCGCGCTGCTGGACATCGGCGCGGTTTTGCGCGCGGTGCGCGGCATTGCCGACTGGCGGGAAAAAAGCGCCGGGGTGCGCGGCGCTTTGGACGACCGGTTTTCGAGCCTCTATCCGAACAAATATTTAGAAGACCGCATTTTCGGCGCCATCGTAACGGAAGAGGAAATGTCCGACAACGCCTCGCCGGCGCTTCGCGACATCCGCCGCAAAATCAAAGCGCAGGAGGCGCGCATCCGCGAGCAGCTTGAACGGCTGGTGCGCTCGCCCGCCTATAAAAACAGTCTGCAGGACGCCCTTGTGACGCAGCGCGGCGGGCGGTTCGTCGTGCCGGTCAAGGCCGAGCACCGCGCCGAAATTCCGGGACTTGTGCACGACACGTCGTCGAGCGGCTCGACGGTATTTGTCGAGCCTGCCGCCGTCGTAGAAGCGAACAATGCGATTAAGGTGCTCGAAAGCCGCGAACGCGACGAGATAGAGCGGATTTTGGCCGAGCTTTCCGCCGAGGCGGCCGGCTTTGCCGAGAGCATTCGCCAAAGCTACCAAAGCGCGGTGGAGCTCAACCTGATTTTTGCCAAGGCGAACCTGGCGTACGCCATGCACGCGTCGCCGCCGGTCTTAAACGCCGACGGGGTTTTGGAGCTGAAAAAAGCGCGACACCCGCTTATCCCCGCCGACCGCGTCGTGCCGGTGGATATTCGTTTGGGGTGCGATTTCGACGCGCTGGTGATTACCGGCCCGAATACGGGCGGCAAAACCGTTTCCATTAAGACGCTGGGGCTTTTGACGGGCATGGCGGCGTGCGGCCTCTTTATTCCCGCGGCGGAAAATTCCCGCGTGGCGGTGTTTGACCGCGTGCTCGCCGACATCGGCGACGAGCAGAGCATCGAGCAGTCGCTGTCCACGTTTTCGGCGCATATGACGAATCTGGTGCGCATCTACCGCGAGACCGGCCCCAACACGCTGGTGCTCATCGACGAGCTCGGCGCGGGCACGGACCCGGTGGAGGGCGCGGCGCTGGCCGTCGCGATTCTTGAAGCGCTGCGCAAAAAAGGCGCGCGCCTTGCGGCGACGACGCACTATTCGGAGCTCAAGGCCTATGCCCTGCACACCGACCGGGTCGAGAACGCCTCCTGCGAATTTTCCGTCGAGACGCTTTCGCCGACCTACCGGCTGCTTATCGGCGTGCCGGGGCGTTCCAACGCCTTTGCCATTTCCGAACGCCTGGGACTGCCTCGGGCGATTCTGGAGGAAGCGCGCGCCATGGTGTCGGCGGAGGACCGGCGCTTTGAGGACGTTGTGGACACGCTCGAGGCCTCCCGCACCGCGCTGGAACGCGAGCGCGAAGCCGTGCAGAAGCGGGAAGAAGAGGTCGAGGCCTTGCGCGAAAAGGTCAACGCCCTGCAGCGTTCCGCCGAGGAAAAGAGCCGGCAGACGCTTGAGCGCGCCCGCCGGGAGGCCGCCGCCGTTACCGAGCAGGCGCGCCGCGCCGCGAACGGGCTGCTTTTGGAGGTCGAACGGCTCAAAAAGGAACAGACAAAGGAAAAGGACGCCGCCGCACTTGCGCGCAAGGCGCGCGCAGCCATGCGGGCGAAGCTGGGCGAGCTCGACGACCTGACCGCCGAAACGCTTGGCGTGGAAGCGGACGGGACATACACCCTCCCGCGCGCGCTGCAACCCGGCGACACGGTGCTTGTCACCACGCTCGGCACGCAGGCGACGGTGCTTTCCGGCCCGGACGGCCGCGGCAGCGTCGAATTGCAGGCGGGGGCGATGAAGCTTAAGGCGGACGTCGGCGATTTGCGGCTTGTAAAGGGAAGACCGAAACCGCAGCAGCCGCCCCGCAGACCCGTTTCCGAGGGCAGCCGCGCCACGGCGGCGGATACGGCGATGCGCGTGGATTTGCGCGGCAAAAACGCCGAGGAGGCTCTTTTGGATTTGGACATGTTCCTGGACCGCGCCGTGCGCACGGGGCTGGAGACGGTCACCATCGTCCACGGCAAGGGCACCGGCGTGCTGCGCAAGGCGGTGCAGGCGCATCTGCGCCGTCACCCGAACGTCCGGTCGTTCCGCCTGGGCGTCTACGGCGAGGGCGAGGACGGCGTGACCATCGCCGAGCTGAAATAAGGTTTTTTGTTGCAAAATAGGATGGAATATGCTATACTATCTATAAACTTCCCACAAAGACAGTTTTGAAAGCACGGATTCGGAGGCGTTAGTATGCGGAAAAAGATTATCGCGGCGGCGTTGGCGATTTTGGCAATCGCGTGCCTTGTGACGGCCTGCGGCGAAGAGAAACAAACCTATGAGCCGGTCGAATACACGACCGACGCCGAGGGCGGGCGCTATGTTACGAACGTATACGGCGACCTTATCCCGGTGACGACGGGCACGGACGGTTCCATGGAGCTGCTCGAGGACCTGTATACCAAGACGGCCGAGCAGGTCTCGGAGGACGTGGAGCGCCTGGAGAGCGCAGCGGCCGGTACGACCGGCAGCGCGCAGACGAACGCCCCGACAAGCGGCGGCAGCGGCAATGGCGGCGGCACGTCCGGCGGGGAAGAGGACGGCATGAAGGGCGGCGGCGTCGAGATTGGCAATGCGTCCCCCGATTCGGAGGGCGGCCGCGAGGCGGTTATTGTCTGGTAAGCTGCCGAATTTCGGCAAAAAACCGCTTGACAAGGCGCATAAACTTTAGTATAATACCCCTCTGTAAAGGCTTCTGCTTTACAGAGGGGCCTTATTTCGGAAAGGCGGGTTTCTAATATGGCGAATAACGTGGAAATCACGATCCTTTTGGATTATTACGGGGAAATGCTGACGCAAAAGCAGCGGGACTTCCTCGGCTACTATTATAACGACGACCTTTCGCTTTCCGAAATCGCCGAAAACGAGGGCATCACGCGTCAGGGCGTGCGCGACGCGATTAAGCGCGCCGAGACGCTGCTGTATGAAATGGAAAGCAAGCTCGGCTTTGCCAAGCGGCTCGACGATATACGAGACCATTTGCAGCAGATTATCGACTGCGCGGAAAGCATCAACGCCTACAACCTGGACCACGGGCTTTCCCGCGAAATCAACGAGACCACCGTGCGCATCAAATCGCTTGCGCTGGATATTATCGAGTAAGCAGGGGCGCACAGTATGGCATTTGAAGGATTATCCGACCGGCTCGAAGCCGCCTTTAAGCGACTGCGCAGCAAGGGCAGCCTGACGGAAAGCGACGTCAAGGAGGCCATGCGCGAGGTGCGCCTGGCGCTTCTGGAGGCCGACGTCAACTACAAGGTCGCAAAGGATTTTACCAACACGGTCACCGAACGCGCCATCGGCGCCCAGGTGATGGAGAGCCTGACGCCCGCGCAGATGGTCATCAAGATTGTCAACGAGGAGCTTACGGCGCTCATGGGCGGCACGAACAGCCGCCTGGCGTACGCGTCGCATCCGCCGACGATTGTGATGATGTGCGGCCTGCAGGGCTCCGGTAAAACGACGCACTGCGCCAAAATCGCGCGGAAATTAAAGTCCGAGGGGCACCGGCCGCTGCTTGTGGCGTGCGACGTGTACCGTCCCGCCGCCATCAAACAGCTGCAGGTCGTCGGCGAGCAGGTCGACGTTCCCGTTTTTGAAATGGGGCAGGGCGACCCGGTCGTCATTGCCGAAAACGCCGTGAAGCTTGCCAAGGACCACGGCTATGACTATGTGTTTTTGGACACTGCCGGGCGTCTGCACATTGACGAGACGCTCATGCAGGAGCTCAAAAATATAAAGGCGTCCATCCATCCGCATGAAATTTTGCTGGTGGTCGACGCCATGACCGGCCAGGACGCTGTCACCGTCGCCTCCTCCTTTGACGAGGCGCTGGGCATCGACGGCATTGTGCTGACCAAGATGGACGGCGACACGCGCGGCGGCGCGGCGCTTTCGGCGCGCGCCGTAACGGGCAAGCCCATCAAATTTGTCGGTACGGGCGAAAAGCTCGACGCGCTCGAGTACTTCTACCCCGACCGCATGGCTTCGCGCATTCTCGGCATGGGCGACGTGCTCTCCCTCATTGAAAAGGCGGAGACCGCGCTCGACGAGAAAAAGGCGCAGGAGCTGGAAAAGAAGCTGCGCAAAAACAAATTCGACTTAAACGATTTGCTCGACCAATTGCAGCAGGTGCGCAAAATGGGCTCGATGAAGGACCTTTTGGGCATGCTTCCGGGCGTGGGCAGCAAATTAAAGGACGTCGATGTGGACGAGGGCCAGTTTGACCGGATTCAGGCCATCATCTATTCGATGACCCCCGCCGAGCGCAGCCGCCCCGACATCATCAACCCCTCGCGCAAGCGGCGCATCGCCGCGGGCTGCGGGCTTAAGGTCGAGGACGTCAACCGGCTGCTCAACCAGCATAAGCAGATGCAGAAAATGTTTAAGCAGCTCAATTCCAAGGGCGCGCGCCGCCGCTTCGGGCGCGGGCTGTTCGGGTGATTTCGTATCCGGCACACAAATTTTGTGTTTGGTATAAATTTTGTCAATCATCAGTTTGGAGGAACAAACAATGGTAAAGATCAGACTGCGCCGCATGGGCGCAAAGCGTGCACCGTTCTATCGCGTGGTCGTGGCGGATTCCAAGTCCCCGCGTGACGGCAAGTTCATTGAGGAAATCGGCACCTACGACCCGATGAAGGAGCCCGCCGAAATCAAGATTGACGTCGAAAAGGCGCAGCAGTGGCTCAAGAACGGCGCGCAGCCGACCGATACGGCGAAGGCGCTGCTCAAGAAGTGCGGCGCGATCCAGTAAATCCGGGAGGCTCTGAGCGTTGGAAGAACTTTTGAAAGCAATCGCACAAGGGCTTGTGGACGACCCCGACGCCGTGGAAGTCACGGCGGATGAGCCGGATGCGCGCGGCAACGTTGTGTACCATCTGCATGTGGCAGAGGACGACATGGGCCGCGTAATCGGCAAGCAGGGCCGCATCGCGAAAGCGATCCGCACGGTCATGAAGGCGCGCGCCACCAAAGAGGGCGTACGCGTACAGGTGGATATCGACTGAGAAAAAGCGCGCGGGCATTCGCGCGCTTTTTTGCATGAAAAACAAGGAATGAAAGAATGGAAAAACCATTTTTAGAGGCGGGCCGGTGCGTGGGAACGCACGGCGTGCGCGGCGAGGTTAAAATCGAACCCTGGTGCGACAGCCCGGCGTTTTTGTGCGGGTTTGATACGCTGTATCTCGACGCCGAGGGCAAGTCCGCGCTGCGCGCTTGCCGGCTGCGCGTCCATAAAAACCAGGTGCTCGGGCAGTTTGCGGGCATTGAAACCTGCGAGCAGGCCGAAGCGCTGCGCGGCAAAATCGTATACATCGACCGCCGCAGCGCGCCGCTTGCGGCGGGACAGTGGTTCGTGCAGGATTTGCTCGGGTGTAAAGTTGTGGACTTTGACAGCGGTGCGGAATACGGCACGCTTAGCGAGGTCATTCCGGGCGCCGGCGCCAACGACGTCTGGGCGGTCCGAAGACCCGGCGGGGAGACGGTGCTGGTGCCCGCCATTCCCGACGTCGTGCGCGAGGCCGACGTGGCGGCGGGCGTTGTGCGCATCCGTCCCTTGCGCGGCTTGTTTGACGGCGAGGCGGTGGAGGTGCGCGATGCGGATTGACATTATGACCCTGTTCCCCGAAATGTGCGAGGCGGTGCTGTCGGAAAGCATCCTTGGCCGTGCGCGGCAAAAGGGCGCGGTGGACATCCACTGTGTCAATATCCGCGACTTTACAGCCGACAAGCACAACCGCGTGGACGACGCGCCCTACGGCGGGGGCATGGGGATGCTCATGCAGACCCAGCCGATTTACGACTGCTACCGGTCGCTTTGCGAAACGGGCGAAAAGCCGTATCTTATCTACCTGTCTCCGCAGGGCAAAACGCTCACGCAGGAAAAGGTCAAGGCGCTCAGCGCCCTGCCGCGGCTGGCGCTTTTGTGCGGGCATTACGAGGGCGTGGACGAGCGCGTGCTCGAGGAAATTGTCGATGCGGAAATTTCCATCGGCGATTATGTGCTCACAGGCGGGGAGCTGCCCGCGCTGGTGCTGACGGACGCGGTCTGCCGGATGCTTGACGGCGTGCTGCCGAACGACGAGGCCAAGGAGCTCGAAAGCCATTACAACGGGCTGCTCGAATACCCGCAGTATACGCGCCCGCCGGTCTGGCACGGCCGCGCGGTGCCCGAGGTGCTGCTGTCCGGCCACCATGAGAATATCGAAAAATGGCGGCATGAGCAGGCGCTGCGCCGGACCGCCGAAAAGCGGCCCGATTTGCTCAAACGCGCGCCGCTGGGCGACGACGACCGCCGTTTTTTGGAAACCTTGAAAACCGAAGCTCAAAATCCGACCGAAAAAACGCAATAAGGCTTTTGCCGGAGGAAACGCCATGGAGAAAAAGCTCGCCTTCAAAAATTACGTCGGCTACACGCTGGTGGATTTTGCCAACAACCTGGCTTTCTGCGTGATGAGCGCGTACCTGACCATTTACTGTACGGATATTCTCGGGATGTCCGGCGCGGTCATCAGCGCCATTCTGATTGTTGCGCGCATTTGGGACGCCGTCAACGACCCGATGATGGGCTTTTTGGCGCAGCGCCGCCGCCCCGGCAAAACCGGGAAGTATAAGCCGTTTATCCTCTGGGGCGGGCTGCCGCTTGCCGTCGTGTCGGTGCTGGTCTTTACCCGCGTCAGCGACAGCGTGCTGTTCAACACGGTCTGGGTCGCGGTATTCTATATCGCTTACGGGATGCTGTACACCGTCCTTTTGGTGCCGTACGGGTCGCTGGCCTCTGTGATGACCACCAAGGAAAACGAGCGCTCGCTGCTTTCCGTCTGCCGGTCCATCGGCGCGGGTATTGGAAACCTGCCGACCTTTATTTTCCCCATCGTCGTCATGTCGGCCGGCGCGGACGGCAACCAGATGGACGAAACGCGTCTGTTTTGGGCAATGGTCGTCATCGCGGCCTGCATGTGCCTCATTTACCTTGGCTCCTACCGCTGCATTGAGGAACGCGTGCTGGTCGAGCCGGACGGGCAGAAAACAAGCGTGCGGGAGGTCCTGCGCCACATTTTCAAGGACCGCGCCTTTATCGTCATGAGCCTGCTCGGCTGCCTTCTGATGGCCGTGCAGATGTACTCGAACACCGTCAATCTGTACCTGTTCAAGGACTATTTCCAGAAAAGCTCAATGAACACGGTCTACGTCATCGTCTCCTACGCGCCGATGGTGCTGATGATGCCGTTTGTCAACAAGCTAATCAAGCGGTTCGGCAAAAAGGAAATCTGCGTCGCGGGGCTCGCTGTTTCGACGGTCGCAAGCTTTCTGACCTACATTTTGAAAATCGGCATGGACAACGTCTGGCTGTTTATCGGCCTTGCGGTGTTCGTCAACCTCGGCATCGGCTTTTTGACGCTCGAGGTCTGGGCGATGGCGGCGGACATCATCGACCACCAGGAATGGGTCACCGGCCGGCGGGAGGAAGCGTCGAACTACGCGATTTTCACCTTCATGCGCAAGGTCGGCCAGGCGCTCGCCGCGCTCGCGCCGTGGTTTGTGAGCCTTGCGGGCTACGACAGCACCAAGGCGGGCAGCGGCGTTTCGCAGGGCGAAGCGGTGCTTTCCGGCATGTACGACATCGCGACGCTGGTTCCCGTGGTGCTCTTTGCCGTGATGCTGGTGCTCGCCATTTTGTATCCGCTCAACAAAAAGACGACCGAAGCGATGCACAAGGACCTTGCCAAGCTCCACGAAACCCAGCAGATTGAAACGGTGTAAGCCGCCGGGCGCGATTTTCGTTAAGGAGGTAAGCGAATGGCAAAGCGGCCGAATCTCATCTATGTGTTCGCCGACCAGCTGCGCTTTACAAGCGTCGGCTTCAACGGCGGCGAGCCTGCCCGCACGCCGTTTCTGGACGGCTTTTCCGAAGGCTGCGTCAACCTGGAAAACGCCGTGTCGGGCCACCCGGTCTGCGCGCCGTACCGCGCGTCGCTTTTGACCGGCAAATATACGACGGGCGGCACGGGCATGGTGATTAACGAGCTGCGCGTCAATCCCGCGCACCGCACCATGGCGCACGTGCTCACGGAAAACGGCTACGGCACCTCGTATATCGGCAAGTGGCATATGTACGCGGCGCAGCTGGGCAACCACTACGACACGAAAAATTCCTACATCCCGAAAGGGGAAAACCGGCTCGGGTTCGACGAATATTTTGCGGCGTACAATTTCCACCACGAATACTACGCGCCGAAGGCGTATTACCACCTCGATTCACCCGAAAAAATCTACTGTAAGGGCTACGAGCCCGACGACCAGACCGACCTTGCGATAGAGCGCATCCACGCGCACAAGGCGGACGGGCGGCCGTTCGCGCTGTTTTTGTCCTACGGCACGCCGCACGACCCCTGGACGCCGGAAAACGTGCCGCAAGCGTATCTGGACCTGTTTTCCGGCGTCGATTTCCCGCCGCCGCCGAACTACCGCGCGCGCAACGACCCGCACGCCGACGCCTGGGCGCGGTTTTTGCCCGGTAAACGCAAGTATTTGCCGGACTGGCGGCGCGTCTATGCAGCGATGGTCGCCAATCTGGACGACAACCTGCGGCGGCTGTGGGCGTGCGTCGAGGAGGAGGGGCTTGCCGACGACACGATTTTTGTGTTCACCTCCGACCACGGCGAGCTGTTCGGCGCGCACGGGCGGCACGCGAAAAATATCTTTTACGACGAGGCCGTCCGCGTCCCGTTCCTTATGAAATGGGGCGAGCGTCTGCCCGCCGGGCGCAACGCGACGCCCGTCAATACCGTGGACATCGCCCCGACGCTGCTCGCCCTGATGGGCCTGCCCGCGCTCGAGGGGGCGCAGGGGACGGACCTTTCGGACGCGGTGCGAAGCGGAACGTTCCGAAAAAACGACTGCCTTTTGATGGGCACGGGTCCCACCGCCATTTACGGCAACGGCACCGAGTGGCGCGGCCTTCGCTCCGAACGCTACACCTACGCCGTGTACAAGGCGGGCGGGCAGGAGTTTTTGTTCGACAACCTGAAAGACCCCTACCAAATGCACAACCAAATCCGCGACCCGGCGCTTGCCGGCACCGCAAACGCCCTGCGCACAGAAATGTATGAAAAAATGGCGGCGGTCGGCGACCGCTTCCGCTGGAACAGCTTTTATCGGCGCCACTGGGTGAAAAAGCGCAAAATCCTTGTCACCACGGGTGAAACGGACAAATAAAACACCGCCCCGCACAAGCTTTGCCGTGCGGGGCGGATTTTTGTTCAGCCGCCCTTAAAATACCGGCGGCTGCGGGTCGGTAAAGTGCTCCGCGTCGAGGGGGTTTTGGGCGTAGCCGTATATCTGCTGCTGCTTCAAAAACACGGAGCTTTGGAATTTGCGGTCGGAAAAATAGAGCGCCGAGCACGTCCAGAGGTCCCGCCCGTCCGCGGAAAACGGCAGGCGCTGCGAGGTGTATACGCCGTCTATCGGCGAAATCTTTCCCCAGCCGCGGCCGCCCCCGAAGTCGCGAGAGGCAGCAAAATAGGCCCGCCGGCCGGCGCTCGCGCGCGGAAAGGCGTAGGTCGCGCCACTCATGCCGCTGTCCTGAAACGAGAAATCCTCCCGCCCAACGGGGCTGGTTTGCAGCGGGGCGCAGCGCACCGTTTCGCCGTTTTGCTCGGCTAAGATTAAAGCAAAGTCCGGCGGCGCTTCTTCGCTTTGATGCCAGGAAAACACGTCCCAGTCAAAGCAGAAGTAAAAGGCCTCCGAAAACGGCGCGTCGTACGTTTCGGGGTAGGTGAAGCAAAACAGCGTCCGCACGGGCTCGGTCATGTCCGTTCCCCAAAATTGATAGCCGCGCACCACGGGGTCGTCCGCGTTCCCGGCGGACGAGCTGTACCCGTCAAAAATGAGCCGCATGGTCGCCATATCCGCATACAGCAGCGCCTCGCTGTCCGGCAGGTCGGCGGCGATTTCGGCGGGCAGGCCGAGCGATACAAGATGCTCGCGTGCAGCGTCCGCACCCGTACTCTGCACGTCCGCCCGCACATAGGCTTCGGTCTGCGGCGCACGCAGCGCGGCGGTCAGCATGCCGACGCCGGGCAAAAGAAGAAATGCCAGCGCCGCCGCCAGAAAACGGCGTTTGGCTTTTTTGGGCAGGGGGTCCAGCCGCGTTTCCTGCGGCTCGCCGCTGCAAACCACGCGGCGCACGCGCGAAAACAGCGCGATAAACAGCATGGCGCCCAGCACCATGACGACGGGCATCGTGCTGCCCCAGGCCTTCTGCAAATCCATAATATACGGCGTGTTGGCTGCGTTTTGCCACCAGCTCATCACGGCGCAATAATCCGAGTAGAGCAGGAGAAAAAGCGCGGGGAATATGCCGGGCGTCATGGAATCCCCGGGCTCATAGGCGGCGTTGTAGATTTCGCACAGCGCCGGGTACAGCGCGCAAAGGAAAATGCCGTCCACAAGCCACGCGGCTATGTGCGTAAGCATGGCAGGCAAAGAGGTAAGACCGAAATAGAGCGACACGCCGTAGGCGACAATTTGCAAAAGCAGCGTCGCGGGCTGTAAAAAATAGATTTTCCTAAGCCGCGAGCTGACGGCCTGCAGCCGCCCGAGCGCGAACAGCAGCAAAAGCCCGCCGCCTGTCTGGAAAAGCAAATCGGAATTCGGCGAAACAAACAGCCATAGGTGCGACAGCAAGAGCCCCCACAAAGTAAGGTCCATCGCCACATGCATCGGCCGCGGCTCGGCGTTGCCGTACAGGTCGGCATAGCGTGACTGCAGCAGGCGCAGCGTCCCCATGCGCGCGACGGCGTCGCCGGCGGCGTCCTCCTCGGACATCCCGGTGGCAAGGTCCTGCGCATAAATTTCGGCCATGTGGTCTATAAGCTCCGCCTCGGCCTCCCGGCGCGGCTTGCGCGCGCGGATGGGCGAAACGGCGTCCCGGGCAAAGTCAGTAAGCGCACGCGGTAACATCCTGCACCCCTCCCAACACACGGTCGACCGCCGTCCGGTAGGTGTCCCAGGCGGCGCGGTCCCGGGCCAGCGCCTTGCGGCCCTTGTCGGTGATGCGGTAATACTTGCGTTTTCGCGCGCTGCCTTCGACCTGCTCCCAGCGCGCGCACAGCAGCCCCTCCTGCTCCATCGCGTGCAAAATGGGGTAGAGCGTGCCCTCGTTCATCTGAAAGACCCGTTCGCTTTCCAGCTCCACGGTCTTGATGATTTGGTAGCCGTACATCTCCCCGCGCGCAAGCACCCCTAAGACCAGAAGCGGCGTGCTGCCTTTCTGAAGCTCCTTGCGGATGTTCATGGAAAAAGCCTCCTTTCGCGTCCCGGCCTTCCAGTTCCGGGACAATACCTTTAGTATCTATGTATAGAGTAGCACGGAATACATAGATTGTCAAGGTATATTGTGAAAAAATCCGCCTTGCATCGAAATGGGGCGGGGTGGGCTTGCCCGGGCAGAATTCAGAGTTCAGAAGGCGGAAAGCGTAGTGGCAGGCCTCCATGCCTGCCCGCGAAAAGTCCGGTAAGAGCCAACTTTCGGCTGCGATAAAACCAAAGGTCAGCAGAAATCTATTCCTACCTCTGAGGAGGGAGGTGGCACGCGCTTTGCGCGTGACGGAGGGAGAGATACAGAAAGGTAAAGTTTCCCGTATCTCTCCCCCAGTCTCGCCTCATTGCATTCGGCTCGCCAGCCCCCTCGTCAGAGGGGGCAAATGGTGAGCTTTAACTTTTAATTTCTGACCTCTCAACTCTGCATTCTGACAGGGCAAACGCAGCGCCCCGGCGGTTTTCGCCGGGGCGCTGGGAATTGGATTCGGTTTGTTTCAACAGGTAAGCCGGTATTGTCGTTCCTTAGATATCAATCCAGCCGTTGTCGCCGCCCGGAAGCGGGTCCGTGCCCACCGTGACGGGGGACAGCGACGCAATATCCTCCTCCGGGTCAAAATGCGTCCTATAAAAATCCGGCGCCGTGTAGCTTTTGGGTTGCATATCGTTTTCCCCTTTCTTTCCCATCAGGCGTTCGCCGCGCGCCACGCGTCTGCGGCCGCGTCGTAATTCGTCGCCACCAGCGCGACAACCGGCGCGTCGTACCAGACGTAGGCTGTCTGTCCTGCGGCGGTCGTGTAGGCAATATAGGCGCTGCAAACGATGTCCTCGGTCTGCTCGCTGTGCTGAATGCCCTTAATCATGCAGCCGAAATAGGCGTCCGCATCGTCGTCGGCCTTTTGGATGTAGTCGGTGCCCGCCGTCTTCCAGCCCGCGGGCAGCGCCGTGCCGCTTTCCACGGCCGCCTGCGCGTCGGCAAGCGCCGCCCGGTCGCTTTCGTTGGCCGCGACGAAGCCGACCGCCGTAATCGTCGTGCCGCCGGCACTGGCAAAATACAGGTCCCAGACCATGTCCGGGATGGACGAAATCAGCCGGTAGTCAAACGCGTCTGCAATGTCCCCGTTTTCCGCCGTGAACCGCACCTGCGAGCGGTCCTTGGCGAGCGTGGGCGGCACGCCGACAAAGGGAATGCCGTTTTGCTCGGCGTACGTTTCGGCATAGCTGCCCGCTACGCCGTAGATGGTGAGGTTGTCACAGCTGCGAAATGCCTGCTCATCAATACTTGTCACGCTTTCCGGGATGGTGATGCTTGCAAGCGAAGTGCAGCGCTCAAACGTTCCCTCCTCAATACTCGTTACGCAGTTCGGGATGTGAATGCTTGTAAGCGAAGTGCAGACACGGAACGCATACCTTCCGATGTTTGTGACGCCGTTGTTTATGGTAACGTCTTTAAGCACATCGCAGTACGCAAATGCCCACTCTCCGATGCGTGTTACGCTGTTTGGGATGGTGATGGCTGTTAAAGCGCTACATTTGTAAAACGCCCTAAAACCAATGCTCGTCACCGTGTCCGGAATGCTGATGCTTCTCAGCGACGCACACTCTGCAAACGAAAAATCCGCAAGATAGGTCACATTGTTCGGAATATCTATACTTGTCAGCGAAGAACAACCTTGAAACGCGCTTTCCTCGATGCTCGTCACACTTTCCGGGATATCGATGTTTGTAAGCGCTTCGCAGAAAGCAAACGCAGAACCCCCGATGCTCGTCACCGTATCCGGAATGCTGTAGGCTGTATCCGGCTTTGCCGCCGGATATTTCATCAGCGCCGTTTTATCCTTGGTAAACAGCACACCGTCCTGACTGCTATAGCTCGGATTCTCTGCCGCTACATCAATGCTTGCAAGCAACGGGCAAAAACCAAACGCACCATTCCCAATGCTCGTCACACTGTCCGGGATGTCGATATTCGTTAGTGAACTACAACTGTCAATAGCTCCCATCCCGATGCTCGTCACTGTGTATCCGTCCAGCGTCGCCGGAATTTCGAGCTCGGCCGCCGAGCCCGTGTAATCCGTAATCTCGCAGGTCTTGTCCGTTTCGGAAAGGACCCTGTACTCGAAATCCCCGCTGGTCGCCGCAAGCGCCGGCACGCCGGACAGCGGCAGCGCCGTCAGCGCCATACACAGCGTCAAAAGGATTGAAAGAACACGTTTTTTCATTGCCTTGCTCCTTTCCGTTTACAATGCGGTTGCATGAAAATACGCTGTACACATAGATACAATTTTAGTGAACAATACCATACTCGGTTTGTCAACAAAGCGTTTCGCACCTGCACACAGCGTATTTTTGGGCGTCCGCTTCCCGCGCGGATTTTGCCCTGCGAAAAATCCAGAAAAATGCTTGACGCCGCGTGCAAAGTCTGCTATAATAGCAATCCGCTGCAGAAGAATCTTCTGCCAGCTCCTTCCCGCGGGGAATCTAGAACGCCCGCGGGCGAAAGTCCATAAGGAGGTGCAAACAGAATGTCGAAGTATGAAGCAGTCGTGGTCTTCACCGCCGCCGGCACCGAAGAAGCGACCCAGGGCCTTGTCGAAAAGTTCAAGGCGCTCATTGAAGCGAACGGCACTCTCGAAAGCGTTGACGAGTGGGGCAAGCGTCACCTTGCCTACGAAATCAACGACGAGACCGAAGGGTACTATGTCGTCTTCAATTTTGACTGCGGTACCGAATTCCCGGCCGAATTCGAGCGCATCGCCGGTATTACCGACGGCGTGCTGCGTTCGCTTGTCGTGAAGAACTGACGCGGAGGGAACGGTATGCTGAATTGTGCAGTCATCATGGGCCGGCTGACCGCCGACCCCGAGCTTCGCACCACGAACAGCGGCGTCTCGGTTACGACCTTTTCCGTTGCCGTGGACCGGCGTTTTTCCCGCCAGGGCGAAGAGAAACAGACCGATTTCATCAATGTGGTCGCGTGGCGGCAGACCGCCGAATTCGTGACGCGCTATTTCCACAAGGGCTCCATGATTGCGGTGCAGGGCTCCATCCCGACCCGCACTTATGAGGACCGCAACGGCAACAAGCGCACCGCGTTTGAAATTGTCGCAGACAACGTTTCGTTCTGCGGCAGCAAGGCGGAGACCGGCACCGGCGCCGCGTCGGCGGCTCGCCCCGCCGCGCCCGCGCCCGCGTACCAGAGCGGCGACGCCGAGGGCTTCTCGGTTTTGCCGACGGGCGACGACGACGCGTTCCCCTTTGCGGGGACGGAGGACGACGGGCTTCCGTTTTAAGACCCGCCGCAATTTCGATAAGGAGGTTTCCCCATGGCTTATGATAGACAGGGCCGTCCGAACAGAAAGCGCAGAAAAGTCTGCTCCTTCTGCGTCGAGAAGGTCGAAAAAATCGATTACAAGGACGCGGCAAAGCTGCGCCGCTACACGTCCGAGCGGGCGAAGATTCTGCCCCGCCGCGTGACGGGCACCTGCGCGAAGCATCAGCGCGAGCTGACCACCGCCATTAAGCGCGCCCGCATCATCGCCATCCTGCCCTATACGGCGGACTAAGCGAGCCCAAACGGTTGAAGACCGGCCAGACGGCCGGTCTTTTTGTATAAAAATGCGTATATATTCGCATATTTTGCATAAATAAACCGTTTTACCCGGTAACCATTCGTAAAAATTCAATAAATATGCAAAAACACCGTGTAAATCTGCTTTTTTCCCCTTGATTTTGCCGGGAAATGGTGTATAATCTCAAAGTAACGATTTTTACGGTGTTCGGAGGCATACAACATGGAGAAAAAAGATATCAAAAAAGTCGTATTGGCCTATTCGGGCGGGCTGGACACGTCCATCATCATCCCGTGGCTTAAGGAAAACTACAACAACTGCGAGGTCATCGCCGTTTCCGGCGACGTCGGGCAGGGGACGGAGCTTGACGGGCTTGAGGAAAAGGCGCTTAAAACCGGCGCTTCCAAGCTCTATGTGCTGGATTTGAAAAAGGAGTACGTTGAGGACTACATCTGGCCGTGCTTAAAAGCGGGCGCGGATTACGAGACGTATCTTTTGGGCACGTCCCACGCGCGGCCGTGCATTGCGAAAGGCCTTGCGGAAATCGCCAAGAAAGAGGGCGCCGACGCCATCTGCCACGGCTGCACCGGCAAGGGCAACGACCAGGTGCGTTTCGAGCTGACGCTTAAGGCGTTTGCGCCGGAAATGGCGATTATCGCCCCGTGGCGCGAGTGGAGCATCAAGTCCCGCGAGGAGGAAATCGAGTACGCCGAGGCGCACGACATCCCCTTGAAAATCAACCGCGAAACCAACTATTCCAAGGACAAGAACGTCTGGCACCTTTCGCACGAGGGGCTCGACCTTGAGGACCCGGCCAACGAGCCGCAGTACGCAAAGCCCGGCTTCCTGGAAATGGGCGTCGCGCCCGAGCAGGCGCCGGACGAGCCGACCTATGTGACGATTCATTTTGAAAAGGGCGTGCCGACCGCGATTGACGGTGTGGAAATGGACGGCCTTGCGGTGGTTGAAAAGCTCAACGAGCTGGGTGGCAAAAACGGCATCGGGCTTCTCGACATTGTCGAGAACCGCTTAGTCGGCATGAAATCGCGCGGCGTTTACGAGACCCCCGGCGGCGCCATCCTTTACAAGGCGCACGAGCTTCTCGAAATGCTCACGCTCGACCGCGAAACCTCCCACTACAAGCGGCTTGTCGCCCAGAAGTTCGGCGAGCTTGTGTACTTCGGCCAGTGGTTCACCCCGCTGCGCGAGGCGCTTTCCGCCTTCGTGGACAAGACGCAGGAAACCGTCACCGGCGACGTGAAGCTCAAGCTCTATAAGGGCAACATCATCAACGCGGGTGTGTCTTCGCCCTACACGCTGTACGACGAAAACGTCGCCTCCTTCGGCGAGGACGGCGGGGCGTACAACCAGGCGGATTCCGCGGGCTTTATCAACCTGTTCGGCCTGCCCATCAAGGTAAAGGCCCTGCTCGACCAGAAGCGCGAGGGGAAATAAGCGGCGGACACTTCGCTTTTCTCCCGGCCGCCGGCCGGCGGCAGCCCCCTCACAAAGAGGGGGCAAAGCGTTTTTTGCACTTCTATATTTAGGAGAAACCGTTTATGCAGCAGCTTTGGCAGGGGCGCTTCCAAAAGGCGCTCGACCCGAAAACCAACGATTTCAATTCCTCGATAAAATTTGACAGCCGGATGTTCCGCGAGGATATCGAGGGCAGCCTTGCGCACGCGGCGATGCTCTGCGCGCAGGGGATTATCTCGGCGGAGGATTTGGCGCAGATTACCGAGGGCCTGACGGCGATTCTGGCGGAGCTGGAAAGCGGCGCGCTCGAAATTGACCCGAACGCGGAGGATATTCACACCTTCGTCGAGGGTGAGCTGACCGCCCGCGTCGGCGCGGCCGGCAAGCGCCTGCATACTGCGCGCAGCCGCAACGACCAGGTTGCTTTAGACATCCGGCTGTATCTGCGCAAGGCATGCGACGCGCTGTATGCACAGCTGACCGAGCTTGTCTCGGTGCTTTGCAAAAAGGCCGAGCAATATGCCGACGCCGTCATGCCGGGCTACACGCATCTCCAGCGCGCCCAGCCCATTACGTTCGGCCACCATCTGCTTGCCTACGCCGAAATGCTGCTGCGCGACAAAGCGCGGCTTCAGGATGCGAAAAACCGCATGAACGTCTGCCCGTTGGGCGCGTGCGCGCTCGCCGGCACGACCTACAACACCGACCGCGAAAGGACCGCGCGCGACCTTGGCTTTTCGGGCGCGATGCACAATTCGCTCGACGCCGTTTCCGACCGGGATTTCTGCATGGAGCTGGCATCGGCGCTGTCCATTTTAATGGTGCACCTGTCGCGCTTTTCCGAAGAGATTGTCCTGTGGTGCTCGTGGGAGTTCAAATTCGTTGAGCTCGACGACGCGTTTTCGACCGGCTCGTCGATTATGCCGCAGAAAAAGAACCCCGATATTACCGAGCTTATCCGCGGCAAATCCGGCCGTGTGTTCGGCGATTTGATGACCATGCTCACCATGATGAAGGGCCTGCCGCTCGCGTACAACAAGGATATGCAGGAGGACAAGGAGGCCATTTTCGATGCGTTCGACACCGTGCAGATGTGCCTGACGGCATTCATCCCGATGCTCGACACCATGACGGCCCTCCCCGAAAATATGCGCAAGGCGGCGGCCGGCGGCTTCATCAACGCCACCGACTGCGCCGATTATCTCGTCGGCAAGGGCTTGCCGTTTCGCGACGCGTACAAGGCCACGGGCGAGCTTGTGGCGCAGTGCATCAAAGAGGGGCTTACGCTCGAGACCCTGCCGCTCGACGAATACAAGGCGGTGTGCGGCCTGTTCGACGAGGGCGTTTACGACGCGATTAACCTCGACAAATGCGTCAAAGACAGAACCTCTCTGGGCGGTCCCGCCCCCGAAAATGTCCGCACGGAAGCGGAACGGGTCCGGGAACTGAATCGGTAAAGTGGGAACAGCTATGACCAAAGTATTCATCGACGGCAGTCAGGGAACCACCGGCTTAAAAATCTTTGACCGCCTTTCCAAACGAACGGATATTGCACTCCATGTTTTAACCGGCGACGACCGCAAGGACCCGGCGGCGCGCAAAAACGCGCTGAACGAAGCGGACATCGCCTTTCTGTGCCTACCCGACGCGGCGGCAACGGAAGCGGCCGCGTGGGTGGAAAACGACCGCACCGTGATTTTAGATACCTCCACGGCGCACCGCACCAGCCCCGGCTGGGCCTACGGCTTCCCAGAGCTTTCCGACGCGGCGTTCCAAAAGGTGCAAACCGGCAAGCGCATCGCCGTCCCCGGCTGTCACGCCAGCGGCTTTATCGCGCTTATAGCGCCCCTTGTGCGAAACGGCTTTCTAAAGCCCGAAACCTATCTTTCCTGCACCTCCTTGACCGGCTATTCCGGCGGCGGCAAAAAGATGATTGCGCAGTATGAAGCCGAAGCGGACAACCCGCTTTTGCAAGCGCCCCGCGTTTACGGCCTTTCCCAGCAGCACAAGCACCTGAAAGAAATGGTCGCCGTAACCGGCCTTACCGCCGCGCCGGCGTTCTGCCCGATTGTCGCGCCGTTTTACAGCGGGATGCTCGTGACCGTGCCGCTTTTCGCAAAGGATTTGCAAAACGGCAAAACCGCGGACGACGTAAAAGCGCTGTATCGCGCGCTTTATCATACATCTATCGTGTCTTATCTGGACGCGCCCGACGAAGAAGGCTTCCTTTCTGCGGCAAAGCTGTCCGGTCTTGACCGCATGGAGATTTCCGTGTTCGGCAGCAGCGAACGCATTTTGCTCGCCGCGCGCTATGACAACCTCGGCAAAGGGGCTTCCGGCGCGGCGCTCGAGTGCATGAACATCGTGATGGGACTCGACCCGGATTACGGGCTGGAGCTGTGACGGAAATGAAGCGAAACGAACTGCAAAAAACGCAAATGTCCGAGTCGCTTTTGGTAGGGCTGCTGCTCGCGTTTTCGGGCGGTCTTATGGACGCGTACACCTATGTGTTCCGCGGGGGCGTGTTTGCAAACGCCCAGACCGGCAACCTGATTCTGCTCGGCATCAACCTGTTCGACGGCAGCTTCCACAACGCGCTGAAATACCTGTTTCCGGTTTTGAGCTTTACGTTGGGCGTGCTGCTCGCGCAGGGGTTTCGCCTTGCCTTTCAAAAGGGCGGGAAGCTGCATTGGCGGCACTTGTCCCTGCTTTTGGAAATCGCGCTTTTAACCGCGGTTTCGTTCCTGTCCGCCGACAACAATCTGTTGGCGAACTGCATGGTTTCCTTTGCCTGCGGCGTGCAGGTGCAAAGCTTTCGGAAAATCCGCGGCAACCACCTCGCCACCACCATGTGCATCGGCAATCTGCGTACGGCGACCGAGTTTCTTGTAAATGCGGTTCACGAAAAAAATCTCCGGCTGTTCAAGCGCGCCTGCCTGTACTACGGCGTAATCGCCGTGTTCTCCGTCGGGGCGGTGTGCGGGAACGCGCTGGTGCGGGCGTTCGGGCAGCGTGCGATTTTGGCAAGCCCCGTTCTGCTGCTCGCCGCGTTCGGCGTTATGTGCATCCGGGCAAAACAAGACGACGGATTAAAATAAGGAGCAAGTTTCATGCACATCGAAATTCTCAAAGAGGGCGGCGTGACCGCGCCCAGGGGCTTTCGGGCCAACGGCCTGCACTGCGGCATCCGCAAAAATAAAGAAAAGAAAGACTTTATGCTCATCGTGTCCGACGTGCCGTGCGACGCGGCGGCGGTGTATACGCAGAACCTCGTCTGCGGCGCGCCGGTCACCGTCACGCGCAAAAACCTGCAAAACGGGAAAGCGCAGGCGGTCATCTGCAACAGCGGCATTGCGAACACCTGCAACGCCGACGGTATCGAAAAGGCCGAGGCCATGTGCGCGCTTGTGACGCAGTATACCGGCATTCCCGCCGGCGACGTCGTGGTGGCGTCCACCGGCGTTATCGGGCAGCCGATTGACCTTGCGCCGATGCAAAACGGGATGCAGGCGCTCGTGGACGGCTTGAGCGAGCACGGCTCCGCCGCGGCGGCCGAGGCGATTATGACGACCGACACCGTGAAAAAGGAAATTGCGGTGCGCGTCGCGCTCTCCGGCGGCAAAACCTGCACCATCGGCGCTATAGCCAAGGGCAGCGGGATGATTCATCCGAATATGGCGACCATGCTCTCGTTTATTACGACCGACGCGAACATCGCGCCCGAAATGCTGCAAGCGGCGCTCAACTGGTGCGTGCACCGCAGCTACAATATGCTTTCGGTGGACGGCGACACCTCCACCAACGACACCGTGGCGGTTTTGGCGAACGGCCTTTGCGGCAACGCGCGCATCGAAACGCAAAACGACGATTACGCCGCGTTCTGCCGCGCGCTGTTTAAGGTCTGCAACTACATGGTGCGTATGCTTGCCAAAGACGGCGAGGGCGCGACAAAGCTGGTGCTCTGCGAGGTGCAAAACGCGCCCGACGAGGAGACGGCGCGTGTTCTGGCGAAATCCGTTATCCGTTCGCCGCTGGTGAAAACCGCCATGTTCGGCTCGGACGCGAACTGGGGCAGGGTGCTTTGCGCGCTGGGCTACGCGGGCGTCCAGGTCGACGTACACAAGATTGACGTGCGGTTTTCGTCCGCAAAAGGCGAAATCTGCGTCTGCGAAGACGGCGCCGGGGTTGATTTCTCCGAGGAAAAGGCCAAGGCGATTCTCTTAGAGGATGAAATCACCATTCTGGTCGATTTGAAGGCCGGCGAAGCCGAGGCTACGGCGTACGGCTGCGATTTGACGTACGACTACGTCAAAATAAACGGCGATTACCGGACCTGATTCCCGGAAGCGTTCGGGGCTTGCCATCGAAATTCCAAAGGCGGAGGCTTTATGGACATCAACAATATTTCCTATGCGGACCGCAGCGAAGTGCTTGTGCAGGCGCTGCCCTATATCCAGACCTATAACGGCAAAACCGTCGTCATCAAATACGGCGGCAACGCAATGATCAACGAGGATCTGCGCGACGCGGTCATGACCGATATTGTGCTGCTGCGCTCGGTGGGCGTGAACGTCGTGCTGGTGCACGGCGGCGGGCCGGAAATTTCGGAAATGCTTCGCAAGCTCGGCAAGGAAAGCCGCTTCGTCGGCGGGCTGCGCTATACGGACGAGGAAACGATGGACGTCGTGCAGATGGTGCTTGCCGGCAAGGTCAATAAGCACCTGGTGCAGCTTTTGTCGCGGCACGGCGGCAAGGCGGTCGGGCTTTGCGGGCTGGACGGCGATTTGCTTTGCGCGGTGCGCCACACGGCGGACGGCGACGTGGGGCTGGTCGGCGACATTGAGACCGTCCATACCGCGGTGCTGACCGATACGCTTTCGCACGGCTACGTTCCGGTTGTGTCCTCCGTCGCGGGCGGGGAAAACGGCGAGGTCTACAACGTCAACGCCGACACCGCCGCCGCGCAGATTGCCGCGTGCCTGCACGCCGAAAAGCTGCTTTTGATGACCGACATCCCCGGTCTTTTGCGCGACAAGGACGACCCCGCGACCCTTATTCCCGAGGTCAAGGTGTCGGAAATCCCGGCGCTCAAGGCCCAGGGCATTATTTCGGGCGGGATGATTCCGAAGATTGACTGCTGCGTCGAGGCGGTGCGCCGCGGCGTCAAGCATACCAATATCATCGACGGCCGCGTGCCGCACGCGATTTTGATGGAGCTGTTCTCCGACGCGGGCTTCGGCACAATGTTTTCAGCATAAGGGGCGAGAAATCCCATGACCTTTGAAGAGATAAAACAAACCGCGGACACCTATCTGATGCCGACCTACGCGCATTTCCCCGTGGCGCTGGACCACGGCGAAAACGCGACGTATTTTGACGTCGACGGGAAGCCGTATATCGACTTTACCGCGGGGATAGGCGTCAATGTGTTCGGCGCGAACGACGCGGGCTGGAAAGCGGCGGTTACCGCGCAGCTGAACAAATTGCAGCACACGTCGAACCTCTATTACAACGAGACCGTGGCGCGCGCGGCAAAGCTTTTGTGCGAAAAATCGGGCTTTTCGAAGGTGCTGTTCTGCAACTCCGGCGCGGAGGCGAACGAGTGCGCCATTAAGCTTGCGCGCAAGGCGAGTTTCGACCGCTTCGGCGAGGGGCGCAGCACCATTATAAGCCTGCAAAACTCCTTCCACGGCCGCACGATTGCAACCATTACCGCCACGGGGCAGGCGCATTACCATGAATACTTCATGCCGTTTTTGCAGGGCTTTCGCTATGCGCAGGCGGGCGACATGGCGCAGCTCGAGCGGCTTGCCGCCGACAAAACGGTCTGCGCCGTGCTTGTAGAGGTCATTCAGGGCGAGGGCGGCGTCATTGCGCTGGACCCCGGCTACCTGCGCGCGGTGCGCCGGTTCTGCACGGAAAACGACCTGCTTTTGATGGTGGACGAGGTCCAGACCGGCATCGGCCGGACGGGCAGCCTGTTTGCTTTCCAAAATGCGGGCATTATGCCCGACGTCGTCACCTGCGCCAAGGGCATCGGCGGGGGGCTTCCCATGGGCGCGTGCCTGTGCACCGAGGTGCTTGGCGATACCCTGACCGCCGGCACCCACGGCACGACGTTCGGCGGCAACCCGGTCGCCTGTGCGGGCGCTGTGGAGATTCTGAACCGCATCGACGACGCGTTTTTGCAGGCCGTGCGCGAAAAAGGCGCGTACATCCGCGACAAGGTCTCAAGCTTTACAGGCGTCAAGGGCGTCCACGGCGCGGGGCTGATGCTCGGCGTCGATTTGAGCGAAAAAAAGGCCGCGGACGTCGCCGCGCGCTGCTGTGAAAAAGGGCTGTTGATTCTGACCGCCAAGGCGGCGCTGCGCATGCTGCCGCCGCTGACGATTACCTACGATGAGATTGACCGGGGACTCGCCGTGCTGGCCGAAGTCCTCGCCGAATAAAAAGGAGAACGCTATGAAACATCTGTTGAGTCTGCTGTCCACCACGCCGCAGGAGATTGAGGAGCTTTTGAACCTCGCCGACCAGCTTAAGTACGAAAACAAGCACGGCATCAAGCACCACCGCTTAAAGGGGCAGACGCTGGGCATGATTTTCCAGAAATCCTCGACGCGTACGCGCGTTTCGTTTGAGACGGGCATGTACCAGCTCGGCGGGCAGGCGCTGTTTTTGTCGAGCCGCGATTTGCAGATTGGCCGCGGCGAGCCGGTCGAAGACACCGCCCGGGTGCTCTCGCGCTATCTCGACGGCATCATGATTCGCACCTTCGCGCAAAGCGAGGTCGAGGCGCTCGCGAAATACGGCAGCATCCCGATTATCAACGGCCTGACGGACTTCTGCCACCCCTGCCAGGTGCTGGCGGACCTGTTGACCGTCCGCGAGCACAAGGGACACCTCGACGGGCTGAAACTGTGCTATATCGGCGACGGCAACAACATGGCGAATTCCCTGATTGTCGGCGGCTTAAAGACCGGCATGCGCGTCGCAGTCGCGTGCCCCGAGGGGTACGACCCCGACCGGCAGGTTTTGGATTTTGCGAACGCCTATCAAGGCTTTCAGCTTTACAGAGACCCGCTCGAGGCGGCGGCCGGCGCGGATGTGATTTTCACCGACGTTTGGGCGTCCATGGGGCAGGAGGACGAGGCAGCCGCGCGCCGGCGGGTGTTCGAGGGCGTGTACCAGGTCAACAAACCGCTGCTTGCGGCGGCGAACCCCGGCTGCATGGTGCAGCATTGCCTGCCCGCGCACCGCGGCGAGGAGATTACCGCCGACGTATTTGAAGCGCACGCCGATGAAATTTTCGATGAGGCGGAAAACCGCCTGCACGCGCAAAAGGCCGTCATGGTCACGCTCATGGAGCGGTAAACAGAGCGCGTACAGCAAAAATTACGCCCCCGAGCATACGCTCGGGGGCGATTGTTTTATGCGGTTTTCGGCTTAATACATCCCGCCGCCGGCCTGCGCCATGGCAGCGGCAGCCGCCGCGTCCGCCTTCGGGTCGGGGATATCCGACACCAGCGATTCGGTGGTCAGCACCATGGCCGCCACGGAAGCCGCGTTCTGCAGCGCGGAGCGCGTGACCTTCGCGGGGTCGAGGATGCCCGCTTCGAACATATCGACATACGTCTCGTTCGCAAAGTTGAAGCCGTAGCCGGGCTTGTTCTTGTTGACAATCTCGTTGACAATGACCGAGCCCTCCAGACCCGCGTTCGCCGCAATCTGGCGGACGGGCTCCTCAATGGCCTTGCGCACAATGCGCATACCGGTCTTCTTGTCGGCGTCCTCTTCCGCCTCGAGCAGCTTGTCGACTGCCGGAAGCGCCTCCAGAAGCGCCACGCCGCCGCCGGCGACGGAGCCTTCCTCGACAGCCGCCTTCGTGGCAGCCAGCGCGTCCTCGATGCGCAGCTTCTTTTCCTTCATTTCGGTTTCGGTCGCCGCGCCAACGCGGATAACCGCGACGCCGCCCGCAAGCTTGGCAAGGCGTTCCTGCAGCTTTTCGCGGTCAAAATCGGAGGTCGTCGTTTCAATCTGGCTGCGAATCTGCGCCACGCGGCCCTTGATGGCGTCGCTGTCGCCCGCGCCGTCGACGATGGTGGTGTTCTCCTTCGTAATCTTGACCTGCTTCGCACGGCCGAGCTGCGGGATATCCGCATCCTTAAGCTCCAGCCCGAGGTCGGCGGTAATCACTTCGCCGCCCGTCAGAATGGCGATATCCTGCAGCATTTCCTTGCGTCTGTCGCCGAAGCCCGGGGCCTTGACGCACACGCAGGTGAAGGTGCCGCGCAGCTTGTTGACGAGGATGGTGGACAGCGCCTCGCCCTCGACGTCCTCGGCGATGATGACCAGCTTCTGGCCCGCGTTGACGATTTTTTCAAGCAGGGGCAGAATCTCCTGGATGTTGGAGACCTTCTTGTCGGTGATAAGGATATACGGGTCGTCGAGCACCGCTTCCATCTTGTCGGTGTCGGTGACCATGTAGGGGGAGATGTAGCCGCGGTCGAACTGCATACCCTCGACCACGTCGCTGTAGGTTTCCGAGGTCTTGGACTCCTCAATGGTGATTACGCCGTCGGCCGTAACCTTTTCCATCGCGTCGGCAATGAGCTTGCCGATGAATTCGTCCGCCGCGGAAATGGTGGCGATGCGGGCGATGTCGTCCGACGTCTTAACGGGCTTCGCTTCGTTGTGCAGCGCTTCCACGACCGCGTCCACGGCCAGCTGCATGCCCTTTTTGACGACCATCGGGTTCGCGCCCGCGGCCACGTTCTTCATGCCCTCGCGCACAAGCGCCTGCGCAAGCAGCGTGGCGGTGGTGGTGCCGTCGCCCGCGACGTCGTTGGTCTTGGTGGCGACCTCTTTGACGAGCTGCGCGCCCATGTTCTCGAACGCGTCCTCGAGCTCAATCTCTTTGGCAATCGTCACGCCGTCGTTGGTGATAAGCGGCGCGCCGTATTTCTTGTCGAGCACGACGTTGCGGCCCTTGGGGCCGAGGGTGATTTTCACGGTGTCGCTCAATTTGTCAATGCCGGCCTGCAGCGCCTTGCGCGCTTCCTCGCCGTAAATAATCTGTTTTGCCATGTCAAAAGACCTCCCGAAAAATTATTCTACAACGGCAAGAATGTCGTTCTGGCGGACGATGGTGTAATCCACGCCGTCCATTTTGACTTCCGTGCCGGAATATTTGCTGGTGATGACCTTATCGCCGGCTTTTACGTACATGGTGACGTCTTTGCCGTCCACCACGCCGCCGGGGCCGACGGCCACAACTTCGGCGACCTGGGGCTTCTCCTGCGCGGACGCCGCGAGGATGATGCCGCTTTTGGTGGTCTCTTCGGCTTCGACAGCCTTGAGCACGACTCTGTCTGCAAGGGGTTTGATGGTCATATAAACTGCCTCCTAAAAAGATTGTCGCATTGCGTTAGCACTCAAACTCCATGAGTGCTAATTCCTATTTTAACCATTCTCCGAAAAAAATCAACCCCTTTTTTGAAAGTTCACAAAAATGTCATAAATTTCATGGGCAAAACCCCTGCCGCCCGCCGCCGCGCCTTACTTCAAAGCCGGCCGGTGATTTTTGGGTGTTTTACCTATATACTATAGCCGGAGCATGGGCTATACTATACTTATAAAATCGGATTTGCAAAACGCGCAAAGGGGGAGGCCTTCCATGAAAAAGCAGACGAAAAAGCGGATTTTGCTCGTAACCGCCGTGCTGCTCTTGCTGGCAGTCCTTGCCGCAGGCGGGACAGCGTTGTATCTCAGGAGCTTGCCGTCGCCCTTGGCAGAATACGACTTTACCGGCTGCACAGTGGAGCTTTATGCCAAATGGGCGGATGCGACCTATGCGGAAATGACGGAGATCGACACAGAGGTTTTTAAGAACGGCTTGCAAGGGATTCGGATGTTTCCATTGGAAATGCGCGACCCGCCGGACGGTGTCACCGGCGGTCCGCTGCACCAGTTTCGCGTGCGCTTTTCGGATGGCAGCACGTTAGATATTGGCGTCGCGCATGACAGTTTGATCCTTGGAGAGAAGTGGTATCGCTGTGACCCGGACACGACCCGCACTCTGCATTGGCTGGAAAGGGCATATGCACAGTATTCCGACTTGTATGACGCGCCGGCAAGCGCGTTTGAACCCTCTGCATAAGAACACACGCGGGCAAGCGAAATGCTTGTCCGCGTGCTTTTTCATTGCTTTATATATCGTTCCCCAAAAATATCCGAAACGCCGTCGGCAGGGCATAGGCGCTTTGCAATTCCTCGGGTGTTGCCCAAATAAAATTCCCGCTCCTTTCGCGGCAGCGGATGTGGTACCCGACCATTTCCCAGCGGATGTGCGTGAAAATATGCGTTTTGTGCGTTTCCCGCAAAAGCTCTGTGGGCCTTACGCCAAGGTCCTGTGCCGCCTGCAGCGCCTCGCGCGCGGACAGCTGTCCCTCTGTGTTCGGCAGCTGCCAAAGCCCGGCAAGCAGGCCCTTTTCCTCCCGCTTGCAAACGGCAAATGCGCCGCCGCATTCCAAAAGAAAAACCGTGCGCGGCTCTACGCGCTTTTCGCGCTTGGGAAGCTTTTTGGGAAGCGTTGCCTGTGTGCCGTGCGCGTGGGAAAGGCAGATCTCCCGCACGGGGCAAATATCACATTTCGTGACCTTCGGCATGCACACGCACGCGCCGAGCTCCATAAGGCTTTGCGTAAACGCGCCGCAGTGTCCCTTTGGATAAACTTCCTGCAAGCTCTCTGCAACGCTTTTCTTGACGGCGGGCAGGTCGATGGGCTCGTCCTTTTCGGCAATACGCGCGGCAATGCGCAGCACGTTGCCGTCCACCGCCGGCGTGGGGCTTTCAAAGCAGATGGAGCAAATCGCCCCGGCCGTATAGTCCCCTACGCCCGGAAGGGCGCGCACCGAAGCGTAATCCCGGGGGAATTCC
>CASGAS010000004.1 GCA_949299505.1 uncultured Eubacteriales bacterium
ACGCCGGTCTGCTTTTTCACCTGCTCGGCAAAGCGGACCTTGTTTTCCCGCTTGATTTCGCCGAGCGCCGCAAGCACGGTTTTGTCGTCCTTGTAGTCGCGCAGCTTCAAAAGCGCGTCGCCGTGCAGCACATAGTCGTCGCCGATAAGGTCCGAAAGCAGCGCGGAAAGCTTCGGGTTCGCCTGACACAGCCAGCGCCGGTGCGCAATGCCGTTGGTGACGTTTTGGAACTTGTTGGGCGTAAGCAGATAGAAGTCGTGGAACACGGAATCCTTGAGAATTTCGGAATGCAGCGCCGAAACGCCGTTTACCGAGTGCGAGCCCGCGACGCAGAGGTTCGCCATGCGCACCACGCCGTTGGAAATAATCGCCATGCGCTCAACGCGTTCGGCGTCGCCCGTCGCCTGCCAGACAAAGCTGCGGAAGCGGTTGTCGATTTCCTTTGTAATCTGCCAGATGCGCGGCATCAGCCGGCGGTACAGGTCCTCCGGCCAGCACTCGAGCGCCTCGGCCATGACGGTGTGGTTCGTATAGGCGACGGCGTTCGTCACGATTTTCCACGCGTCGTCCCAGCCGTAGCCGCACTCGTCAAGCAAAATGCGCATGAGCTCCGGTATGGCGAGCGTCGGGTGCGTGTCGTTGATGTGAACGGCGACCTTGTCCGCGAAATTGTCCATGGTGCTGTAGACGCGCAGGTGGCGGTGGACGATGTCCTGCACCGACGCAGAAACCAGGAAATACTGCTGCCGCAGCCGCAGGGACTTGCCCTCCGGGTGGTTGTCGGCGGGGTAGAGGACCTTGGAAATGACCTCCGCCATCGCGTTCTGCTCCATCGCGCGCATATAGTCGCCCTGGTTAAACAGCGACATATCCAAAGCCGGCGCTTTCGCCGCCCACAGGCGCAGGACGGAAATGCCCTTGCCGTCCTTGCCGGAGACGTACATATCGTACGGTACGGCCTGCACCGGGTGGTAGCCGACCTGCTCGACGTGGTGGAAGTCGCCGTCCCAGGATTCCTGCACGCCGCCCTCAAAGCGGACCTCCAGCGCGCTTTCCTCATGCGGGACAAGCCACACGTCGCCGCCGGGCAGCCAGAAATCGGGCAGCTCGGTCTGCCAGCCGTCGACAAGCTTCTGCTTGAAAATGCCGGCCTCGTAAAGGATGGAATACCCGCGCGCCGGATAGCCCTGTGTTGCAAGACCGTCCAGGTAGCACGCGGCAAGCCGCCCGAGACCGCCGTTGCCAAGCCCCGCGTCCGGCTCGCATTCGTACAGGTTTTCCAGCTTCACGCCGTAGTCCGCCAGCACGCTTTGGAACACGTCGGTCAGGTTGAGGTTGTACAGGTTGTTCTTTAACGAACGGCCCATCAAAAACTCCATGCACAGGTAATAGACCTTTTTTGTGCCGGCCTTTGCGGCCTGCGCGGAAAAGTCCGCCCGGCCCGCGCTCATCATGTCGCGCAGAATCAGGGCGATGGCCTTGTAATACTGCTCGTCGGTCGCCTCCTCGGGCGAAACGCCCATGAAGTGGGAGAGCTTCGCTTCAAGCAGCTCTTTTGCTTTCTTCTTGGACAATGCGTAATTCATACAAATCCTCCAAAATATTTTCAAGAAACCAAGTTGGTGGATATTCTATTTGTATATAATATACTAATTCTCGCAAAATAGCAACCATAGGCAAAAGATTTCAGCGTTCTACACAAAAACGATGCCGCCGTACCGAAGCGGCAAAAGCGTTGACAAGGAAAAAAGGGGGGGGTAAAATAAAAGCAAGCGAACGAATCTTTTCAAAATAAGGAGGACGATGGGTATGCTCGCAGCGCTTTTGCTGTATCTGGTTTTCATCGTGGTGTGCGCGGTCATAGAAGACGCCCTGGTTTTGTTCGCCGGCATTCCGGCGGGGGTGGTGCTCATCGGCGGCATGCTGTATGTCTGCTACCGCAAGCTGCGCCGCATCGAAGAAAGGCTGCAAGCCCCGCCGCAGGAAGCGCAGGGAAAACCCGGGGCCGGGCAAGATTCTCCTTGACAAGGCGCAAAAGTCGGTATATAATAGCAACGCTGATTCGGCACGCACGGATTTTGGCGCAGACCCCGCAGGTGCGCGGGGTGTTCACCTAACCTTCTTCTGTGCTGCGCGACAGGCAAATTTCTAAAGAGGTGAAAAACATGACCAAGGAAGAAAAGCAGGCCATTATGGCCGAATACGCCACCCATGAGGGCGACACCGGCTCGCCGGAGGTCCAGGTCGCGGTGCTCACGAAGCGGATTAACGATTTGACCGAGCACTTGAAGACCCACAAAAAGGACCATCACTCCCGCCGCGGGCTTTTGATGATGGTCGGTCACAGACGCAACCTGCTTGCGTATCTGCAAAAGACCGACATTGAGCGTTACCGTGCGCTCATCGCGAAACTCGGCATCCGCAAGTAAGAACCTGCAGGCAAGCGGCCTTCCAAAAAGGGCTGCTTGCCTCTCTTTGCGTTTGCCGCAGCAAGGCTGCATCCGCCGGAGGCGCTGGGGGTGTTTAGCGGTAAATGGAGCTTTCCGCCAAAACGGGCGGACGGCCGCATTTATTGCTAAAAACCGAAAGCCGCTTCCGAGGAAATAAATTTTGCAGGAAACTGCATGTAAGGAAGAGGTAAGGCAATGTTTTTCAAGGACTTCAAACGCTTTGAGACCGAGCTTGCCGGCCGTCCGCTCGTCGTAGAGGTCGGCAAAATGGCGCAGCTCGCAGGCGGCAGCTGCATGGTCCGCTACGGCGAGACCGAGATTCTCTGCACCGCCACCATGTCCGCAAAGCCCCGCGACGGCATCGACTTTTTCCCGCTGTCCGTGGATTTTGAGGAAAAGCTCTATTCCGTCGGCCGCATCCCCGGTTCGTTTTTGCGCCGGGAGGGCCGCGCTTCGGAAAAGGCGACGCTTGCCGCCCGGCTTATCGACCGGCCCATTCGTCCGCTGTTCCCGAAGGATATGCGCAACGACGTCGGCGTTGTGGCGACGGTCATGTCCGTCGACCCCGACTGCGCGCCGGACGTAACCGCGATGATCGGCGTCTCCGTGGCCATCAGCATTTCCGAAATCCCGTGGGACGGCCCGATAAGCGGCGTTTCCGTCGGCCTTGTGGACGGCGAATACGTCATCAACCCCACCGCCGCGCAGCGTGAAAAATCGCAGATGGCGGTCACCGTCGCGTCGACCGACTCCCTTGTCGCCATGATCGAAGCGGGCGCCAACGAAGTGACGAACGACGAAATGTACGACGGCATCATGTTCGGCCACCAGGCGAACCAGAAGATTGTCGAGTTCATTAAGGGTATCCGCGCCGAGGTCGGCAAGGAAAAGGTCGAATTCCCGTCGAACGACCCGTCGGCCGAGCTTTACGAGGCGGTCAAGGAGTTCGCCATTGCAGACGTCCGCGCCGCGCTCGACACCGACGACAAGCGCATCCGCGACGAACGGCTCAAGCCCGTGTACGAGGCCGTGCACGAGAAGTTCGACGAGCAGTTCCCCGAGGAAGCCGACAAAATCGACGACTGCCTGTACAAATTGCAGAAATTCGTGGTGCGCCGCTGGCTTTTGGACGACGGCAAGCGCGTGGACGGCCGCGGCATTGACGAAATCCGTCCCTTGAACGCCGAGGTCGACCTGCTTTCGCGCGTCCACGGCTCGGGCCTGTTTACCCGCGGGCAGACGCAGTGCCTGTCCATTACGACCTTAGGGCCCATGAGCAGCGCCCAGCTTTTGGACGGCATCGACAGCCAGACCGAAAAGCGCTATATGCACCACTACAACTTCCCGTCCTACTCCGTGGGCGAGACCCGTCCCTCCCGCGGCCCCGGCCGGCGCGAAATCGGCCACGGCGCGCTTGCGGAACGCGCGCTGCTGCCCGTTATCCCGTCGGTGGAGGAGTTCCCCTACGTCATTCGCGTCGTGTCCGAGGTCCTGTCCTCCAACGGCTCGACTTCGCAGGGCTCCATCTGCGGCTCCACGCTGTCTCTGATGGCGGCGGGCGTGCCGATTAAGGCGCCCGTGGCGGGTATTTCCTGCGGCCTTGTGACGGAGGGCGACCGCTTCATGACGATGGTCGACATCCAGGGCGTCGAGGACTTCTTCGGCGACATGGACTTCAAGGTTGCCGGCACGAAAAAGGGCATTACCGCTATTCAGATGGATTTGAAGATTCACGGCCTGACGCCGGCGATTATCCGCGAAGCGCTCGACAAGACCTACGCCGCGCGCTGCTATATCCTCGATGAGATTATGCTGCCCGTTATTGCCGAGCCGCGCAAGGAGCTTTCCAAGTGGGCGCCCAAGATGCTCACGACGCACATCGACCCCGACAAGATCGGCGACGTTATCGGCAAGCAGGGCAAGGTCATCCAGAAGATCTGCGCCGAGTGCGACTGCAAAATCGACGTCAACGAGGACGGCCAGGTGTTCGTCTCTTCGGTCGATTTGGAGAACGCGAAAAAGGCCGTGTTCATTGTCGACACGATTGCGAACGGTCCCGAGACCGGCGCCATCTACAAGGGCGTCGTGACCCGGCTTATGAGCTTCGGCGTGTTCGTGGAAATTGTGCCGGGCGTTGAGGGCATGGTGCACATCAGCCATCTCGACGTCAAGCGCACCGAGCGCGTCGAGGACGTCGTCAACGTCGGCGACGAAATCATCGTCAAGGTGCTCCCGCGCGACGAGCAGGGCCGCCTCAATCTCTCCCGCCGCGAGGCGCTTATCGAGGTCGAGGGCCTGACGCCGGAAAATGAAATCTCCGACCGCCGTCCGCCGCGCCGCGACCACCGCCGCCCGCGCTACGACAAATAACAACGCTGCAAAGCAAAGCCCCGGAAGGCCGAAGCCTTCCGGGGCTGTTTTTATGCTTGCGTCCGGGCTTTACGCCTGCTCGATTTTGCGCAGCGCCCGCTTGAATCGAAACGCGAACAGCACGGCGGTAAAGACGATGGCGCAGAAGTCCGCGACGGGCTCCGCAATGTAGACGGCGGTCGTGCCGTCCGTGGGCAGACAGTGCGGCAGCAGGTAAATAAGCGGCAGCAGCAAAACGAACTTGCGCACAACCGCAACGGCGATGGACTCCTTGGCCCGCCCGAGCGAGGTGAAGGTCATCTGACACGCCATCTGGACGCCGAACAGCCCCAGCGCGGCGGTGTAGATGCGCAGCGCCGGCGCGGTGAAGTCGAGCAGCGCGGCGTCGGAGGTGAACATGGCCGCGAACGCCCGCGGGAAAAGCTGAACGCAGAGCCACAGCGCCAGCGAATACGCAAGGCTTGCAGCCAGCAGCAGCCGGTACGCCTTTTTGACGCGGCCGGCGTCCTTGGCGCCGTAGTTATAGCTGATGATGGGCTGCGCGCCCTGGCCGAGGCCCTGCATGGGCAGCATGGCGAACTGCATGACGCTGCTTAAAATGGTCATGGCGCCTACGGCGACGTCGCCGCCGTACCGCAGCAGCGACGCGTTGAAGCAGACGGTGATGACGCTTTCGCTTGCCTGCATGATAAAGGTCGAAAGGCCTAAGGCAAGGCTCGGGAACAAAAGCTTCGGGGCAAAGCGCATTTGCCGCAGCCGCAGCCGCCAGACTGTTTTGCGCCCGCAAAGGAAGCACACGACCCAGACGCACGACATTGCCTGCGACAAAATGGTCGCCAGCGCCGCCCCGCGCACGCCCATGCCGAACCCGAAGATGAACACGGGGTCGAGCACAATGTTCGCGACCGCGCCGATGAGTACCGAAAGCATCCCGGTTTTGGTAAAGCCCTGCGCCGTGATAAAGGCGTTTAAGCCCAGCGTCAGCTGGACGAACACGGTGCCGAGCGCGTAGATATTCATGTAGTCGAGCGCATAGCCGATGGTGTTTTCGCTGGCGCCGAACGCCATAAGCAGCCTGCGGTTCCAAACAAGCAGCGCCGCCGTGAGCACGGCGGAAATGACAAGCTGCGCCAAAAGGCAGTTGCCCATCGTCTTTTCGGCGGCGTCGTTGTCGCCGCGCCCCATAAAAATAGAAGCGCGCGGCGCCCCGCCGTTGCCGACGAGCGCCGCGAACGCGGAGACAATCATAATGAGCGGCAGGCAGACCCCGACCCCGGTCAACGCCGCGGCGCCGATTTCGGGAATGTGCCCGATGTAAATGCGGTCCACGATGTTGTAAAGCATGTTGATGATTTGCGCGGCCACGGTGGGCAGCGCAAGACGCAGCAGCAGCTTGCCGACGGGGGCGGTTCCCAGAAAATTCCTCCTGCCCTCAGCCATGGCGTTTCCTCCGGCGCATGGCGATATAGGCGTTGTCCTCCAGCCGCAGCACAAGCGCGTGGAACTGCCGAAGCTCCGCACGGGAAAACCCGTCGGTAAGCTCGGCAAACAGGTCGTCGAAAATCTGCTCCACGTCGCGCACAATGCCGTCGGCGGCTTCCGTCAGGCGGAGCCGCAGGCTGCGGCGGTCATAGGCGTCGGTCTGGCGTTCCATCAGGCCCTTTTCCACAAGCCCGTCGACCGCGGTCGAAATGTTGCCCTTGGAAAGCATGCGAAGCTGCGAAATCTGGGCGGCGGTGTTTTTGTCCGGGTTGTTGCAAAGGAAGCTGATGACGGCCGCTTGGGTGTTGCTTAAATCGTAGCGGCGGCAGACCGTTTTGAGCATGGACTCGTGCAGCTTCACAATGCAGCGCATGCAGTTGAGATACTCTGTGGTTTTCATAACATCCTCCATAAAAGAACAAATCCCCCCTAATTTTGGTTCCCAATCGAACAAAACCAACATATATTATACATTTCGGTTGTATTTTGTCAACCATTTTTTTGAAATTTTCGACGCGCTTCTCCATTGACTTTATTGGGCGCATTTGTTAGACTGAAAACAGACCACTTCGGGAGGAGATACCATGTCGAAAAAGAAAATCGTTCTGCTCTGCGTCGCGCTCGCCGTGCTGCTGGCGGTCGGGCTGACGCTGTATTTTACGCTGCGCACCGGCGGGCCGTACACGGGCCGCGTGACGCTGGCTTCCTCCGGGGAGGGGCTTGCGAACGTAAGCGTCACGGACGGGCGCAACGTCGTCAAGACCGCCGAGGACGGCAGCTTCACCCTGCCCGGCTACCGCAAAACGCGGTTCATTACCGTGACCGCCCCGGCGGGCTACTGGACGGAGCAATACTATATCCCGGCGTCCGGCGACACGGAAAGCTATGATTTCACGCTCGAAGAATCCGACATCCCGGCCGGCGCGGCGCACACGTTTTTGCAGATTTCCGACACCGAAATCGGCGAAGGCGGCGTCGGCGAATGGATAGACCATGTCAAAGGCCTTGCCGACGAGCTGGAGCCCGCGTTTTTGGTGCACACGGGCGACCTGTGCTATGAAGCGGGGATAAAGCGCCATATCGAGGATATGAACACCGAAAACATGGGCCTGCCCGTTCGCTACCTGCTGGGCAACCACGACTATGTCGACGGCAAATACGGCGAGGAGCTGTTTGAAAGCCTGTACGGCCCGACCTGGTATTCGTTCGAGGTCGGCAACGTCCACTACGTCGTCACGCCCTTCGGCCCCGGCGGCGATGTAAAATCGGGCTACAGCGCGGACGACCGCTGGCGCTGGCTTGCAAACGACCTGGAAAATACCGACCCGGACATGAAGGTCGTCATGTTCAACCACACCAAATCCCCGAGCGAGAATTATGTGCTCGAATTTGACCGCAAGGAACTCGACCTGAAAGCGCACAATCTCATCGCCTGGGTGTACGGGCATTATCATTATAATTATGTGCAGGAAAACGACGGCGTTCTGAACATTTCCACCGCCCGCCCGGACTGCGGCGGCATCGACTCGTCGGCGAGCGGCACGCGGCTGATTTCCATCGCCGAGGACGGGACGGTCACGACGCAGATGTATTACTATAATCTGCCCGAAACGCCGGCCGCGGTGGAAAACGCCGCCTTTACCGTGCAGCTGGAGGGCAACGTCCTGTTCTGCGACACGGTGCTCGACGGCGGCAAGGTCTACACCGCCACGGTGGACGACGACTGGCCGCGGCGCTGCGGCGTCTACTGCCTGGACGCTTCGACCGGCGCGGTCGCCTGGTTCTATGAAACCGTCAACTCCGTCAAAAACAATATCGTTGTCCGCGACGGGCGCGTCTATGCGCAGGACTGCGAGGGCAACGTCTACTGCCTGGACGCCGGGACCGGCAAGGCGCTTTGGCAAAGCCGGGTCGAGCTTGGCACCGGCCTTGCCGCCAGCAGCGGCATCGCGCTGGACGACGGCGTGCTTTACGCGGGCTGCGCAGCCGGCGTAGCCGCCCTTTCGGCCGAAACGGGCGAAACCGTTTGGGAAAATGTCCGCAACCGCGGCGAAGGCTCTCCGGCGGAATTCGTCGTGCTGGGCGACAAGCTGCTGGTCAGCTCCCACTGGGACGCGCTTGTCGCACTGGACAAGACGACCGGGAAGGAGCTTTGGAAAAACAGCGACGAGGACGTGCGCTTCCGCAGCTCGACGCCGGTCGCCATAGACGACGCGACCATTTTGGTGGCGGATGACGACGCGGTGGCGCTGCTCGACGCGGCCACGGGCGAAATCAAGCAGAAAACGGTGTTGGAGGAAAAATCGCTTTCCTCCAGCGCGCAGCCGGTCCTGGCGGACGGCGTGGCGTATATTCCAACGTCCGACAGCGGCCTGCTTGCGGTGTCCCTTGCGGATGGCAGCGTGCTGTGGCAGGCGGAGGTCAGCGGCGCGATGGTCTTTACCGCGCCCTATACGAACGGCGATGCCGAAACGGTGGAAAGCACGCCGGTCCTTTTGGACGGGCAGCTCTGGTTCGGTGCTTCGGACGGCAACGTCTATTGTGTGGACGCCGCGGACGGCAGCGTTGTAAAAACCTATGCGGTCGGCGCGCCGGTGTTCGGCAAGGTCGCCGTAACTGCGGACAGCGTCTATGGCGCGGACTTCTCCGGCCGCGTGTTCCGCATTACCCGGTAAAAGAAAAAGCGGCCCGCGCGGGCGCTTTGCAACAGGCGTTCGGCCCCGTATCCGAAAGGGTACGGGGCCGAACGTTTTAATCTATGTGGTATGTCAAATCACAAGGCCGCCGTTGACGGACAGCACCTGCCCGGTGATATAGGCCGCGTCGTCGCTTGCCAAAAACGCGACCGCGCCCGCCACGTCCTCGGGCGTGCCGAGCCGCCCGAGCGGGATTTCTTCGGAAAGAAGCGCGCCCGTCTCTTCGCCCAGATGCCCGACGGCGCAACCTCCTTGGCAAGCGCCTTGCAAAGCCCGATAAGCCCGGCCTTCATCGCGGAGTAATCCGCCTCGCACGAGCCGCCCGTTTCGCCCCACATGGAGGCGATGTGGAGGATGCGCCCCTGCTTTTTTCGCACCATCTCCGGCAGCACCGCACGCGTCAGGTAAAACGAGCCGTCCAAATGCACGCCGCGCATTTCGTTCCACTGCGCGTCCGTAATCTCCTGGAACAGCCGCTGGCGCGAAACGCCCGCGCACCCGACTAGAACGTCGATTGCGCCGAACGTCTCCCGCACGGCATTGACGGTGCGCGCAACCGCGCCGCTGTCCCGTATGTCGCAGCCGAAAGCGGCCGCCTTTCCGCCCGCCGCCGTGATTTCCCGCACGACCGCCTCGGCAGCCGCCGCGTTTTTATGGTAGAGCGCCGCAACGCAGAACCCGTTTGCCGCAAGCCTTTTGCAGCACGCCGCGCCAATGCCGCCCGACGCGCCCGAAACCAGCGCGACCTTTTTCATACCGCCGGCCTCCCTTTCTTTCGTCTGCCCGTATTGTAGCACAAACGGGGGGCGGTTGTCATCCGGTTTGTGCGCGCACGCCGGTGATTTTTGGAAAAATCCATGTAAATTCTGTGTAAAATCAAAGAATTTTAGGCAGTTTGCTTGACACCGGCCGGCCTGCGGACTATACTCTGGGGTAGAGACCGAAGCTGCCTTTCGGGAGGCCTGCGATGGAAAGCTACACGTTCCGGCATTTTGTCCCCAAGGAAAAAGAGGGGACCTATTATACCGTCGATTTCACCGTGCCGCAAGACGCGGCGCGCATCAAGGTCGCGTACGCATACGCGCAGCCGGTCAAGGGTGTTTTGCGCGATTTTTTGCCGACCAACGTCATCGATTTCGGGCTCATGGACGGCGGCGGGCGGTTCCTGGGCTGGTCGGGCAGCGCGCACAAGTCGGTGTTTATCGGCGAGTTTGAATCGACGCACGGCTACCTTTGCGAGCCGGTGCGGGCGGGAACGTGGAAGATTTTGGTCGGCGCGTACCATGTTCTACCCCCGGGCGTGGAGGTGACCTATACCGTGACGCTGGAGGCGGCGCACGAGCAGCTGCTGTTCGGCGATTTGCACGTTCATTCCACCGCGTCCGACGGCAAATTCGACGCGTACACCTTAGGGCAGATGGCCAAAAAGCGCGGGCTTGATTTTTTGGGGCTTGCCAACCACAACAACTTCGCCGAAAACCTCCGGCTGCCCTATATCCCCGGCGTGACGTTCGTGCCGGCGGTCGAGTGGACGCACTACAAGGGGCATATGAACTTTTTCGGCGTCGCCGCACCGTTTGAAAATTCCTTTGTCGCCAATTCCGAGGCGGAAATGCGCGCGCTCGTGGACGCGGTCCGCGCACGCGGGGCGGTCGTTTCCGTGAACCACCCGAAATGCCCCGTTTGCCCGTATCTGTGGGAAAGCGACGACACGTTTGACATGGTCGAAATCTGGAACGGCCCGAGCCGGCCGACCAATTTGCGCGGCCTTGCGTACTGGACCGGTCTTTTGAAAGCCGGGCGGCGGCTGCCCGCCGTCGGCGGCAGCGATTACCACCGCCCCGGCCCCTTTATCCGGTTCGGCAACCCCGTGACCGCCGTATACGCGCCCTCTGCGCGCAGCGCGGATATTCTGAAAAGCCTGCGCGACGGCCGCGCCTTTGTCACGTCCGGCAAAAACGGTCCGCGGCTTTTCCTCTCCTATGCCGGGGTGGAAATGGGCGGCGAGGCGGCGCACATTCCGGACGGACGGCTGCACATAGAAGCGACGCAGCTTCGCGGCGGCCGCGTGTGGCTCGTTACCGACCGCGGCGAGCGGAAGCTCGGGCGGCCTGCGGGCGGGCGGCTTTCGGCGGACGTCCCGGTCGAGGGCGCGCGCTTCGCCTATATTAAGGTTCAAACCGGCGCCGGGGCGCACGCCTTTCTGCACGCCGTAAGCAACCCGATTTATTTTCGGTAAACCCAGATAAAAGGAGGAACCACCATGCAGCAGTCCCCATCTCCGCTTGTCAAACCGACTTCGCCGTTCCGCTACGGCGTCGGGATGTTCGGCACGTCCATCCCGGTCAACATGTTCAAATCCTTTGCCGCCATTTTCTATGTGGACACGCTGGGGCTTTCCATGGACCATTACTCCCTGGTGCTGTTTATCTACACGTTCCTGGATGCGATTGACAACCCCATCTACGGCTTTTTGTCGGACAACACCCGGACCAAATGGGGCCGCCGCCGGCCGTGGCTCGTCATCGGCACGCCGCTTCTGGTGCTGTTTTTCATCCTGTTTTACAACGTCCCGGATTTTGTGCAGAGCAACGAGACGCGCCTGTTCTGGTACATGCTCGTCACCTACCTTTTGACCGGCACGCTCGACTCCGTGATGAACGCGGGCTACGGCGCGCTGTTCCCGGAGCTGTTCAAAAAGGACGCGGACCGCGCCAAGGCCAACGCCGTGCGCCAGACCTTCCAGCTGCTCGCCATGGTCATCAGCATTGCGCTGACCCCGATGATTACCGAAGCGATCGGCTACAGCTTAACCTCCGTCATTTACGGCGTCGTCGCGCTCGCCGTCGTGCTGTACTGCGCGTTCGGCTGCCATGAAAACCCCGAAAACTACACCACCGCCGAACGTCCCCACCTCATCCGCAGCATCGTCGACCTCCTGCGCAACCCGAAATTCTGGATTTTCGGCGTCTGCGGCGCGTTCTATTCCGCGGCGTTCTCGCTGATTTCGCAGGCAGTTCCGTTTTACGTCAAATATACCCTCGGCCTCGGCGGCAGCATGACGACGGTTATGCTCGGCATTGTGTTCGTCGCCGCGGTGCTCGGGATTCTCTGCTGGTCGCGCGTTGTCAAAAAGATTTCCGTTATGAAAATCTGGCGCGCCGGCTTCATCATCATGGCGGTCGCCTTTTTGCCGCTGTATTTTGTCAATTCCTTTGCGCTGGCGGTGCCCATTGCCTGCGTGGTGGGCTTCGGCGTCGCGGCGTGCCTGACGACGATGGACTGTATCGGCGCGAAAATCGTGGACGACGACTACGAAAAGCACGGGATTAAGCGCGAGGGGACCATTTCGAGCCTGATGGGCGTGATGAACCGCTTAAACGGGCTTTATACCTCCCTGGCCTTTTTTGTGGTGGGCCGCCTGTTTTCGTTTGAAAGCGGCGACGCCCCCGGCCCCAATCCCGGCGAAGCGTCCCGGGTGCTTCTGTGCCTGTTCCCGGCCGCGGCGATGATTCTTGCGACCGTTTTCTCGTTCTTCCTGCATTTCCGCGAAGAACAGAAGGAAAAGGCCGCAGAGAAAGAACTCCAGCCGCAGCAAAAGGACGCGTAACATGGAAAAATTCCTCATTCTGCACGCCGACGACCTCGGCTACAACGCGCAGCAGAACGCGGCGATTGCCGAGCTTTGGGAAAAAGGCCTGCTTACCTCCACCTCCCTTTTGCCCGTCGCGCCCGAAGCGGCGGCCGGCGTGCGCTTTTTGCGGGAGACCGGCTGCCCGGCAGGCGTGCACTGGGTTCTCAATTCCGACAGCGATGCGGCGCGCTGGCAAAGCCTTACGCGCGCGAAATCCTTGACCGACGGCAGGGGCATGCGGGCAAACGCCCTTGCCGCGGGGCTTCTTGCGAAGCGGCGCGAGGTCTACGCGGAGCTGGAGGCGCAGGTGCTCTATATGCGCATCCGCGGCGCGGCGCCCGACCACGCCGACAACCATTGCGCGACGCTGTACGGCGTCAACGGGCGGCGGTTTTTTCTGGATGCGTTCGAGCTGTGCCGCAAATACAGCCTGCCGTTCCGGTTCCCGAAAACGCCGGGCTTTCTGGAACGGCAGCTCGGCCGAAAGCTGCCCGGCCCCGTGCTGCGCCTGCAAAGCATGCTTGTCGCGTGCGGGGAAAGGCGCGGGGTGCAAATGCCCGACGACGTCGTCTCGAACCCGTGGAACATGGCGCGCATCCAAAATTACGAAACGCTGCGTCGGTACTATCTCGACGCGGTGGACGCGGTCGGTCCCGGCGTGACGGAACTATTTTTCCATCCGGCGGCGCCGAACCCGGACGCGGGACCCGAGTGGCAGAAGCGCGTTTATGAATACGAGCTTCTGAAAAGCGGCGACCTTTTGGAGCGCGCGGCGCAAAAAGGCGTACGCGTCGTCTCCTGGGGTATTTTTTCCGAGCTTCCAAAGCCATAAGCCGAAAGCAAAAGCACGGCGGGGCGTAAAAGGCGTCCCGCCGAAAAAGTCTCGGAAAATCTTTGAAAAAGCGAAAAAAGGCATTGACAGACAGCAAAAATTCTGCTATTATATTCGAGCGTCAAAGCTATATTCCTCCATAGCTCAGTCGGTAGAGCACGCGGCTGTTAACCGCGGTGTCGTTGGTTCGAGTCCAACTGGGGGAGCCAAACAGAAAAGGGATGCCGCGGGCATCCCTTTTCTGTTTTTCTTTCTATTGCACACAAACCGCCGCCGTGGTTAACGGCCGCAGCGGCTGTTAACTGGCGCACGGGCCTGCGCCGCCGGGGGCGGAAGCAGCGGGCCCGTGCGCAGGAAGAAACAAGGAGCGCCGCGAAGCGCACCAAGCGAGCGGCGCGACTATGTTTCTGACCGGCAAGTGTCGTTGGTTCGAGTCCAACTGGGGGAGCCAAACAGGAAGGGAATGCCCAAGGCATTCCTTTCCTGTTTTTCTTTCTGCTGTACACAAACCGCCGCCGTGGTTAACAGCCGCACGAGGGAGGCTTTGTTTATTCAGACAGGAAGAGAACGGTCTGGTCGCATAGCTCCTGCAGATTTTTGCGTCTGGCGTCCAAAATCAGAACCGCCATTCCGTGCCCGGAAAGGTCCTGCAGGATTTCCCGAAGCTCTATAAGTCCCTTTTCGTCCAGACCGCGCGCCGGGCGGTCCAGCACCAGCAAAGCGCACTGCATCAGCAGCGCGCGCCGCGCAAGAACGCGCAGATTCAAAAGCGGTTCCTCGCGCCGTTCCGCCTTTGCGCGTTCCGCCGCCTGGATCAGCTCTGCTTCTTCGCTTTCCAGCAGCCGCCGGACCTTTTTTTGCAGCCGCGGCGGACGGTGCGCGCCGCCGATGCGCGCGGATGCAAGAAACATATTGTCCAGGATGCTGAAATTGGGCAGGATCGTCGCGTCGAAAAGCAGGCTGCGCACAACGCAGAGCTTCCGTCGCACCCGCCAGGGCATCTTTTTCTTTGTATAGTCCCGCCCGAGCAGCCGCAGGGAGGCCGCGGAAAACCGGCCCTCGTCAAAGGCCTGCATCAACTGTTCGACATAGCGCTCTTCCGGGCAGGCGATTCCCAACGTTGCGCCGCTGCGCACGGAAAAAGAACACGCGCGGTCCAACACTTTGACCCGCTGCGCCGAAAGAACCGTGCCGCTTGCCTGCCACGCGGCGGGCGGGGGAAACGGCTCTGCCGCAGGCGGACTGGCTTCGCTGTACACCTTCAGCAGCTCCTCCGAAACCTCGCCGTGCAAAAGCGTTTTGACCCGTGTCCCCTGCCGCATAATCACAAACCGGTCGGCGAACAGCAGCCGCTTGTCCGCGCGGTTGACCAGCAAAACCACGGTCCGTCCCTGCGCCGTCAAAACACGCAGCAGCCGTTCCAGCTGCACAATGTCCGTCCGATGCTGGAACGCCGCCATGCAGTCCAGAAAGAAAAATCGCGCGCCGTGCAGCGCGTGGCGCACAAGCTCAAGAAAAACACATTCGACCCGGCTAAGGCGCTGTACCTTCGCGCCGGCCGGGATGCGCGTTTCCAATCCGTAGGCGGTAAGGATTTGCCTTGCCTGTTCCTCATAATGTCTGCGGCGGATACTCAGCTTCCAAAGCGGGATTTCGCCGAATACGCAGAGGTTTTCCGCAACCGTGCAGCTGGGCAAAAGCCCGCGCTCCTCCCAGATAAACGCAAACTGCCCAAGCGCCGGGTTGTGCTTCGGCGTCCAGCCGACGTCCTCCCCGTCTATAAGCAGCCGCATTTGCCATTCGCCGGTGTTCTTTCCGGCGAGCAGCTGCATAAAAGCCGTTTTCCCGGCGTTGTGCGTGCCGTACAGGCAGCAGATTTCCCCCGCTTCGGCGCTGAAATAGAAATGGTCCAGCACGTCCAGCTTCAAAAACCGTCCGCAGGCGTTTTCCACACGAAGCGCTTCCCCGTTCGTCATTTCTGCTCCAACTCCTTCGGCGGCGGCCAGGGCAGCGCGATTTCGACCTGTGTGCCGGCACCCTGCGTGCTTTCCACGTTTAGGCCGTATTCTTCCCCGTACAAGTACTGGATGCGGCGGTGGATGTTCCGCAGGGCAATGCCCGCGCCGTGCTGCGGCGCTTCGTCCGCGGAGGACTGCGCCTCGTAAATGGCGCGGTGGATTTTGCGCAAATGCTCCGGGCTCATTCCCACGCCGTCGTCGGCAACATACAAATACAGCCGCTTGCCCGTGTGGGCGGCCGATACCGTCACACTGCCCTTCCCCGATTTGCGCTCCAGACCGTGGAACACCGCGTTTTCAACCAGCGGCTGCAGCATCAGCTTCGGAATCGGATAGCTGCGGATGGTCAGCTCCTCGGTCGACGCGTCGACCGAAAGCGTGAATCGGTTGGAAAAGCGATACCCTTGAATCACAAAATATTTTTGGACGTTGTTTAATTCCTTGCCAAGCGAAACGATGTCGTCTCCCTGGCTGATGCTGTACCGAAAGAACGCCGCCAGCGCTTCCGCCATTTCCGCGGCGCTGTCTGCGCCCTGCGCATAGGCGAGCCCGCGGACGGAATCCAATGTATTGTACAGAAAATGCGGATTGATTTGGTGCTGCAGCATGGAAAACTTGATTTGGCTTGCAAGCTCGCGGTTGTTGTATTCCGCCTCCACGCTCCGCTTGAACCGGGCGGCCGCGTCCGCCCAATCGCCGCCCAGCAGCATGTCCAGCGGCGCCTGCGGCAGCCCCGCGCGCTCGAGCTCTTCCTGCAGCTCGTTTTGCTTGATTTTTTCGGAAACCCTGTGCAAGGGCAAAAGAAAGCAGAACAGAAACGCCGCTGCCGCCGCGACGGTGCAGACCAGGCAAACGACACCAAGCCATATTTTCCCGCACAGCAACAAAGCGACTGCGCCCGCACCGGCCGTACAGGCCAGCAATGCGGCGGCACCGACGGTTACGGGCGCGCGAAAGCCTTTTCGCGCGCTGCTTTTTGTTTCACGCATAAAGCATCCCCTCAATACACGCTGTGCATTCGCTGATACACCGACGGATTTACGCCTGTATATTGCTTAAACTGGCGAGAAAAATATTTGACGTCGTGGTACCCGACCGCGCCGCAGACGTTTTTGACTACGGAACCGGGCTTGGACAGCAGCGCCTTTGCCTGTTCCATCCGGATGTGCAGCAGGTGCTCGGAATACGTCATGTTTGTTTTGCTTTTGATAAGGCCGGACAGGTAAGCGGGATTTAGGCCGATTGCCGCCGCGACGTCGTCCAGCTGCAAGTCGTCGGCATAGTGCGCGCGGATGTACTGCAGCGCGCTGCGGACGTGCCGGTCCTTCCACAGCGTCTGGCTTTCCAGATATTGCGAAAAGATTTCTTTCAAAAGCGGTACAACGCGCGCAAACAGCTGCTTCGGCTTTTTCTCGGTTTCGCAAAGCCAGAAAATCTGCTGCTGCTTTTCCGGCGCCGCGCCGTTTTCAAAATAGCCCGCTGCGACAGAGAAAAACACCTGCGCAAAGGCGCGCAGCCGCACGCGGCTTTGTACGCCCGTAAGGCCGACGTCGCCTGCATAAAGCGCTTCCAGCAGCGCCGAAAAGGCCTTGGCGTCCAAATCGACAAACGCCAGGCGCACCTGTTCCTCCCAAACTGCCGTGTTTTTGGAAGCCTCGGAAACGGTATCCACCAATTTGCCGGGGAGTGCGGCAAAGGCGTACGCCCGTCCCCGTTCGTCTAGAAAACGTCGTTCCAGGCTGCAAGCGGCCTGCTTGTAGCAGGCGGGCAAGGTCTCGCGGGACTGGCAAAAGCTGAGCCCCACCGTTACACGGCAGCCGTCAAATCCCTGCATATATTTGTCCGCAAGCGCCACAAGGCCATCCGCCGCCTTTAGGAACCGTTCGCACTCTTTCTGCCGCAGCGCCGCCAAAAAGAAGATGCGTCCGTCCGCCTGCGCATAGCCGCTGCGGTCCAGGCACCATCCCATGCGCTCGGCCCACAAGGATTCAAAATGCGTCATTTGCTGCCGCTCGTACCATTCCCGGTTGTCCCACGGCGACTCCAGCTGCATCAGGCCTACGCAAAGCTGTTCGCCGTGCGTCTCCGGCCAGGGTCGGTTGCCGCAGGCGTCCGGAAACTGCGCGGGAACCTCCCCGGCCATGGCTTTTTCAAAAAACAGCCGCCACAACGTACGGTTCTTTGTCTGCAGGTCCGTTTGCAGGGTCTGCAGGTCGTCCTGCCGCTTCTGCGTTTCTTCAATGGCAAGAACGGCTTTTTTCAAAGCCATGTTCAGCTCGTCGCGATCAATCGGCTTAACCAGATAATCGGAAATGTGAAACTGCATGGCTTTTTGCGCATAGGCAAACTCCTGATACCCGCTGATGATGATAAAGTGCGGGCGGAGCTTCTCCTGATAGCAGCGCGCAACCAGCTCCAGCCCGTCCAGGCCGGGCATGCGGATGTCCAGCAGAACAATGTCCGGCTGCAGCTCTCGAATCCGTTGATATCCCTCCAGACCGTCTGTGGAGACGGCAACCACCTCTAATTGCAGCTTTTCCCACTCGCCAAGGCGTAAGATCAAGTCGCAGATGATTTTCTCATCATCGATGATCAGCACTTTTCGCACGCCCATATTTGTTCTTCCTTTCTGCATAAGAGGCTTTGCGTATAGCAAAAGAAAGCGCCTGATTTTGCCGCTTTTTCTAAAACAGGGACCTCCTTTGGTTAGCAGTATAGCACTCCGAATAAAAAAAGTATAGTGACAAAACAGAACGCTCTCGGCAAAGCCCGCCGCCGGGAAGAAAGCGAAACGGGCCGTGCCGGAAGCGGTTCGGCGCCGGACTGCTGAAAAGACACCCCCTGCTTCTGAAAATCGTATCCCTTGAACGGGCCGTCAACCATGCTAAAATATACTTGTAACGAGCAAAAAAACTGTTCGTTTTCAACACAAATGCCAAGCAAAAAAATTATGTACGGAAGGAGGCGGCACGGAAACAATCGTACGAAGCGGGCGCGCAAGAATTCGCGGCGCTTTGAAAAGCCCGTAAAGCGAAAACGCGGCGGCCCGCGCAATCCAAAGAAAACGCGCAAAAAGAAAGGAAGGCGCAAAACATGTCAAAAATGAAACGGATTTTATGCTGGGTCCTGGCGGCGGCTCTGGTGCTGTCCCTGGCGGCGTGCGGCGCCGCGGACGACGACGGCCAGGAAAAGACGGACGCACCGGTTTTGGGCGTATGCATTTGGGCGATGGAAACGGAGTACTTCACCAACCTTGCACACTGGCTGGAGGAGGCCGGTAAAGCACACGGCTGGGAGGTCGTCGTGCAGTCGGGAGACGCCACGAATCCATCGAGCCAGGTCGAGATTATTGAGAATTTCATTACGATGCAGGTGGACGCCATCTTCATCAACCCAATCAACATTGCCTCGGTCGACGATGCGCTGGCAAAGGCGAAAAGCGAGGGCATCTGGATTTTCGGACACAATTACCGCTACGAGGACAGCGAGGTTCCGGACGTCTATTTGTCGGGCGATCCGGCTGAAGCGGGCGCCATGATTACGGACCTTGCCAAGCAAGAGGCGGACCGTGTAATCGGCGACGGAAAAGTGGTCGTCGCGGCGATGACAAGCCTGGACAACGAAAACAACAGCAACCGTTCAGAGGGCATGAAGGCCCGCGCCAAGGAAATTTGGGGCGAGGACGCGCTGGTTGCGGAGAATTCCCCGGGCAATACGGCGGAGGCCATGTCGGCGGCCGAAAACATCGTGCAGGCGCACCCGGACGTCAACGTCTGGCTTTGCTACAACGATGAATGCGCCATTGGGGTGTATGAGTTCTACAACGCTTCCGGCCGCGACCAGAGCAAGGCGGTTATTGTAGGTGCGGACGGCAACGTCGATGTGCTGCGGGCGATTGTAAACGACACGGCGGTCCGCGGGACGCTCAGCCAGACGTTATACGCCAAATGCGAGCAGGTGCTGCAGGCGGCGGACGTCCTCATGGAGAGCGGTGACGTTGCGGCGGCGCAGGAAACGGCCGGCTATGAGCTGCTTACGCCGATTAACCGCGACAATGCCCAGGCGGAACTGGATGCATCTACCTGGCAGTAAGCGTATAAGCCCATGGGGGTCAAGGCGTCCGGCTTACAAGGCGCCTTGATCCCCCTTCTTTATCCAGAGGAAAGGAGGCGGCAGTGTGCTGCAGGAAGATGAAATTTTGCGGTTGGAGGGCATTAGCAAAGCTTATCCGGGCGTGCTGGCGCTGGACCATGTAGATTTTTCCCTGCAAAAGGGGGAGGTCCACGCGCTGGTCGGCGAAAACGGGGCGGGAAAGTCCACGCTGATCAAGTGCATTTCCGGCGCAATTCGTCCGGACGCCGGCAAAATCTATCTGGAGGGGCAGGAGTTTGTTTCCATCGGCCCGAAGGACACCATTGCGCACGGTATCGTCACCGTGTATCAGGAGCTGAATTTGATTCCGTCGCTTTCCGTCGCGGAAAATGTGTTTGTCGGCAAGCGCAGCGGACGCGGCCTGTTTCAGCGAAAGAAGCAGGAGCAGGCGTGCCGGGAAATCTTAAAGGAGCTGCATATCGACATCGATGCGGCGGCCACGGTCAGCGAGCTGAGCGTGGCGCACCGGCAGCTTGTAGAGATTGTCCGGGCCATTTCCGGAAACGCGCGTATTTTGATTTTGGACGAGCCGACTTCGTCGCTGACGGTCCACGAAACACAGTTTTTGTTTGATACGATTCGCGCGCTGAAGCAAAGGGGCGTCACCATCATCTACATTTCGCACATTTTTGAGGAGACCTTTGCGCTGGCGGACCGGATTACGGTTATGCGGGACGGTAAGCACATAAAGACGCTGCGCACGGCGCAAACCAACAAAGCGCAGCTAATCAAGCTGATGGTGGGCCGCGAAATCGGGGACTCCTACCCGCCGCGGCACAATCCCGTGGGGGAGCCGGTGCTGGAGGTCGAGCACCTGAGCGCACCCGGGGTTTCCGACGTTTCCTTTACCCTGCACAAAGGGGAAATTTTGGGCTTTGCGGGGCTTGTGGGCGCGGGCAGAACGGAGCTGATGCATGCCATCTACGGCGCGAACGCCCGGTCTTCCGGCACGGTCCGCATTCACGGAAAGCCTGTCCGCATCAAAAGCCCAAACGACGGAATCCGGCACGGTCTGGGTATGATTCCGGAGGACCGTAAGCTGGAGGGCGTGTTCCTGCGGGCGAGCGTGGAGGAGAACATATCCGCATCGAACCTGAGAAACCTGACGCGGTATGGGGTTATGCGGGATAAAAAGGCCAGGCGTGTGGCGGCTGATTTTCAGGAAAAGCTGCGCATCAAAACGCCGACGCTCGGGCAGCAGGTGCAGAACCTCAGCGGCGGGAACCAGCAAAAGGTCGCCGTGGCCAAGGCGCTGGCGCCAAAGCCGGAGATATTGATTTTTGACGAGCCTACGCGCGGGATTGACGTAGGCGCAAAGCAGGAAATCTATAAGCTGATGAACGAGCTGGTGGCGCAGGGCCATTCCATTTTGATGGTGTCGTCGGAAATGGCGGAGCTGATGGGTATGGCGGACCGAATCCTGGTTATGTCGAACCACCATTTGAGCGGCGAGCTGCAGCGGCCGCAGTTTAACCAGGAGACGATTTTGCAGCTGGCGTCGGACGAACCGCAGAAGGCCGGATAGGAGGAGCCGTATGAAACTGTTGCGATTGTATAAGAAAGCGGGAATCATTGTGTTCCTGCTGCTGGAGCTGATCCTGTTTTCGGTGATTACGCCGAACTTTATGTCCATGAGCAATTTTGTCAACCTGCTGCGGCAGGTGGCAATGCTCGGCATCGCCTCCATCGGGATATCCTTTTTGATGATTGGCGGGGCGTCCGCCGACCTGTCCATCGCCGGGCAGATTCCGGTCCTGTCCATGCTGTGCGGGATTTTCATGATGTGGCTTGGGCTGCCGGTGCCCCTGGCGATGCTGATGACCGTTCTGTGCGGCATTTTGCTGGGCTATTTTAACGGCATGGTGATTCGGCTTTTGAAAATCAACCCGTTCGTGGTCACCTTAAGCACCATGACGATTTTGCAGGGCGTGGCGCTTCTGTTTACCGGGGGCGTGAGCATTTCCGGGCTGCCGCGGAGCTTTTCGTGGCTTGGCCAGGGCTATGTGCTCGGCATACCGGTTCCCATTGTGGTGCTTGCCGTATGCGTGGCGGGCGCGCAGTTCGTGCTGTCCAAAACCTATTTCGGCCGCGCGGTGTACGCCATGGGCGGCAACGCGGAGGCGGCGCGCTTGGCGGGCATCAACACACGGCGGCTGCAGCTGTGTACGTTTATGCTGTCCGGCTTTTTTGCGGCGATTGCCGCGCTGATGATTTCCTCGCGTACCATGATTGCCTCCCCGACGGCCGGCAACACATATGCGTTCGATACCATGACGGCGTGCGTGCTCGGCGGCATATCCTTCGCCGGCGGCGAAGGGAAGCTGTGGGGCGGCTTCGTGGGCGTCCTGATTATCGGCGTGCTGACCAACGCGCTGACGCTGATGAATGTCGGCAGCTACTGGCAGGATATCATCAAGGGGGTTATCCTGGTTCTGGCTTTGTATATTGACCGCAAGCAAAGAGAGCTGAACGTTGCGGCGGCATGATTTGAAAGAAGGAGAGAGAAAAATGAAAACGATTATCCGCACGGAACCCTGCTTGTGCATGCAGAACGACTGCGGCGCCCGGCTTGTGTTTTGGCAGGAGGACGGCAAATTCGGTCTGGGCCAGTTCTTTTACCGGGATGAACCGGCCGGCAAGCCGCTGGACCGGTTTCTGGACGAGGATTCGCATTACGTCTGGGACGTGTACCGCGCCGACCGCTACGAAATCGTGGAAAACACGGCGGACAAGGGCGTTATCACGTTTTACGGTACGTTTGGGGATATCAACATTGAATCCAACTGGCTTGTGACCGTCACGCTTACGGCGGACAGCCCGGCGTACCGTCTGGAATATCAGGTGGAGCCGTACCTCTGGCCGGGACGGTACCATCCGCTGTACGTCAGCGCGCCCTTTGCGCATGAGAATTTGGAGTTTGTCAGCTACCCGATGGAGGCGCCGATTCTCCCGCCGTATCAAAGCCACTGGGCTGTCCGGCCGGATGTGGGCAAGGTGCCGTTTCTGTTCGGACGGGAAAAAACGGCGAACGGCGGCCTGTGCGTCGGCATTGGGTATACGCTGGACACGCCCGGCCAGGACTATACGCAGGGGCTGCTGCGTTATGACAGCACAAAGCCCGAAGCGGCGCTCTGCGCGGAATTCCCCTATATCCATTACTGGATTCCGGCGCAAAACAGCTGGGAAGAAAACTGCCGGCTGAACGCGTCCAATTCCGTAGAGGGCAACCGGCTGCGCACCGGCTATTTCCGGCACGGCGACCCCTACGTTTGCTCCGTCGTCATTTCCGTCGCCCATACGCAGGCGGACTGCATCGACGGGTACCGAAAGGTTTGCGGGTTTACGACGGAAACCTGCTGCAAGAGCGACGTTATCCAGGCGACCCAAGCGATGCTGCGCGGGTATGATACGGATGCAAAGTGGATTTATGAGCCCCAAAAGGGCTACCGGATGCGCGGCTGGTCCGACTCGGACGAAAAAGCCAACTATTACGACTTCATCACCTTTACCTCGGACGCCATTTTGTCCTACATACTGTATATGTGGTGGCGAAAAGACCGCACGCAGGCCTGGGCGCGCACGCGCGCAATGGAAATGACGGCGTTTGCCGTGTCCAAGCAGCTTCCCAACGGGGCGATGCCGCGGTGCTGGGACATAGACAACGACCATCCGCACGGCATGGGCGACAACTATTATGCGCTGGGCGTCGTATATGACCCGATGGTAACGGGCGCCTGCGCGCAGTATACGGATTTGCTGATTCGCGCCATGGAGGAAGAGGGCGAAGCGGTTCCGGAGGCGTGGCGGACGTTTACGCGCAAGGCGATTGACTGGGTCGCGCACCTGGTTGAAAAGGAGAACGGCGCGCTGCACCATTCGTATACCGCACAGGAGCAGGGCATTTTTAACGCCATTGAGCCGTACGCGCTGTATGCGCTTCGCTATTTCTACCAAACGACCGGCGACACGCGGTATCTGCGCGCCATGGAGCAAAACGAGACGTATATCCAGGCTGCGTTCGGCGTGCACAACGATTGGTACAACGGTCTGACGGACAGCAACAATCTGGTCGGGCCGCTGGAGCAGGAGCAGACGCGCAATTATTACACGCTCAATGTGTTCGACCTGGCCGGCTATTACCATGACCGGTACCTGGATACGGGCGACGCGCGCTTTTTGCAATGGGCGAAGGACCATTTTGCCTTTGGCTGGCTCGGGCGGATGCCGGTCAATATGCCGGGGTTCCATTATCAGACCAAGGGGATTATAGAAGAACAGAACATCTGGGTGTTCTACGACCTGCCGTGGCCGTCCACCTCTTCGTCCGGGCTTGCGCGCATGGCGAGAACGCTCAACGACCCGTATTACGCGGAGTATTATAAGCTTGCCATCCATACGCAGCTTGAATTTGCCCATCTGGGAGAAAAGCATCCGTTCTGCTCACAGGTGCTCGGCGCGGCGGCCGATGCGCGCGCGCCTATTGACCGCTTTGCGGAAATTATGAACGGAAAGCACGGCGTCTGGGTCACGGGCTATACGACGCTGTTTATTCGGGACATTCTCGGGCCGGACACCTATCTGTACATGGGCGGCGACACCTGGGGCGTCGGGGTGGATTACGACCTTGACTTCCAGCCGGATTTCCGGGGCGCGCCGTTTTGGCTGTCCGCCTGCACAAGCCGTGTGACCGGCCTGCGCTGGACGGAAGACGGCGAGATTACCGCGCAGCTGTCCGGCAGCCTGCGCGACGGCTGCGAGCTTGTGGTGCACACGGCGGGGCCGGTCGACTGGGTCCGTCTGGAGCTGGACGGCGAGACGACCGAACCGGCGTTCCGGTATGACCCCCGCCGCCGGGAGCTGATTGTACCGTATGCGCAGACGGCAAAGACGCATCGGCTGCGGCTGTGCTTTGGCGGCCGGTAAGGGAGGTGAAGCAGGTATGCAGGGTTTTGCGTTGCCGGCGGACTTCCTTTGGGGCGGCGCGGTTGCGGCACACCAGGTGGAGGGCGCCTATTTGACGGACGGCAAGGGGCTGTGCACGGCGGATGTGCTGACGGCGGGCGACAAACACACGCCCAGACGCGTCACGCCCGGCGTTTGCGCGGGGTGCTATTATCCTACGCACGACGCGATTGACTTCTATCATCGGTATGCGCAGGACCTTGCCCTGCTTGCACAGCTCGGACTGAAATGCTTTCGCACCTCCATCAACTGGGCGCGAATCTTTCCGACCGGGGAGGAACAGACGCCCAACGAAGCGGGACTCCGGTTCTACGACGCGCTGTTCGACACGCTTTTGCAATACGGGATAGAGCCGGTCGTCACGCTGAGCCATTTTGAAATTCCCTACCATTTGGTCGAGGCTTACGGCGGCTGGACGGACCGGCGGCTGATTCCGCTGTTTGTACGCTATTGCGAAACCGTGTTCGCCCGCTATAAGGGAAAGGTGCGGTACTGGCTGACCTTTAACGAAATCAACAACCAGCTGGATTTTGACTGGCCGATGATGGCGTATGCCAATTCCGGAATTTCCCCGGAACCCGCCGCGTCTTTCCGACAGCGGGTCTACACGGCGGCGCACAACGAGCTGGTCGCGTCGGCGCTGGCTGTGGCGGCGGGGAAGCGGATTGACCCCGGGAACAAAATCGGCTGCATGCTTGCCTATAGCCCGGCCTATCCGCGCTCCTGCCGGCCGGACGATGTTTTGGCGGCGCAGGCGTTCGAGGCGCACAATCTGTATATGGCGGACGTGCAGTGCCGCGGGGCGTATCCCGCAGAGGTGCGGCGGCTGTGGAGCCGGGAGGGCGTTTCTGTCGGCGAAACGCCGGAGGATGCAGCGGCTCTGCGCGCCGGGACGGTGGACTATATCGGCTTCAGCTATTATATGTCCAAAGCGGTTTCCGCGCGGGGCGTCCGCAGCAACCCTTATCTGGAAAAATCGGACTGGGGCTGGCCCGTTGACCCAAAGGGGCTGCGGTATGCGCTGGGAACGCTGTACCGCACCTATCAAAAGCCGCTGTTTGTGGTGGAAAACGGGTTCGGCGCGGCGGATACGGTGGAGGCCGACGGCAGCATTCACGACCCGTATCGCGTGGCGTATCTCCGCGAGCACATTCTGCAAATGGAAAAGGCGATCGTCCTCGACGGCGTACCGGTGCTCGGCTATCTGGTCTGGGGCTGCATAGACTGCGTGTCGTTCGGAACGGGCGAAATGGAGAAACGCTATGGGTTTGTGCATGTGGACCGGGACAACCGCGGGGCCGGTACGCTGCGCCGGTGCAAGAAGGATTCATTTGCGTGGTATCGCCGGGTTATTGCAAGCAAAGGGGAAGCGCTATGAACATATTGGCTGTCGACGTGGGCGGCACGAGCACCAAATACGGTCTGCTGGATGAAAACGACCAAATCACGATGCGCGGCGCCGTGCCGACGCGCGCGTCGGGGCCGGCGGAGCTGGAGACGCTGTTTGTCTCCATATACGAGCGCGTCAAAGGCTGCGCGCAGGCGGTGGCCGTCAGCATGCCGGGCGTAATCGATACGAACCGCGGCTATTTGTACTCCGGCGGCAACCTGCGCTGGATACACAACCTGTCGTTTGCGCAAAGGCTGCAAGAGCTTGTCGGCGGACTCCCGGTTTCCATTGAAAACGACGCCAAAGCCGCCGCGCTGGCCGAATTGACCACGGGCGCTTTGCAGGGCTGCCAAACGGCGGCGGTCGTTTTGTGCGGAACGGGGCTTGGCGGCGGCGTCATTGTGAACGGCGAGGTCCTGCGGGGCGCGCGGCAGATGGCCGGAGAAATCAGCTATCTCTGTATGGAAAACGGCTTTGGCCGGAATCGCCGCAGCTTTATGGGCGAGCGCTGCGGGATTGTCGCGCTGTACGAAAAGGCGGCGGAGTACATGCGCGTGCCGCTTGAGAAAATGGACGGCGTCCGGCTTTTTGCCGAAGCGCAGGCGGGAAACCGGGGCGCTTTGCGGGCGCTGCGTGCGTTCTGCGGCGAGCTTGCGCAAATGCTGCTGAATCTGCAGTGCCTGCTGGACCCGGAAAAAATCGCGATAGGCGGCGGCATCAGCGCGCAGGGGCTGCTGCTGGAAATTTTGCAGGAGGAGCTGGAATATGCCAAAACAGATACCCTGCAGGAGATCGCGCACCTTCTGCAGCCCGTGCTGGTGCCTTGCCGGTACGGGAATGACGCGAACCTGCTGGGCGCGGCATACCGGCTGCGGCGGAGGCTGGCGGAAGCGAAAACCTGAATCGGACAAGCGCTTTGCGGCGCGCGGGGAAGCCTGCGCGCCGTTTTGCATGTCAAAAAGCGGGCGCGGAATTTGTGGAGAATTGCGGCTTGCGCGGGCGGCCGGCGGGTGCTAAGATAGAAAAAAGGCCTGTCGGCTGCGCTTTGCACGCTGCCGCGGCAAGGAGGTTTTTTATGTCCTGGTTTTTACGCTTTTTTGCCGCCATTCTGGCATTTTTCATTTTCCGCCCGTCCGACGCGGCGGTGGCGAGCTTTGCACCGGTAAACGAGAATCTGCGCTTTCGGTTTGCGGTCATTTCCGACGCGCATCTGGAGGGCAACAACGGCGACAAGCACGACTGGATGGGCGAGGCGTTCTGCGATTTGTCGGCGGCGGCCGACCCGGCGTACGAGGCGCTTGTGATGCTCGGCGACAACACGATGAACGGGCAGCTGTTTGAGCAGGGGATGCTTTACGGCCTGATGCGCAAATACTGCACGGTCGATACGGTGCTGATGGCGGTGGGCAACCATGACATCTGCGGCAGCGACTACAACCTGGCGAATTATGACCGTTTGAAAAAACGCTTTATCCGCTACAACAACGCGTTTACCGGCCAGGAAATCGACGAGCTGTACCACTATACGGTCGTGGACGGGTGCTATTTTATCGTCCTTGCCTCCGACCGCGACGCGGGTGTGGCGCAGTATCTGTCGGACGCGCAGCTCGAATGGCTCGACGGGGTGCTGCGGGAGGCGGCGGACGGCGGGAACCCGGTGTTCCTGTTCAGCCACTGGCCGCTCAACGACGTGTTTTCCGACGTTTGGGCGGAGGGGCACGTCGGCGAACAGAGCGACCGGCTCAAGGCGCTGCTGCAGGCTTACGACAACCGAATCTTCTTTTTCAGCGGCCACCTGCACATGGGGCTTTACGGCGACGAGCGGGATTACAAGACGGAGGGACAGATTACCTATATCAACGTCCCGTCCTTCGGCTCGGAAAACACGAACGGCGGCACCTTGCAGGATACGGGCCTTGGCTATTCGGTGGAGGTCTACGAAGACGAGCTTGTGGTGCGCGTGCGCGATTTGGTCGGCCACACGTTTACGGATTACGAATACCGGTTTGCGTATTGATACGCGGACGCAAAACAAAAGCGGGCCTGACTTGCGTCAGGTCCGCTTTTGTTAAGAAGGGGATATAAAAGAGAGGAAAACCAGAATATAGGAAACCCGCGTATGCGGGAGTATTGTCCGTGTCGGGCGGCAGCTTAAAGCTGCTCGGTCAGAGCGGTAAGCTGCAGCGCCTTCCACAGGGATTTCCACGAGATCTTCGTCACAGACAGCTCTCTTACCAGTCTGCGCACCTCGCGTGCCTTTTCGTCGTACAGCATTTGTTTCACTCCTTTCCTGTGAACTGCCTGTATTATAAACCGGCCTATCGGATTTGTCAAGACTTTTTTACCAAAAAAGTAAAATATTTTTTGTGCAACATTTTCTTAATTGTTTCGTAATATTTTCAAAAAGAAAAGAAAAGCCCGGAAAACCTGCGGTTTTATCCATATATGGCGAATGACGATTCACCAAAATACAAAATTCAATTCGTCGTTTTGACGAAACTCGGCGGCCCGCAAAACGCATACCCCGAGCCGCACGGGGAACGCTAATGTATCCGCCTGCGCGGGCGGCGGGGGATTCCGGTCGCCTATTGGCAGCTTGTCTAAATCTTTCCGGGCGCGGCGCCGATATTTCGTCCGGTTTCGGCGCGTTACGATTTGACAAGCCGCCGCACAAACAGTATAATAAGAACATACCGACCCCGCGCGGCAGACCGCGCACAGATTTGCAAGGAGTGAAGGAAATGCCTTTAGTCACTACAACCGAAATGTTCAAAAAAGCTTATGCGGGCGGCTATGCCGTCGGCGCGTTCAACGTGAACAACATGGAAATCATCCAGGGCATCACGCGCGCGGCGAAAAAGCACAACGCCCCTGTGATTTTGCAGGTGTCCGCGGGCGCGCGCAAATATGCGTCGCACGGGTACCTGGTCGCCATGGTCAAGGCCGCCGCGGAGGAAACGGGCCTGCCCATTGCGCTGCACCTGGACCACGGTCCGGATTTTGAGACCTGCAAGGCCTGCATCGACGGCGGCTTTACGTCGGTGATGATCGACGGCAGCCACCTGCCGTATGAGGAAAACGTGGCGCTGACCAAGCAGGTCGTCGAATATGCCCATCCGCGCGGCGTGGTCGTCGAGGGCGAGCTCGGCCAGCTTGCCGGCATTGAGGACGACGTCAATGTCAGCGAGGACGACGCGCATTTCACCGACCCCGACCAGGTCTTTGACTTCGTGACCCGCACCGGCGTCGACTCCCTTGCCATTGCGATTGGCACAAGCCACGGCGCGTACAAGTTCAAGCCCGGCCAGAAGCCGCAGCTGCGCTTCGACATTCTTGAGGAAGTCGCCCAGAAGCTGCCCGGTTTCCCCATCGTGCTGCACGGTGCAAGCTCCGTCAACCAGGACGACGTCAAAACCATCAACCAGTACGGCGGCCAGATGCCCGACGCCATTGGCATCCCCGAAGAGATGCTGCGCCAGGCTTCGTCCATGGCGGTCTGCAAAATCAACGTGGACTCCGACATCCGCATCGCGATGACGGCCGCGATTCGCAAGCATTTCGCCGAAAACCCGACCCATTTCGACCCGCGCCAGTATCTGACGCCGGCGCGCGACGCCATTGAGCGCGTCGTTTCGCACAAGATTGAAACGGTGCTCGGCTGCGAAAACAAGGCGTAAACAACCGCATACCGGCGGCGTGCAGGCTCTGCACGCCGCTTTTTCTTTGCGCGGGGGTTGCCGAAACGTCCAAAAAATAGAAAAAAAGAGACTAAAAAATCGACAAAAACGGCGGGCAATTTTCTATGCTTTGGGGCTTTTAATTTCGGGGCTTCGGTGCTATAATAGTAAAGGTTTTTTACGCGATTTTTCGCGCCCGCCTTTTTGGCAGGGCGGATTTTTTCCCGGCTTCGCGCATAACGTACGGCTTTCGGCGCGGGGCCTTACATAGAGATGGATGCAGGGAGTGAGCCGTTTTTGGAGAAGTTCGTCGTCACGGGCGGTCATCGCCTGACCGGCGAGGTTTCGGTCAGCGGAGCAAAAAACGCGGTGGTTGCGATTTTGCCCGCCACCATTTTGGCCGAGGACGTTTGCCGCATTGAAAATATTCCGAACATCAGCGACGTTGCCGCCATGGTCAAGATTCTCAAGATCATGGGGGCGCAGATTCGTTCCATCAACAAAACGACGCTGGAAATAGACACGCGCCATGTCCGTTCGTTTGTGGTGGAGCACGAGCTGACGCGCCAGCTGCGCGCTTCGTATTATTTAATCGGCGCGCTGCTCGGGCGGTTTTCGCGCGCCTGCGTGGCGATGCCCGGCGGGTGCTATTTGGGGCTGCGGCCCATTGACCAGCATATCAAGGGCTTTGAGGCCCTGGGCGCCGAGGTCACCATGGAGGAAAACGCCATGGTGCATGTCGAGGCGCCGGAGCTGATGGGCAATTCCGTGTATCTCGACGTCGTTTCCGTCGGCGCGACCATCAACGTCATGCTGGCGGCGGTCAAGGCGCCGGGGCTTACCGTGATTGAAAACGCCGCCAAGGAGCCGCACATCGTCGATTTGGCGAACTTTTTGAACACGATGGGCGCGGACGTCCGCGGCGCGGGCACCGACGTCATTAAGATTCGCGGCGTCCGGCGTCTGCACGGCTGCGAATATTCCATCATCCCCGACCAGATTGAGGCGGGCACCTACATGGTCGCGGCGGCGGCGACGCGCGGCGACGTGCTGGTAAAAAACGTGATTCCGAAGCACCTGGAGTCCATCACGGCAAAGCTTGTGGAGGCGGGCGCGACGGTCGAGGAGTATGACGAGGCGGTGCGCGTCAAGATGGACGGCCGCCCCGGGCACTGCAACATTAAGACAATGCCCCACCCGGGTTTCCCGACCGATATGCAGCCGCAGTTTTCCACGTTTTTGTGCCTGGCAAAGGGGACAAGCATCGTCTCCGAAAGCGTGTGGGACAACCGCTTCCGGTACGCCGAGCAGCTGCAGCGCATGGGCGCGAACATCCACGTCAACGGCAAGACCGCCGTTATTGAGGGCGTGGAGGCGCTCAAGGGCGCGCCGATTCGCGCCGACGACCTGCGCGCGGGCGCCGCAATGCTGATTGCCGCCATGGCGGCCTCGGGCGTGTCGGAGATTGAGGAAATCCAGCACATTGAGCGCGGCTATGAAAACGTCGTCGAAAAGCTGCGCGCGCTGGGCGCGCAGATTGAACGGCGCAATTTCCCCGACGAGGAGGAGCAGACGCAGGCTTCGGCGGGGTGAAAAAGCGTTTGAAGAAACAGGAAAGGTACAGTTTTATGGTTATAAAAGCCAAAACCGTACCTTTTCTTTTTTTAGAGGTGATGTTGTGAAGAAGCTTGGACTTTTGCTGCTGCTTCTTTTGACCGTGCTGACCGGCTGCGCCGGCGCGGACGTGCCGGCCGTCGAGGACTGCGGCTGGACGCTCTCCTCTGTGCAGGGCGGGGAAAACGGACAGGTCGTGGCGTGCGAGCCCGACCGCAAAACGGAAAACCCGTCGGCGGCGGTGCTCGAAATGGATTGCATGGCGCAGGACGGAACGATTGCGCTTACGGACCGGACAAATGGGAAAACCTATACGGGCACATACGCGCTGGATGCCGCAGACCCCGAAACGAACACCTATTCCGTGACGCTGGAAGGGGAAGACGGCCTTGCCGTCTGCGGCAATACGACGTTTTACGACGGCAGCACGGCGCCGACGTTTATTATCAATTTCGGCGACTATGTACTGAATTTTACGGCTGCAGAGGCCGAATAAACCGAAAACAAAAGGACGGGGCCGCGTTGGCCCCGTCCTTTTTCTGTCGCGCCGGTTCAAAAAGAAGGACGCGCCCGAAAAACGGGTGCGTCCTTTTCTGCGCTCCAAACGGCGGCGTTACGCGGTTGCCCGGTCCGCCCAGCCGAACTGGTAATAGGTGTTCGCGCCGCAGTCGAAGTCGACCGTCTGCGTGCCCAGGGGCGCAAGCGTGCCTTCGCCGGTCACGGTCGCGGTGATGTGCATCGTGCGGTCGTAGGAGAGCGTCAGCAGCTCGTCGGTCGCGGCGTCGAACGTCGCGGTAATGGTAAGCGACGTAAACTGCATGTCGTAGCCGTTTATCGTAAAGGAGTTTTCCGGCCGGTTGAGCTTTTCGAGCACGGCGGCCTCGTCGCGGACGTTTATCGCGCGCAGCACGCTTTCCGTTTCGGGCCGGACCTGCAGTTCTATCGTGCGGGTAAGCTCGGTGGTGACGTCGTTTTCCTGCGAATCCTTTTCGGTCGTCTCGTTCACGGTGGAGTACGCGGCAAGCAGGTCCGCGTCGGTGAGCGCGGTCAGGTCGTCGGAGCCGTACAGATACAGCAGGTCGGTCAAATCGGTCCCGGCGGCGATGGTTTCATTTTCCGGCAGCACGGAGGAAATGCCCTGCATCGACATATCCTTGAACAGGCGCGCCGCCTTGGAAATGGGCGAGCCGTCGTCCTGCGTGTTGCCGGCCTCGTCGGTGAAGGTGATGGTGCCGTCGTCGACCCAGAAGCTTTCCGAACGGATGGTCTCCAGCTTCAGCGCTTTTATCGCGTTGGCAAGCTCGGTGTAATAGGCAAGCACCTCGGTCCGGTTGCCGTTGAGCGCGGCAAGGTCCTCGTCGGACAAAAGCGCCATGACGGCGTCGAAGGTCGCCTGGTCGCCGCCGAAGCGCGCGCGGATGTCGTAGTAGCCAAGCTCGACGGTCACGTCGTCGGTCTTGTTTTCGTAATCCTCAAACAGGTTGGAAAGCGTCTCCGCATCGATGATGTCGCGCAGTTCGCCGTAGGTAAAGGTGAAGCGCGCGTCGTGCAGGTCCGTTTTCAAGGCGACCGCGACGGGCTCGGGGCCCGCGTTTGCGGACAGGTTCAGCTCACAGCCGGTAAAGGCGGCGGCGCAGACAAGCAGCGCCAAAAGCAGACAGCCGATTTTCCAAACTCTTTTACGCATAATCATTCCCCTTTATCATTTTTCGCTTCCGCGGCGCCGTGCGCAAGGCCCTCCGCGTCGTAAAGGAACGCGGTTTCCAAAAGCACGTCGATGCCCGCCTCCAGCGTTTTCAGGTCCAGATTGTCCGCCGTGTCGCCGCGCGTGTGGTAGTACCGCGCGGGTGTCGGGTCCATGGCCGCGAGCGTGGCGGCCTTTAAGCCGCCCTGGGCGAGCGCCGCCGCGTCCGATGCGCCGAAAAAGACCTTGGCAAACGGCAGGTCGTGTTCGGCGTTTTTCGCGCCGGCCTTCAGCAGCGCCGCCGCCTGCGCGTCCAGCTGCACAAGGCCGGTCATGTCCTTGTTGTACACGCCCATATAGTCGTAGTCGCGCAGGGTGTCAATCACAATGTAAACGGTTTCCACGGGGTCGTCGCCGTGCTTTTTGGCAAAGGCTTTCGCCCCGCGCAGCCCCGCCTCCTCACAGCCCATGGAGACGGCCGCAACCTCGGTGTGCGCAAAACGGATGTTGTTGGCGGCCAAAAACCGCAGCACCGCCATCGAGGCGAACACCCCGGTCAGGTTGTCGTTTGCCCCGGGTACGGTGACCTTCCAGTTGACGAAGAACGCGCCGGGCAGCACCAGCAGCGTGGAAAGCACCGCCAGCACCAGCAGCACGGTGTCGGCCGCGCCGGGCAGCGGCAAAAAGGCCAGTATGTCAAGCACCAGCTGCACAAAGACCGCGCCGAACGCAAGCCCCACCACGGCGGCGAACACCTTGCCGCCCGCGCGCAGGTACGTCCATTCGTACGCCGAGTCGATGTGCCCGCAAAACACGATGCGCCGCCGGACCTCCTGCTCGGGGGCGCGGGTGCACACGACGTTGCACGAACGGCGCTTCGGGAACAGCGGGTCCAAAAGCGGCTTATACAGCAGAAATTCACAGACCAGAAACACAATGGAGAGCACCGTCAGCGCGGTGGCGACGGCAAGCAGCGCGGTGCGCGCGCCGCCGGCGGCGCCGGAAAGCGAAACGCACAGCAGCACGCCGGAAAGCAGCATCAGCACGACGTCCGTAAGCACCCAGCCCAAAAACGCCTTGGGGTGGAGCTCAAAATCCTCTACCTCCACGCGGTCGGCAATCGGCTTCATCGATTCGGCGATATACGCCTGCGCGCGGCGCTCGGCTTCCTCACCGGAAGCGCGCGGGCCGATCTCCTTGCAGACGCGCTTGATTTCCCGCACGGCAAAGTTGGCCATTTCGCGCCGGCGGGAGGGGTAATTTGCATTGCTTTCGCGAGCGAGCATCCACATACCTCCAAAAAACGGGGCGGTACCCCGGCGCCAGACGGCGCAATTCCCAAATATACATTGTAATATGGGTATTGTATCATAAACCCTTGGCAAAGTCGATAGAAATTTCCAAATTTTCCGCCGGGAAATATGCGGACGAACGGCGGCAAAACAGGGGGAAAACGGTTGACAAGGCGCGGCAAACCCTCTACAATAAGGAACGGACAGCCTGCCCGTACGCGGGAGAAAGGGGAGTGAGCATGGCAAAACCGATGAGCCGGCGCGCAAAACGCGCCAAACTGATTTGCGCTTTGGCGCTTGCCGTGCTTCTGGTCCCGCTATCGGTGGGGTACGCGGTTACGGCGCGCCGCGCGGCGCAAAATCCGCCGGAGCCCTCCGTGCCGCAAACGACCGTACCGGAAACGACCGTGCCGCAAACGACCGCGCCGCAAACGACTGTTCCGGAAACGACCGTGCCGGAAACAACCGTGCCCGCGGGGCTGTTTCCCCGCGCCGGCGCGGACGAGATATTGACCGTCACGCCCGAGGGCGACAACTGGGCGCTGACGCCCGTCGGCTACCGCTACCGGCTGCCCGCCGACTATGTCCCCGAGCTTGCCGCCGCGGTGGAGGGCTCTGACGAGCAGCTTGATTCGCGCGTCGCGCCGGCCTTTGCCGAAATGTATGCGGCGGCGAAAGCCGAGGGCTGCACGCTGACGCCCTATGCGGGCTATGTGGCGCAAACGCGCCAGGCGGAAAGCTACGAAAGCCGCGTACAGGCGCTTACGGCTTCCGGCATGGCGCAGGAAACCGCCGCGCTCGAGGCAGCCAAGCGCGTCCCGCCCGCCGGGGCAAGCGAGCACAACGCGGGGCTTGCCATGGACATCGGCTCGGCGTCCGCAGATTTCGTCAACACGGCGGAATACGCGTGGCTTACGGCGCACGCGTGGGAGTACGGCTTCATTTTGCGGTATCCGGAAAATAAAACGGACAAGACCGGGGTGCAGGCTGAGCCCTGGCACTGGCGGTACGTCGGCGAAGCGGCTGCCCGCGCCATGCACGAAAGCGGACAGTGCCTGGAGGAATACCTCGGGCTTATATAAAGCACAAACCTTTCAGAAACAACAGGAGTATTTTATGCTGACCATTGAAAAAGGCCACTTCCAGCTGGACGGCAAGCCGTTTTCCGTTTACTCGGGCGCCATGCACTATTTCCGCGTCCCGCGCGAGCATTGGCAGGACCGCCTTCAAAAGCTCAAGGCGGCGGGCTTCAACACCGTGGAAACCTACGTCTGCTGGAACCTGCACGAGCCGAAGGAGGGGCAGTTCGACTTCTCCGGCGGGCTGGACATCGCCGAATACCTGCGCGAAGCGGCGCGGCAGGGGCTGTACGCCATTGTGCGGCCCGGCCCCTACATTTGCGCGGAATGGGATTTCGGCGGCTTTCCGGCGTGGCTTTTGAAAGATGAAAACATGCGCCTGCGCTGCAACTACGCGCCGTACCTTGCGGCGGTGCGCCGGTATTACGAAGCGCTGGCCGGCGAGATTCGCCCGCTGCTTGCGAAAAACGGCGGGAACGTGCTGATGCTCCAGGTCGAAAACGAGTACGGCTCCTACGGCAACGACCACGCGTATTTGGAGGCCGTGCGGCAGATTATGCTGGACGTCGGCCTTGACGAGCTGCTGTTCACCTCCGACGGCGACTGCGACTGGATGCTGTCGGGCGGCGGGCTGCCCGACGTGCTCAAGGTGATGAATTTCGGTTCGCGCACGAAAATGCTTTTGAAAAAGCTGGACCGGCACCAAAAGGACAAGCCGTACATGTGCGGCGAGTTCTGGTGCGGGTGGTTCGACCACTGGGGCGACGCCCACCATACGCGCCCGTCGCAGCAGGTCGCGGGGGAAATCCAGGATTTCCTCGATATGGACGCGAGCTTCAACATGTACATGTTCCACGGCGGCACGAATTTCGGCTTTACCGCCGGCGCGAATTACGGCAAGGGCTACGAGCCGACGGTCACGAGCTACGACTACAGCGCGCTGTTAAACGAGTGGGGCGGATACACCGCCGCCTATCACAGCGTGCGCAGGCTCCTTTGCGAAAAGCAGGGCATAGAGCTGACGCGCCTGCCCGACGAGCCGAAGCTGCAGGCGGCGGGGACGGTGGCGCTCACGGAAAGCGCGCCGCTGTTCGACAATCTCGAGGCGCTCGGCGAAACGCATGAAAGCGCAAGCCCGCGCTCCATGGAGGCGTTCGGGCAGAATTTCGGCTACATCCTGTATTCCGTGACCGTCCGCGGCCGGTACGAAGCGTCCCAGCTTAAGGTGGAGGGCGTGCACGACAACGCGTACCTTTATATAGACGGCGACCTTAAGGCGACCTATTACCGCACGGACAATCCGAAGCGGGCGGAAAACGACGGCTTTTCGGTGCGGCTGCCCGGCTTTTCGGGAGAAAAGCGCATCGACATCCTGGTCGAGGCGATGGGCCGCGTCAATTACGGCCCGCACCTTTACGACCGCAAGGGGCTGCGCCGCGTTGCGCTCGGCAACCAGGAGCTGTTCGGCTTCACGGTGCGCACGCTGCCGCTTGATACGCTGGACGGCCTTTCCTTCGATAAGCTGCGGCGTGGGGACTACCCGAAGTTTTTGCGCGGGACGTTTGACGCGCGAACGGACGCGGACACCTTTGCCGACATGACGGGCTTCAAAAAAGGGTGCGTGTTCGTCAACAGCTTCAATCTCGGCCGCTACTGGGCGCGCGGCCCGCAGATGACGCTGTATGTGCCCAAGGGCCTGCTGCGCGAGACGGGAAACGAGCTTATCGTCTTTGAGCAGGAGGGAACCGACCGCGACAGCGTGCCGCTTCTGGACCATCCGATTCTGGACAAGCCGAAAAAACGGTGGTACCAATTCTTCCGAAAGTAAGGAGTTTTTCCCATGACCTATACCTATCGTACCCGCGGGACGTGCTCGCAGCAAATTGAGGTCGAGCTCGACGGCGGCGTAGTAAAGCATGTCAAATTCTACGGCGGCTGCAACGGCAACACGCAGGGCGTCGCAAAGCTTGTCGAGGGGCGGCGCGCCGAGGACGTTATCGAGACGCTTTCGGGCATTCGCTGCGGGCTGCGCCCGACCTCCTGCCCAGACCAGCTTGCGCACGCGCTGCAAGAGGCGCTGGCGGCGCAGCAGGCGGAAAAATAAAATACAGACAAAAGCGGGACGGCTCTGCCAATCGGCAGGACCGTCCCGTTTTTTATTTCTGCGCGCGGCCTGCAAGGAACCTCCGGAGAACCTGCGCCGCCGCCTCCCGCAGATAGCGTTCGGCGTTTTGCATGGAATCCTCCAAAGTCCTGGCGCCGGTTTGCAGGGCCTGGGCGTCGCAAAAACCGAGGGCCGCTGTGTCGGCGTCCGGTGCAATCGCGCCGGAAATCAGCGCGCAGGGCGTGCCTTGCGCTTTTGCGAGCGCGCACACGCGGGCGGGCAGCTTGCCGTAAGCGGTCTGCCGGTCCGTGCGCCCTTCCCCGGTGAGCACCAGGTCCGCCGCCGCGATTTGCGCGGACAGCCCGCAGCCTTTTGCCAAAATGGAAAATCCGCTTTCCACTTCGCCGCCGAACGCCGCATACAGCCCGCCGCAAAGCCCGCCCGCCGCGCCCATGGCGGGCGTTTCCCGAATGTCCTGCCCGAACGCGGCGCGATACGCGTCCGCCAAACGGCGAAGTCCCGCGTCCAGCTGCCGTACCTCGTCTGCCGTCGCGCCCTTTTGCGGGGCGAACACGAACGCCGCGCCGGTTTCTCCGAAAAACGGGTTCTGCACGTCGCAGGCGTATGTAAGCCGCACGGCGCGCAGGGCGTCGAACGGCGGGGCGGTTTGTATGGCGTGCACACGCGCCATGCTCGCGCCAATCGGGGCAAGCGGCTCTCCGTTTTCATCCAAAAACACCGCGCCCAAAGCCGAAAGCGCGCCCATGCCGCCGTCGGTTGTCGCGCTGCCGCCGAGTCCGAGGACTATCCGCGTGCAGCCGCTTTGCACCGCTTCCAAAAGCAATTCGCCCACGCCAAGGGTGGTGGCGTTCTTTGTGCGCAGGCGTTTTGCATCGAATCCCTGTATGCCCGCCGCCTGCGCCATTTCAATGTAGGCGGTCGTTTTGTCGGGAGAGACGGCGAAACGCGCCGTTTTCTTGTGAAAATACGCGTCGTGTACCGCGCAGGACTGCAGGGTTCCACCCAGGACAGCCGCCGCCGAGTCCGCAAAGCCCTCTCCGCCGTCCGACAGGGGAACGGACAAAACCGCCGCTCTGCACACGTCTTGCACGCCGCGCGCCAGCGCCGCGCAGACCGCCGCAGCGGGCAGACAGCCCTTGAAAGCGTCCGGACACAGCAGGACGCGCACGCGCCCGCCGCCGGTCATGGAATCAGGTACCCGAAGATTTCGCGCAGGGTGTCGAGCGGCTGCTGGTCACCGGCAATTTTAACGGCGATATGCTTTTTGCCGGTATCCGCCACCGAAACGCGCCCGCGCATCTGGCCGGACAGGTTGAGAACCATGGAGGTGTTCAGCTCCTTCATGTACAAAATAACCGCCTGCCCCTTTTGCCCGATTTCATAAATGCCGAGGTCCGCCGCGGCGTTGCGCAGCAGCGAGACCTCTATGAGTCCCTCGACCGAGCGCGGAATTTCGCCGAAGCGGTCGCGCAGCTCGTCGCGCACGTCGGCGGCGTCCTCTTCGGAGCGGATGTCCGCAATGCGCCGGTATATGGCCAGGCGCTGCGGCAGGCTTTCAATGTAGCGTTCGGGGATGTGCGCGTCGACCTGCATATCCACCAGGCATTCCTTTTGCCGCACAGGGCTTTTTTCTCCCTTTTCGGCGCTGACCGCTTCGCCCAGAAGCTGCAAATACATGTCGTAGCCGACCGCCTCCATGTGGCCGTGCTGCTGCGCGCCGAGCACGCTGCCCGCCCCGCGGATTTCCAGGTCGCGCAGCGCGATTTTGAAGCCGGAGCCGAATTCCGTGTATTCGCGAATCGCCGACAGCCGCCGCGCCGCAATATCGGAAAGCTCCTTGCCGCGCGTAAAGGTGAAATAGGCGCTTGCCCGCCGCGTGCTGCGCCCCACGCGCCCGCGAATCTGGTGCAGCTGCGCAAGGCCCAGCCGGTCGGCGTCCTCAATGATAAGCGTGTTGCAGTTGGGCACGTCCACGCCCGTCTCGATAATCGTGGTGCACACGAGAATGTCAATCTCGCCCTCCAAAAGCCGCCGCCAGATGTCGCTGAGCTTTTCTTCGGGCATTTTGCCGTGCGCCACCGCCACGCGCGCCCCGGGCAGCAGGGCGGCAATTTCGTTTGCGCGCTTGTCGATGGTTTCCACGCGGTTGTGCAAAAAGTAGACCTGCCCGCCGCGGCGCAGCTCCTTTTCCATGGCCTGTATGAGCAGCCCCATATCAAATTCGACGACATAGGTCTGTACGGGAAAGCGGTCCTGCGGGGCTTCTTCGATAACGGACATATCGCGAATGCCCGTCATCGCCATGTTGAGGGTGCGCGGAATGGGCGTCGCCGAAAGCGTGAGCACGTCCACCGCCGGAAACAGCTCCTTGAGCTTTTCCTTCTGCGCCACGCCGAACCGCTGTTCTTCGTCGACAATCAAAAGACCGAGGTCCTTAAACTGCACGTCCTTGGAGACGAGCCGGTGCGTGCCGACCACAAGGTCGATGCTCCCGCGGCGCAGCCCTTTGAGAATCTGCTCCTGCTGGCGCGGCGTGCGGAAGCGCGAAATCATCTCGATATTGACGGGGAAGCCCTCAAAGCGGTGCAGGATGGTGCGGTAATGCTGCAGGGCGAGGATGGTCGTCGGCACGAGCACGGCGCACTGCTTGCCGTCGGCGACGCACTTGAACGCGGCACGCAGCGCGACCTCCGTTTTGCCGAAGCCCACGTCGCCGCACAACAGGCGGTCCATCGGATAGGGCTTTTCCATGTCGCCCTTGATTTCATCCACGGCGCGCAGCTGGTCGGCCGTCTCCTCATAGGGAAAGCGGCGCTCGAAGTCATTTTGCATATCGATGTCCGGCGAAAAGGCGTAGCCCTGGATGCTTTGCCGCTTGGCATACAGCGCGACGAGCTGGTCGGCCATATCCTTGACCGCGGTGCGCACGCGCGACCGGGTCTTTTCCCATTCCGTGCCGCCGATGCGGTTGAGCTTTACCGTGCGGCCGGTCTCCTCATGCGGGCCGATGTATTTGGAAACAAGGTCAAGCTGCGTGACGGGCACATACAGCACGTCGCTTTTGGCGTAGCGAATCTTGATATAGTCCTTGGTGATTTTTCCGACCTCCAGCTTCTGGATGCCGTCGAAGATGCCGATGCCGTGCGCGGCGTGGACAACGTAATCGCCTTTTTTGAGGTCGTCCAGCGAATGGAGGCTCTGCCCCTTCTGAAACCGCGTGTGGCGGCGCTTGCTCGCCTGCAGGCGCGTGCGGCCGTAGGTGTAAACGTAAAATTTTTCATGCGGCAGGCAGAATCCGCCGGACAGCGCGCCGGGCAGCACCGTTACAAAGCCTTTTGAAAATTCGTTCGGACAAAACGGGAAATACGCCGCCGAAAGCCCCTCGGCCGACAGGTCCTCGGCCAGCGTTTTCGCGGATTTTTCCGTCCCGGCGAACACCACGGCGACCGCGTCCTTTTGCAGAACGGGCGACAGGTCCTCGCACAGCACGTCCAGCTGCCCGTTCCAGACCGGCAGCTGCGTCGCCGTAAAGGTTATAAGCTCGCGCACCGGCGTGTCAAAGCTCCCGCGCGCGAAATTGTCCAGGTACAGCGCACCTTTCTGCTCGTAAATGCGGAACAGATCGGCTTCGGTTAGATAAAATTTGTCTAAGCCCTTGCACAGCGTCCCGTCCTCCAGGTACGCTTTCAAATCCTCGGCAAAGAGCTTGGCGCAGTTTTCGGCGCGTTCGCGCACGCCGGCGCTTTCCAGCACGAAAAGCAGCCCGCCGTCGGGCAGGTAATCAAAGACCGTCGCAACGGTGTCGTAGACGAGCGGCAGAAATTTGTCGGTGCAGCCCATGTGCGCGCCGCCGCGCAGCCGGTCGGCGTCCGCATACAGCGTTTCGCGCTGCTTGGCGGCGTGCTTGCCCTTCAGGCTTTCCGCAAGCGTCTCAAGCTTTTCGGCAAGCGTTTCGCTCTCCGGCAGCAGCGTTTCGGTGCCGGGCATCAGCGAAAAGGTTTCGAGCGATTGCGTGCGGCGCTGGCTTAGCGTGTCAAAGCAGGCGATGCTCTCCACGGTGTCGCCGAAAAATTCAATGCGGACCGGCAGCGGGTATCCCGGCGAAAAAATATCGACAATCCCGCCGCGGGCCGAAAACTGCCCGACGCCCTCAACCGCGTCGCAGCGTTCGTAGCCGCTGGCCGTCAGGGTTTCCAAAAGCGCGGGCATCGGCAGCTCCGCGTTTTTTCGCAGGACCCGCGCGTGGCGGCGCAGGACCTCCGGCGGAACCGTGCGCTGCAGAGCGGCTTCTATAGAGCACACGACGGCGTCCGCCGTGCCGTCGAGCAGGGCGGTCAGCGCCTGCAGGCGGCGCTGCTCATATTCGTGCGAACGCCCCTGCGCCTCGCTGTGAAAGGAAAAGTCGCGCGCAGGATACAGAAAGGCGCGAAGGCCCAGGGCTTGCAAATCCTCGCAAAGCTTGGTCGCGGCGGCTTCTTCGGGCAGCACCAGCAGCGCCTTGCGGGACAGCGCTTCGCAAAGCGCGGCGCCAAGCAGCGCCTTTTGCGCGCCGGAAAGCCCCAAAACGCCCAGCGGCAGCCGCCGTTTGGTTACGGCCTGCAGCAGCGCGCGGTATTCGGGGGAGGCTTGCAGTGCAGTTTGGAATCCGGACATAAAAGAGATCTCCAATCTACAGGATAGTTAAAAATTAACTACAACAAAGCGCACAAAACACGGCAAATCGGCTGTGCGCCGGGAAACGGCTTTAATAGTTAGAAATTATCTATGCGGGAAATATGTAGAAACCAAAACGGCCGTCTATGAGTTAAAGCGATTCATCGCTTCGTCAATCCGGCCGTCTAAAAGCAGCGGCACGGCTTCGCAGGCATGGTGAAATGCCTCCAAAAGCGGCTGCTTTTCGTCGGGCTTGAAGCTCGAAAGCACCCAGGCGGCCAGGTCGTAGTCCGGGTGCGGCTTTTTGCCGACGCCGATTTTGACGCGCGGGAACTGGTCGCTGCCCAGGTGGTAGATGATGTTTTTCAGCCCGTTATGGCCGCCGTCGGTGCCCTTGCGGCGGATGCGCAGCCGCCCGACGTCCAGGGAAACGTCGTCGGAAAGCACCAGAATATGCTCGGGCGGAATCTTGTAAAACGCGGCGGCGTCGCGCACGGCTTCCCCGGACGCGTTCATAAAGGTCTGCGGCTTTTGCAAAAGGCAGCGGCGGCCGCCGATGACTGCGTCGCCGAGCAGCGAGCGGAATTTGAGCCGCCGGATGTCCGCGCCGTGCTGTTCGGCAAGCAGGTCCAGGCACAAAAAGCCTGCGTTGTGGCGGGTGTCGGCGTACTTGTCGCCGGGGTTGCCGAGCCCAACGATGAGAAATTCCGGCGCGCCGGCGGGCGCGGCGGGTTTGCTGCGGCGAAAAAACATGGTGTCAGCCTTTCTGAATCGATAGTTAAAACCGCTTGGCGGTTATTTTTTCTTGTCGGTAAGGAAGCGGCGGCTCCAGCCCGCTTTGTTGACCTGCCGCGCGCGCGCAATGCCCAGCGCGTCGGCGGGCACGTCGTCGGTGATGGTCGAGCCCGCGGCGGTGTAAGCGCCGTCGCCGACACAAACGGGGGCGACGAGGTTCGTGTTGCAGCCGATGAACGCGTCGTCGCCGATTTTGGTGCGGAATTTCGCCTTGCCGGTGTAGTTGACCGTCACGGTCCCGCAGCCGAAGTTGACGCGCTTGCCCACGTCGGAGTCCCCGACATAGGTCAGGTGTGAGACCTTGGTGCCGGTGTCAATGTTGGAGTTTTTGACCTCGACGAAGTTGCCCAGATGCACGTTTTCCCCGATAACACTGTTCGGGCGGATATGGACGAACGGGCCGATGTTCGCGCCGGGAAGGATTTTCGCGCTGTAGCCCTGCGTGCTGTTGAGCCGCGCGTTTTCCCCGACGTCGCAGTCCTCCAGCAGTGTGTTCGGACCTAAGACCGCGCCCGCGCCGACATGCGTTTTCCCGCGCAAAATGGTGCCGGGCAGCAGCGTCGCGCCCGCCTCCACCGTAACGTCGGGGCCGACAAGCACGCCGTCGTCGGCGGGAATTTCCACGCCGGCCTCCAAAAGCGCGTCCAGGATTTTTCGCCGCGCGGCATCGGTAAGCCCGCGGCGGGCTTTGGCCGAGTCGGCGCACAGCGCTTCGTGCCGCTCTGGCGCTTTAAGCCTCTGCGTGCGTCCGCCCGTCTTTTGCAGCCGCGCTTCCAGCGCGGAAAGCGGGAAAAGCGCTTCCCCGGCCGCAAGCGCTGCGGTGCGCACCCAGGCGGCGGACACGTCGCCCGTGTCCGGGCAGCAGAACGCCGTCAGGTCGTTTTGGTTTGCGTTGTGCGCGCCGTAAGCTGTGCGGATGCTGTCCGCGCCGATGAGCGCAAGGTCCCCGCGCACGAGCAGGAGCGCCTCTGCGCCGGCCAAAAAGGCGGGCAGCGCGTCCGCGTCCAAAACGGGCAGACCCGCCCCGGCGGCTTCGGCCGCACAGCGGTCTTCCGACAGGACGGCCGCGTCCAGACCGCAGGCGCGCACGGCGTCCGCGACCCAGAAAAGCGCCGGCTTCCAAAGAATGGGCCGCAAGGCGTTCCCGCCGCCCTGCAAACAGGCTTTAGCTTGCTGCATGTGGATTCCCCCTGCGTTAATTTTGCCGCTCGACCATTTTGTACTCTTCATAAAAGCGGAAATACGGGCAGTTCTGCGTTTGGTAGGACAAAAAGGCCTCCAGTTCATCCTCGTCGAGATCCAGCGCGCAGACATACTGCTCGGTTTCGTCGTCGTAGTCGTAATACATGCACATATCGCAGCGCGACTGCGGGACGTTCTTTTCGGATGCGCTCATGCTTTCGCCTCCGTCGATTCGTGATAGGCTTTTTCCGTGTTGACGCTCCAGACCGCCGTTTTGTCGGGCGTACCCTTCAAAATGCCGTCGCAGGCGGCAAAGGCGGTCAGCATGGAGTGGTCCATGTTGTTGTAGCGGTGCTGCCCGTTGCGGCCGATGCAGTACAGGTTGCAAAGCCCGTCCAAAAACGTCCGCACGCACGGCAGGTCGCCGTAGCTGTCGAAATAGGCGGGATAGGCCTTTTTAACACGCTCGCAGTGGCTTTCCAAAACGGGCTCGTCTGCGTTGAGAAGCCCGATTTTTACAAGCTCCTTTCGGCCGGCCTCTGCAAGCGACGCGTCCGAGGCGGACCAGAAGTCGTCGTTTTCCCGGCAGAAGTATTCCAGCCCGACGAACACGGTGTTCTGTGCGTCGCGGACCATGTAGGGCGACCAGTTGTTGAAAATCTGCACGCGGCCGAGGCGCACCGCGCGGTCCTGCACATAAATCCAGCAGTCGGGCACAAGCCGCCCGAGCGTCTTATGCGCCGTTTTGTTCTCCGGCCGAAGCCGGCGCACAAGCAGGCCGATTGTGACAAAATCGCGGTAGGGCAGCCCCGCCGCCGTCCGGCGCACGGCCTGCGGAATTTCGACGCCGCGCAAAGCCGCGACCAGCTCGCTAAGCGGCATGGAGGAGAGCACAAAATCGGCCGGAAAGGTTTTTTCAGTTCCGTTTTCAACGGCGCGCACACCGGCAATGCGCCCGTCTTCGACGTCCAGCGCCGTAACGCGGTGGTTTTTCAAAAGCCGGCCGCCGCGCCGGACAAATTCCGCCGCCGCCTGCTCCCAGAGCTGGCCGGGACCGAGCTTCGGGTAATAAAACCGCTCAATCAGCGACGTTTCCTTGGTTTTGGAAAGGCCCAGCGCGTTTTGCAGAACCCGCGCGACGGACAGCCCCTTGACGCGCTGCGCGCCCCAGTCCGCGGAAATTTCGGACGGGTGGCGGCCCCAGAGCTTTTCGGTATAGTCCTCGAAAAACATTTCATAAAGCGGCCGCCCGAAGCGGTTGATATAGAAATTTTCCAGCGACGTTTCCGGCTTTTTATGAAGGCACGCACCAAAATACCCCAGCCCCGCGCGCACGGTGCGCGAAAGGCCGAGATTGCGAAAGGTCTGCGGTTTCACGGAAATGGGATAGTCGAAAAATTTGCCGCCGTAATAAATGCGCGAAACCCGGTCGCGCACCAGCATCACGCGGTCGGTCTGTTCCGGGTCGGGGCCTCCGGGGAAAAGCGGCTTTTCCCGCCCGAGCAGCCGGTCGTCGAAAGCGGGCGCGCCCTGTAAGGGCAGCAGGCTTTCCCAAAACGCGTTGACGCGCGCATCCTTTGTAAAAAAGCGGTGCCCGCCAAGATCCATCCGGTTGCCGCCGGCGTTTACGGTACGCGAAATGCCGCCGCAGACGCCGTCCGCCTCCAAAACGGTGACGGCGAAGCGGTCGGGGGCGCGCCGCAGCAGCTCCAGCCCCGCCGTCAGCCCCGCGGGGCCCGCGCCGATGATCACGATGTTCTGCATATTGCTCCTTATGCCTGCGGGCCTTTCCCGCTCCAGAAAATGTAGTCTGCAATCAGGACCGCGCGTACAAACGCGGCCTCCGCTTCGCCGATTTTGACGGGCGGGGCGATGAGGAAATATTCGCCGCCGCGCACCGCGGAGAGATTGAGCCCCTCTAAAACGGCGACGTTTTCGCGCAAAAACGCTACATGCGCCGCGCCGGTCTGGTCGTAGTCCGGGTCGATGCTCAGCGCGTCGGTCCCCACAAGCCTGCAGCCGTAGTACGTCATCGCCTGCGCCGCCGTTTCGTGGATGAACGCCCGGCCGCCGGATTTCAGCAGCAGCCGCTCGCACCCGCGCGGGAACGAATTTTCAACGACCTCGCCGGTAATGACGCCCGGCGTCACCTCCAAAACGCGGCAGGGTCCGATGCACGCGTCCAAAGGCACCTTCGACACGTCCGCCCCGCCGGAAAGGAAGTGCAGCGGCGCGTCCATGTGCGTCCCGTTGTGCAGCCCCGCCGCGAGGGCGCTGAGGTTGTAGCGGTCGCCCGCCTCTATCGATTTGACCGTGTGCAGCTCGGGGACGGGGTCGCCCTCGTACACCTCGGCGGTAAGCAGGTCGTTGGAAATGTCGATGAGCTTCATCGTGCGCCCCCTTTTGTCGCGGTCAGTTGTTTACAAAATAGGCTTCGTACCAGAGCAGGAAGCAGTAGACGGACCAGATTTTCTTCATGTTGTGCGCCGTGCCGGCCTTGTGGTCGTCCAAAAGCTTCAGGATAAATTCGGTGTTGAAAAAGCGCTTGGCCGTCTCGCTTTCAAACTTCTCCCGGACGCGCGCGTAAAACGCATCGCGCCGCAGCCAGTCGTTTAACGGCGTCAGAAAGCCCGTTTTGCGCATGCGCGCCGTCTTTTCGGGCAGCTCGCGCCGCGCAGCGCCGCGCAGCGCCAGCTTGGTCGTTTCGCGGTTCACGCGGTATTTTGACGGAATTTGCAGCGCCACGCGCAGCATCTCGCGGTCCAAAAAGGGCACGCGCAGCTCCAGGGAATGCGCCATGCTCATGCGGTCGGCCTTGACCAGAATGTCCTGCACAAGCCAGGTGCGGATGTCCGCGTACTGCATTTTCGTAATGTCGTCCTCGTTTTGCACCTCGTCGAAAAACGGCTTTGTAAATTCGGACGGGTCGGGCGCGTCCACCGGGTGCGCCAGGACTTTGTTTACCTCGGTGTGGCGGTAGACGTAGTTGTTGCGGATATACCGCTTTTCAATGGGGAACTGGCCGCGCATCAAAAACCGCTTGCCGTGGAAATTCGGCAGCTTCGCCGCGACGCGGGCAAGCGCCTTGCGCAGCGAAAGCGGCAGGCGCATGTAGGTTTCAAAGTCGAGCGGCTCGCGGTAGTAGTGGTAGCCGCCGAACAGCTCGTCCGCACCCTCGCCCGAAAGCACAACCTTGACCTGCTCGCTGGCAAGCTTGGCCAGGAAATAAAGCGAAATGGCCGACGGGTTGGGCAGCGGTTCGTCCATATAGTATTGTACGGCGGGCACCGCGTCGAAATACGCCTCGGCCGTGATTTTATGCGTAAAATTCAGCACGCCCTCGGTTTTGGCAAATTCCTCGGCCGCGGCAAGCTCGGAATACTTCTCCTCCGCGTAGCCGACGGAAAAGGTGCGCACGCGGTTGCGCTTGGCCATTTCATGCACGACGTAGCTCGAATCCACGCCGCTGGACAAAAAGCAGCCGACCTCGACGTCCGCAATGCCGTGCGCCGCGGTCGAGTCGCGGAAGGTTTTGTCGATAAGCTCCTCCCAGTAGGCAAGCGGCTTTTCGTTGTCAATCTTGAATTCCGGCGTGTAGTAGCGCGCCGTGGAAAGCTTGCCGTCCTCCCAGGTGAAATAGGAACCCGGCTCCATTTTGTAGACGTTTTTGAACATCGTCTCGTTGTTCGGAATGTACTCGAAGCATAAGTATTCGGGCAGCCGCGCTTCGTTGAGCTCCTTTTGAAACAGGGGGTTGTCCAAAAACGCCTTGATTTCGGAGGCGAACAGGAACACCCCGTCGCGCAGGTAATAGAAAAACGGCTTAATGCCGAAAATATCGCGCGCACCGAACAGCCGGCGGGCGGTCTTGTCCCAAATCACAAAGGCGAACATGCCGCGCAGCCGGGAAAGCAGGTCCTTGCCCCATTCCTCGTAGCCGTGCAGCAGCACCTCGGAGTCGGTCCGCGTCTTAAAAACGTGTCCCTTGGCAAGCAGCTCCTCGCGAAGCGCCTGGAAATTGTAAATTTCGCCGTTAAAGACCAGCACCTTGGTGCCGTCCTCGTTTTGGATGGGCTGGCTGCCGCCCGCAAGGTCGATGATGCTAAGCCGCCGAAAGCCCAGCGAAACGCCGTCGTCCACATAGTAGTCCTCGGAATCCGGGCCGCGGTGCACGATGCGCGCCGCCATGGCGCGCACGACCACCTCGTTGGTTTTCGTGTCGGGCGTATCGTTGACAAAGCCTACAAATCCGCACATAGTTTTTTCCTCATTCCAAGCGGGAGCCAGCCGCCGCTGGTTCCCGAATCTTTTTTCCGCAGAACCGGATGCTTGCGCGCGCCAGACATTCCATCGAATCCACAATGTCCGGCTGCGTTAAGGAAAAGTCCTTGCGGATAATCGAAAGCTCGGTGCAGCCGAGCACCACCGCGTCGCAGCCCGCTTTTTTCAGCGCGCCGACGATGCGCAGAAATTCACAGATATCCGCCTTTTCCCCGGCCTTGACCTGGTCGTAGATGATGTGCATAAGCGACGCCTGGTCCTCGGTCGTGGGCAGCCGGTAGTCGAGCCCGTGCTTTTGGATGACGCCCTGGTACGCGCCGGAAGCGACGGTCCCCTCTGTTGCAAGTATGCCGACGCACCGCAAATTCGGCACGGACTTTTCGGCGTACGCGACGGTCTCCTCTAAAATGTTGAGGATGGGGATGTGCACGCTCTGCTGCATCGCGTCGAAGAAATAGTGCGCCGTGTTGCAGGGAATCACGATGCAGTCGCACCCGTCGCGCTCCAGCTTTTTGGCGTCCGACACCATGACGGGCAGGGGGTCGGGCTTTGTGTGGTCCAGAATATACGCCGTCCGGTCGGGAATGGAGGCGTGGTTCAAAATGACCATCGGGATGTGCTCCTGGTCGGTTTTCGCGTCGGTCATTTTGATGACCAAATCGGCGAAATACACCGTTGCAAGCGGCCCCACGCCGCCGAGCACGCCCAAAACTTTTTCCTGCATAGCTGTCACCGGCTCAATAATACTTTTTGAATTTGCGGTACTGGTTTAGAAGGGCCGCCGCCGCGTAAAAACGGTGCTTGAGGTTTTTGTCCGCCTTGTAAAACAGCGGGGACGAGACCTTACCGGCCTTATAAAGCGCCTTGGCCTGCGCCTTTAACTCCGGGTCGGAGACGTATTTTGTAATGACGCCCTTCGGCACGACCGTGTACAGATGCACGTTGTCCGCCACCGTGTAGTCGGGGAGCTTGTGGTAAATGTAATCGTCCACAATCCACTGGACCGCATTAAAGCCGCTGCCCGTGATGTAGAAGTTGCTGCGCCCGAGGCGGACGTTGATTTCAAAAAACTTGTACTTCCCGTCGCGGCGGTCGTACTTGATGTCGAAATTCGCAAAGCCGACGTACCCGATGTGCTCTAAGAACTTCGTCGCCGCCGCCACAATGTCGGGGTTCACCTCGTTGATGATGGCGACGGGGTTGCCAATGGCCGTCGGCGTGTGGTCCTCCAAAAGCGTGTGCCCGAGCGCCGCGAAGCGGACCTTGGAATTCTGGTCGCAGTAGCAGGTCAGCACATGCATATAGGTGTCGTCGCCGGGGATTTTGTCCTGAATCAGGAATTTGTAGTCGTAGCTCGACTGCTCCAGGTTCGCAAGCATTTCGCGTAAGGACGCCTCGTCGTCGAAGCTGAACACCTTGCGCTTGCCGGGGAATTTCGCGTAATGATATTTCGCGCTGTTCGCGGGCTTAGCGATAACGGGGTAGTCGAAATCGAACCGCAGGTCGTTTTCCTTTCCGCATTCGTACACATACGTTTTCGGGTAGTCAAGCCCCAGCTCCTCGAAAATCTCGTAGAACTTGTCCTTTAAGACAATGCGGTTCAAGAGCGCTTCGTCAATATAGGGGACGATGTAGTAGGGCTTGAGCACGTCCTTGCTCTCAATGAGCGCGCGGACGTACCAGTCCCCGCAGCCGAGCACAATCAGCTGCTTTTTGCCCTCGAATTCCCGGCCGACCTCCAAAAGACGCTCTAAGAGCACCTCTTTTTTTTCAAGGCCGGGGAACACGCGGTTCTCAATGATGTCGGAATTCGCAATATAGCCGCCTTTCGCCATGCTCAGCACCAGCGACTTGACGCCGTACGCCTCATGAAAGCTGCGCGCAAGCGAATAGGCGGTGATGTCCGCGCCCAAAATGACCGGTAAAAATTCCCGTTCCACACACTGCATATCCAAAAAGCCTTTCTTTCCGAGTTTTCCACAATATAGTATCTGTTTATTATAAGGTATTACACACCCAATGTCAAATGCCGTTCGCAGAAACGGGACGCAGCATGCGTCCCGTTTTCCCGTTATTTTGCGACAAGCTGCCGGATTTTATCCAGCGCATGGTTCGTGTCGCGGAAGCCCTCGTAATAGCAGTGCTCGAGCTTGTCGGTGTCGGTGCTGAATTTGTCGACGACCAGCGGGTACTCGGGCGCAATGACGACCGCCCGGCCCGCCTTTTCCAGCTCCGCGCACAGCGCAAGCGACGCGTTGTAGCGAAGGTGGCGCGTGTCGAGCGCCTCAATCATTTTCGGGTACTCGCGCAGCACGCGTGTGTAAAGGTGCCGCAGCTTTTCCGGCCCCTTTTGGAAGTCGCGCGGTCTTGTGCGCACAATCAAAAGCCGGTCGCAGCCGTCGTCCAGCGCGCGCTGCACCGGAATGGAGTCCGCCGCGCCGCCGTCGAAATATTTGCGGCCGCCAATCTCTATCGGCGGGGAAAACATCGGCAGCGACGCCGAGGCCTTCAGCGGCGAAAAATCGTCGCGGGAAAGCGTTTCTTTGCCGAAATACGCGGCTTCGCCCGTTTCGGCGTCGGTCGTCACGGCGTAAAATTCCGTCGTGTCGCGGAAAAACGCGTCGTAATCGAAGGGGTCAAGCTCCTTGGGAATGGTGTCGTAGATGAAATCCAGCCCGAACACGGACTTTTCGTGGAGAATGGGGTCAAGCCCGATATAACGCTTGTCCTTGATGTACTTTGTGTTGATGCGGAAATCGCGCCCGCGCTGGTTCGACAGGTACGAGACCGCGTGCCCCGCCCCGGCGGAAACGCCGATGCAGTAGTCAAAGCGTATTTCAGCGTCCATGAGCGCGTCGAGCACGCCGGAGGTGTAGATGCCGCGCATCCCGCCGCCCTCTAAGACAAGACCGGTTTTCATTTTTTGTGCGTATCCTTTCTTCAGAACCCAAAATTTTGCAGCTCGCGCGCCGTGCGCGCCAGCGGCAGACCGACGATGTTGAGATAATCTCCCGAAACGCGGCGCACAAACAGCGCCCCGCGCCCTTGAATGGCGTATGCCCCGGCTTTGCCCATCGCTTCGCCCGAACGCACATACGCGTCTATCTCGGCTTCGGAAAGCGGGAAAAAGGTGACGGCGCTGCGCTCGGAAAACAGGACCTCCCGCGAGCCGTCCGTAATGTACACGCCGGTGTATACGTGGTGCGTGCGCCCGGAAAGCAGCCGGAGCATCCCGCCGGCATCCGTTTCGTTTTGGGGCTTGCCGAGCCGCTGCCCGGCGCAGACGACCACCGTGTCGGCGGCAAGAACCACCTCGCCCGGGCCGCAGTCGACCGCTTCCCCCTTGCGCTTCGCAAGCCGCCGCACCGCCGCCGCGGGGGAAAGGGAGGCGGGCAGCGCTTCATCCGCGCCCGAAACGCGCGTTACAAAGGAAAACCCGCCCTGCTTTAATATGTCTGCGCGCCGCGGGGACGCGGAAGCGAGCACCAGAATCATAAAAGCCCCTCCTTTACGAGCTGATAGGTCTTCAGAATCCCGACTTGCGTTTTCGCGTCGGGAATTTGATTGTCCAGCACCATGCGGTACGCCGTCTCGAGCGGGATGCGCCGCAGCCGGAGAAATTCGTCCTCGTCGGGCTGCGGGGCGGAAAAGGCAAGGTCCGTGGCAAGATACAGGTGGATGATTTCCCCGCAGTAGCCGGGCGTGGGGTAAAGCGTCCCGAGCGAGCGGTAGCGCTGCGCGGCGGCGCCGGCCTCCTCGTGCAATTCCCGCTTGCCCGCCTCCAAGGGGTCCTCCCCGTACTCCAGCTTCCCGGCGGGCAGCTCTAAGACGACCTGCCCGTACGGGTACCGGAACTGCTCGACGAACAGCAGCTCCCGCGCCTTAGTAAGCGCCGCGATGCACACGCCGCCCGGGTGCTCCACCACCTCGCGCAGGGCGGGCCTGCCGTTGGGCAGCTCAATGTCGTCCACGCGCAGGTTGAGGATGCGGCCTTTGTACTTGTACGTTTGCCGCAGCGTTTTTTCCGTTAAGTTCATACTATCCGCGTCCTTTCGCGCATATAGGTGCAGTGTGGGGCTTGCCCACACGTTTGAACTGGGAGGATGCCGTATGTCGGTTTGGGAAGCGCCGTTTTCACATGCGCAAAGCAAAAGGCTTTGCGCGCATTTGCTTGCAAAGTATCCGTTCGCCGCCGTTTCGGTGCTGGGCAGCACGGTGGGCGGCCGGGCGATTTTCGCGCTGCACGTCGGCGCCGTGACGGGCGCGCCGGTGCTGTATGTATCCGGTTTTTCGGGGCGCGACGCTGCGGGCAGCCTGGCCTTGTACCGGTTTTTCGACTGCGTCTGCCGTGCCGTTTCGCGCGACACGACGCTTTGCGGAGTCAAGCTGCGCCGGACGCTGCAAAGCAGGCGGCTCGTGGTTGTGCCGTGCTTAAACCCCGACGGCGTCGAAATCTGCCGCACGGGCGCCTTGGGCGCGGGGGTATACGCGGGGCTTGTCGGGCGCGCGGGCGCAGACGACCTGCGCGCCTGGCCCTGCAACGCGCGGGGCGTTGCGCTTGCGCACAATTTTGCATACCGCCACACGCCGCACCCGTTTTCCGCGCTCGAAACGGCCGGCGCGCGCGACGCGTGCTATGCCGGCCCGGCGCCGGAAAGCGAAACGGAAACCGCGGCGCTTGCGCGGCTTTGCCGCCACACGCCGTTCCGGCAGGCGGTGCTTTTGCGCGGCGGGGACGGCAGGCTCTTTTGGAACGCGCCGAAAGACCTTACCGACGCGCCCCTGATGGCGCGCGTGCTGGCGTCGGCCGGGGATTTTGCGCTGTCGCAAAAGGGGGAACCGCTGCTTCGCGGCAGCTTTCCCGCCTGGTTTGCCGAAACCCTGCGCGCCCCGGCGTTCGAGCTTGCCGTTTCCGACGCGCAGCCGCCGAAAACGCTCTGGCAAACGGCGCAGGAGGCGCTGCTTTTGGCGGCGCTTCTGTAAATTTCGTTTATACGACGGCGGCCGTATAGGTCAGCGTCGTGCGGTACTGCCCGACCGGCGCGGCTTTCCGGGCGTCGGCGGCAATGGAAAAGGTCACGGGCGCGGCGTCCTGCACGCCGTCCGTTACCGCGGGAAAGGTCTGGCTGCTGTTTTGGAGCGCGGAAAACGCTATTCCGGGAAAGCCGCCGGCGGCCGCCTGTTCGTTTATAAGCAGGTGTTCGCCGTTTTCCGGCGCGACGGTGACAAGCAGGCTTTTGCCGATAAGCAGCCGCGTCTGGACCGCATAGCCCGCGTCAACGGGGTCGGTCGTGCCCCAGGGGATCGGGATTTCGGCGGGCACCGTTACGGTGTACGACGTGTCGTTTGTGGAAAAGAGCGTTTTTACCTCAGCGGTGTAGCTTGCCGGGCTCCCGTCGATTTCGATGAAGACGTTGTCCAACAAAACCAAATGCAGCGTCGAATCCTTCTGGATGGAATAATCCTGCAGGGTATTTTCGTCCTCCAGCTGCTTGCCCGCAAAAATCAGCCGCTGCTTTTCGGTCGGAACGCCCTCCTTGTCCCGGATTTTTTCCTTGACCGACGCGACCGTGTCGGTCGACTCGACCTCGAGCACGATGTGCCTGCCGGTAAGCGTTTTGACAAAAATCTGCATGGCGAAGCACGGAACGGTGCAAACGCACACAAGCAGCGCGGCGAGCAGAGCGGACAAAAGTTTTTTATGGGCTTACGCCTCCCCGTATTTTCGGACGAGCGCTTTGTAGTGCCGCCCTTTTTCCTCGAAATTTTTATAGACGTTGTAGCTCGACGCCGCCGGGGACAGCAGACAGATTTTGCCCGGCGCGGTGCAGCGGTACGCAAGGCGCACCGCCTCGTCCAAGTCTGCGACGGCGACGGCGTTCTTTTCGGGGGCAAGCGCCCGGATGGCGGCGACGACCGTATGGCCGGTGTCGGGCAGGCCGAAGATGTTGCGAACGCCGCTTTCCGCGAGTGCCTCCTCAAAGCCCTTGTAGGAAATGCCGCGGTCCATGCCGCCGACCAGCAGCGTGTCGACGTTCCCTAACGCCTCCACCGCGCACAGAACGGCGTGCGGAATGGTCGCGATGCAGTCGTTGTAAAACGTAATGCCCTTAAACGTGCCGACCTTTTCCATGCGGTGCTCAATGCCCCGGTATTTGTGCACGGCGGCCTGTATCTGCGCGTCCGTCACGCCGAAGCGCGCCGCCGCGGCGCGCGCGAACAGCACGTCCTGGCGGTTGTGCGCGCCCAAAAGGTGTTCGTTTTGCAGCGGGAACGGCAGCGGGTCGTCTTTTCGGACCGCCTGCTTTTTCGCGGGCGTGTCCGAAAGCCCCGGGAAAAGCGCCAGCCCCTGGTCGCCGTTGTAGATAAGCAGGTCGTCCGGCCCCTGGTACAGGCCGATGTGCGCTTTCGCCTGCGCATAGCCCGCAAAGCCGCCGCGGTAGTGCTCCAGGTGCTCCTCAAACAGGTTCGTCAGCACCGCGACCTCGGGCGACGCGTGGGTGAATTCCAGCTGGTGCGACGACATTTCAATGACCGCAACGCTGGTTTCGGAAACGGTTTCCAGCGCTTCAAAAACCGGCACGCCAATGTTGCCGATAAGCCGGCTGTCGAAGCCCGCCTCCTGCAGGCACAGGTGGATGAGCGTCGAGGTCGTCGTCTTGCCCTTCGAGCCGGTCACGCCCACCTTGCGGCAGGGCGCGAAGCGCAAAAACAGGTCGACCTGGCAGGTGATTTCGGCGTCCCCGGTGTTTTCCACGTCCTTAAAGGAAATGCCGGGGCTTTTGAGCACCACGTCGAACTGCGAAAGGGCGGAAAGATAGTCCGCGCCGGAAAAGACGGTCAGGTGCGGGTCGTCGACGGCTATCTCGTTTTTATCGGCGACGGCAAGCGTCTTTTCCGGAAAAAAGCGGCGCAGATAGCGGTAGGAGGACTGCCCCTCGCGGCCGAAGCCGACGAGCAGGACGGTCTTATTTTGCAGATAGGCGGCAATCGGCGGCAACAAAGCGGTACATCTCCTTTACGGCGGGCAGGAAAGCCGCCGGAATGTTGTGTTCGTCGTTCCAGTCGAGCAGCGGCCGGTCGCCTGTGCGCACGGCTTTTTCGGTAAACCGCCGCAGCAGGCACGGCAGCGCACGCCCGGCTTTTTGGAACCGGTCGGCGGTCATCCATAGCGCCGCGCAAAGCTCCGACGGCGTGCCGACGCATTCAAAGGGCTTGACGGGCGAAAACCCGCACAGTCCGTCAAAATCGGCCGTAAGCGCCGGGTCGTCCAAAAGGTCGCCGCCGAAAATTGAGCACAGCCGGTCGTAGTCGAGAAACGGCGACAGGATGGAAAAGACAAACAGGCATTTCGAGCATTTGCCGCACCAGACGTTCTGCTTGCTGCCGCGGTTGCAGCTGCGGAAGGTGTCGTGGAACTGTTCGAGCGCGGCGAAGCGTTTGGCAATCTGCAATTCGTTAAAGGGCCGCAGCAGACTGAAATAATGTATGTCGGGCGTGAGGACGCGCGCGCAGTACGCGGCGAAATCCCGCTCGAACGCATAGGATTTGGAATACTGGTGGTTGACCTCGGTCCCCGCAATGTTGGCGTCGTTGGCGCTCGATTCGTTGGAGAGCACAATGTCCGTCGCGCCGACCAGGTACGCGCAGTACGCGGACAAAAACGCGACGATTGCCGAAAACGGCGTATGGCCGTTGAAAAAGCCTCTGGCGTTGAGCGCCAAAAGGCCGGGGTCAATGGTCCGGTAGGTGCGCACCACCGCGTCGGGCGTATAGCCCGCGGCAAGCACGGTGTCGGTGCGCGCCTTTTGGTCGTTGACGGTAAAAAACAGGTTCTTTTCCGGCGCGTCCGCAAGCAGCGCGGCCGTTACGCAGCTGTCCTTGCCGCCGCCGACGGGCACAAGCCGAAGCCCCGCGGTGCGAAACGCCGCCGCGTCGGGCGCGGCGCCGGGCGCCTTGGGGCAGGAAACCAGCTCCATGAAATCCTGTTCGTTCGTCTGGATGCCGTTGCGGTAGAAAAATTCCGACAGCCCGCGGAAATAAAGCTTTTTCCAGAACCGGACGTCCTCCTCTGTAAGCGCGCCCGCGCGCACCTCGACGCGGCGCGGGCAGGCGGCTTTCCAGTAGCTGATAAGCTCGACAAGCCCGAGCGCAAAAACGAACCGCCGCGCAAGCGGGCCCTGCGGGTCGTTTAGGAGCGTCAGGTTTTCGGTTTCGATTTCGGTTGTCGGCGCAAAGCGGCAAAGCCCCTCTACGGAAAACGAAAAGGTCAGCCGCAGGCGCGTACCGGCGCGTTCAATAGAAAAATCGTCATAGGAAAACACGGGGTACTGCTTTTGCAGCGCCAGAAAACGGTCGGTGGACATACGCAGCCTCCTTATTTTCCTATTATACGAAGAATCGCCCGGGATTGCAAGGCGGCGCGGCAAATTCCGCAGAAAAATTTCCTGCGAAATCCCGAAAAAAGCGTATTGCTATTTTTGGGCAGATATGCTACAATTTTCCCATGCTTGTCGAAATTGTTATTGTTTTTATATAATAAGCGGCAGGGAATTTGAAACAGGAGGCGTTTTTATGAAAGCCTATTCGTCCGAACATATCCGCAACATTGCCGTCGTCGGGCACGGCGGCAAGGGCAAGACCACGCTTTGCGAAGCGATGCTGTACGTCGCGGGGGCGACCGACCGGCTCGGGCGCGTGGCGGACGGCAACACCGTGCTCGACTTTGACGCGGAGGAAAAGCGCCGCAAATCCTCCGTTTCCTCTGCGATGGCGGCAATAGAATGGGACAACACGAAGCTCAACCTCATCGACGCCCCCGGCCTGTTCGACTTTGAGGGCGGCGCGGCGGAGGCGGTGCGCGCGGCGGAGGCGGTGCTCATTGTTACGTCGGCGGGCTCCGGCGTGGACGTCGGCACCATGAAAGCGTTTAAGGCGGCCGAAAAGCGCGGTGCGGCAAAGTTTTTCGCCATTACCAAGACCGACTCCGACCACCGCAGCTTCTACAAGACGTTTGAAGCGCTCAAGGAGGTCTACGGCAACAAGCTCTGCCCGACGATTATTCCCTATATGGAGGGCAATCTTGTCAAATGCTACGTCAACCTGATGACCGGCATGGCTTACGCCTACGACGGCGGCAAGGCGACCAAGGTCGAAATGCCGAAAGACCCCGTCATTGACGAAATGACCGCCGCGTTTATGGAGGCGGTCGCCACGACGGACGACGCGCTGATGGAAAAATTCTTTGAGGGCGAGGCCTTTACGCCCGAAGAAATCCTCAAGGGGCTTTGCATCGGCATTTTCGACGGCTCCATTTACCCGGTCTACGCGGTTTCGGGCCTGACGACCGCCGCGGTCGACCAGCTTTTGTACGGCCTTGCGTGGTCTGCGCCCGGCGCGTACGGGTACGCCGGCGAAATGGCGAAGGACGAAGCGGGCAACGAGGAAATCCTGCCCTGCAACGTCGCGGGTCCCTTAGCCGCCGTGTGCTTTAAGACCGTCGCCGACCCGTTCGTCGGCAAAATGTCGTTCTTCAAGGTCGTTTCCGGCCGTTTGACCGCCGACAGCACGGCCTTTAACCCGCGCACGGGCGAGCCGGAGAAAATCGGCAAAATCATCACCGTCAAGGGCGCGAAGCAGGAGGAGGCCAAGGAGATTATCGCCGGCGACATCGGCGTTTTGACAAAGCTTGCCAAGGTCAAGACCGGCGACACGCTGTGCGACGCGAAAAATATCCGCGTGCTCAAGGGCGTCGATTTCCCCGAGCCCTGCCTTTCCATGGCGGTCAAGGTCGCCAAAAAGGGCGAGGAGGAAAAGGTCGCCGCGGGTCTGCAGCGGCTTATGGAGGAGGACCCGACCATCCGCTACGCGAACAACACCGAAACGCGCGAGCAGGTGCTTTCGGGGCTTGGCGAGCAGCATCTGGACGTGATTGTCTCCAAGCTCAAAAACAAATTCGGCGTCGACGTGACGCTTGAGGTCCCGAAGGTCGCGTACCGCGAGACCATCCGAAAAACGGTCGAGGCGCAGGGCCGGCACAAAAAGCAGTCCGGCGGCCACGGCCAGTACGGCGACGTCTGGGTTAAATTCGAGCCCTGCGACAGCGACGACCTGGTGTTTGAAACCGCGGTCGTCGGCGGTTCGGTGCCGAAAAACTTCTTCCCCGCCGTCGAAAAGGGCCTGCGCGAGTGTGTCGAAAAGGGCTTTGCCGCGGGGTACCCGATGGTTGGACTCAAGGCGACGCTCTACGACGGCTCGTACCACCCCGTGGACTCGTCGGAAATGGCGTTTAAGACCGCCGCGTCCCTGGCGTTCAAAAACGCGATGCCCAAAGCCGACGTCGCCATTTTGGAGCCGATCGGCACGCTGACGGCCGTCATGCCGGACGACAACCTCGGCGATATTATGGGCGACATCACCAAGCGCCGCGGCCGGGTGCTCGGCATGGGCCCGGCAGAGGAGCCGAAGATGCAGGAGCTTTCGGCGGAGGTGCCGATGGCGGAGATGGGCGATTTCTCGACGGTGCTGCGTTCTGTGACCGCGGGCCGCGGCAGCTATACGCTGTCGTTTGCGCGGTATGAGCAGGCGCCCAAGGACGTGGCCGACAAGGTCATCGCCGACCGCGCCGCCGAGCGTGCGGAATAAACGAAGAAACTGGATAGTTTTAACAAGATATGGGGGTCGGCTTTGTGCCGGCTCCCATATTTTCTGCCTTTTCAAGATTTTCTTTTGCCTTTTTCGAGCAAATGTGCTAAACTATACGGGATAGTACAGGCAGCGCGTCTGCCGGAAAAGAGGAAAGGGAAACCGAAACGATATGGGAAAAACATTTGCATGGAAAGTAACCGCCGGCCTTTTGAGCGCCGTGCTGGCGCTGACCGCCTTTTCCGCCTGCGGCGGTGAGGCGCAGGACACCGACCCGACCACGACCACGCCCGTAACCGAGGCTGCGGCGCCGCCCGCGAACCCCCTGACCGGCGAGCCGATTCGGCAGGAGGCCGTAGGTCTGCGTCCCGTGGCGGTCATGGTGGAAAATTCTCCGAAAGCCCGCCCGCAGTGGGGCTTGAGCACGCCGGACATCGTCGTAGAAGGCGTCGTCGAGGGCGGCATTACGCGCATGATGTGGCTGTACGCCGACACGGCGGACATCCCCGAAAAGGTCGGCCCGACGCGCAGCGCGCGGCACGACTATGTGGAGCTTGCGGAGGGCTTCGACGCCATCTACGTCCACTTCGGCGGCAGCACCTATGCGTATGACAAGATTGAAAGTGACAACGTCGACGACATCGACGGCATGACCGACGGCTCGTATTTTGCGCGGGACAAGTCCCGCAACGTCTCCTCCGAGCACACCGCCTATACGACCGGGACAAAGCTCACCGCCGCCATTGCGGACAAGGGGATTCGCACAACGCTCAAAAGCGGGTACGCCTCTCCCTTTGCCTTTTCGGCGGAAAAGCGCACCCTGCCCGGGGGCGCGTGCACAAGCGTATACGCGGAATTTTCCGGCAGCTATACGCACACGTTCCGGTATAACGCCGACGACGGCCTCTATTACAACTACATGAACAAGTCGGAAATGAAGGACGCGAACGGCGAAACGATGGCGGTTTCCAACGTGCTTATCCTGTACACGAACGTTTCCGCCGTCAGCGGGTCCTCAAGCGGCCATCGCGACTGGGACCTTTCCAGCGGGTCGGGTGTGTACGTCTCGAACGGCACCTACCAGAACATCCGCTGGTCCAAGGGGAGCGCCTCGAACGCGTCCGCGCCGCTGAAGCTTACCGATGAAAGCGGCAATGCGCTCGAGCTCAACACCGGCAAATCCTGGATCGGCTTTGTCCCGGCGAACAACAGCGGCAAGACCGAAATCACCGGCGCCGCGGCAACGGCGTAAAAGCGGCTTGCAAAAAGCATGAA